>JAJFIP010000355.1 GCA_021774875.1 Emcibacter sp.
ATAAGCAAAAAAGAATACTGATTAAAAGTAATTACCGTAAACAATTTACCACTTTCAAAAAAGCAATGATCGGTATTTTTCTGGAAGCCTCCAAATATGGCCCTTATGATTCAGATTTATTAGACAAATTATCTAACCAAACAAATTTTAAAGAATTTTTTCATGGAACCGCACCCGAAACAAGAAATCGATGGAAATTGGTTCTCAGAGGACTTGATGACTTTTATGTGAAAAAAATACTGATGGAACTGGATTTATTTCTGGAAGAAACAAACTATGTCCTGAAAAATGTTGATTTTAAAGAAAGCATTATCTTTGAATTTATTAAGAATCTCAACAGAACCGTATATCGCCTTAAAAATACCACGCCGGAAGATGCCGACATTGAATATCTGAGTGAAAATTTTATCTGGCCAATATTCGGTGGCTGGGATATGGAGGATGGATATAGAGAAAGGGATATTTTTGAGAAAATGATCGAAAGTATATAGTAGCCCTATGAGCAAAGTAGAAACAGAGCTTCCCCCCGCAGTATTGTTATGTGGTCATGGCAGCCAGAATCCGGAAGCCGTGAAAGAATTCCACAGTCTGGTGAGAAGGATCCGAAAAAAACTTGCCCCCCAACCTGTCACTGGTGCCTTTTTAAAATTTAATCCGCCCGCCATCGGTGAAGCCCTACAGGAAATATACAATCGTGGCGGACGCGAGATCATTGTTCAGCCGATAACTCTTTATAACGCAGATCATACACGAAATGACATACCGGAAATATTAGCCCAGTTCAAAAAAAATCATCCTGAAGTTCACCTGCATTATGGCAGCGCTCTGGGGCTGATACCACCTGTGATAGACACCGCGATTTTTGCTATCCAATCCGTCATGCCTGACTTCCCTCTGGAAGACTGTAAATTACTGGTGGTTGGTCGCGGGTCGGCTGACCGGAAGGTTTCCGACCAGACGATAAATCTATGCCGGAAGCTCCACGACTGGCTGGATTTCGGCGACATCAGATATTGTTATTCCACCGAAAATTCACCGCCTTTGGACACCGCTCTTACTCAGGCAGGCCAGTCCCATTACCCCCATATTATAGTCCTGCCTTTTCTGTTATTTTCAGGACACCTACTATCAGAAATACAGGACAAGATTGAAGCGGCGGCAAAGAAATATCCCGCCTTCAGCTTTCATAAGGCGCCAGCCCTCGGCCAGGCGGATGTTATCGCCAAGGCCATCATTCAAAAATTGACTCTCACTGAGTAAACTGATCTTTCAGGCTATAGCGGGTGCCGGGATGGTAAAGCTGAACATAGGTAGCAACCTGATCTTTTACCCATGTACGCCGCTCCAGCAACAGGCAGGGTTCATTTTCTTTTAACTTCAGCGCTTCACGGACAGAATTTTTCGGACTGATCGCGGACACAACATGCTCAGCCTTCTGTAGCGGCGCCTCCGCCATAAGATATTCATAGGGTGTGATTCTGGTCAGATCAGTCTGGCCAAATTCAGGAAACACCAGTGGATTGACATATCTGTTTTCCATCTGGATCGGCATATATTGTTCAAAATGCAGGATCAGGCATTGAAAAACTGAAGTTTTCGGTGGCAGTGACATGCGCGCTAAAATATCCGGCTTAACCGAGGCATATTTATGGTCGATAACATCTCTCGAATAATGGTGACCCCGGGCACGTATCTCATCAGCAATATCATGAACCTCCAGCAGATGGCTCTGGGCTTTGGGCTCAGCAACGAATGTGCCGACCCCGGCAAGACGCACCAGTAACCCCTCGTCTGTTAATTCCCGCACCGCGCGGTTAACTGTCATTCTGGAAATACCAAATATTTTGACCAATTGATTTTCAGATGAGATTTTTTCATGGGGTTTCAGAACGCCGGATTCAATCTGCTCAATGATGTGGTTTTTGACCTTCATATATAAAGGAAGTGCGGCGGTGATTGTTTCAGTCATATTTCATCCCCTAACCTGGCGATTGTTTTTTGGTAATCAGCAGTAATTTTTTCTTCCAGGGCGTGATGTCGATCTTTGATTGACCATTTTCCAGCCACCATGACATGTTTGATGTCACCGCGATTGCCGTTGAATATGAGCCCATCAAGAATGTGATTATCGGGAACCTGGCCTAACAGAATATTATCCACAATGTTAATATCTGCCCGATAACCGACGCAGATGGCCCCGGTCTGCTGTCCCAGAGCCTGCGCTCCGCCTTTTTGGATGGCATTGAATAATGCGTTGCCCGTATGAGGGTCAGCTTCATTTGCAGCAATATTTCGCTGCTGTGTGACCAAACGCGCGCCATATTCCAGCCATCTTAATTCTTCCAATGGGTCGATCAGACTGTTGCTGTCCGAGCCAACAGAGATGCGCCCGCCACTATTTAAAAAACTGGCCAGAGGAAAAAAACCATCACCAAGATTGGCCTCGGTGCTTGGACATAGACTCACTAACGCAGTGGATTTTGCCAGTGCTGTCATCTCATGCTCTGTCATGTGAGTGGCATGGACTAGGCACCAGCGGTTATCAACATTCAGATGGGACAACAGCCACTCAACGGGAAGCTGGCCGAGTTGCTTCTGGCAATCTTCTACCTCTTTTACCTGTTCGGCAATGTGGATATGAACGGGCATCTGGCTGTCGATGACTGCCAAGACCTCACTCATTGCCTGCTCCGGCACCGCGCGCAGGCTATGGAAAGCCACACCCATCTTATGACCGCCAAGACACTCGAGCAACCGAAGATAAGATTCCACATCATGCCCGAACCGCATTTGGTTCTGTGCCAGCGGCCTATTGTCGAAACCGCCCTGCATATAAAGAACCGGCAGGTGAGTAAGGCCGATGCCCACCGTCTGTGCCGCCGTGATGATGGCATGGGACATTTCAGCAGGATTATCATAGGCCACACCGCCCGGCTGGTGGTGCAGATAATGAAATTCAGCAACAGAGCTATATCCGGCTTTCAACATTTCCAGATAAAGGAAACTGGCTATATTTGTTAAATCCTCTGGATCAATAGAGCCGGCAAACTGATACATCAATTCCCGCCAGCCCCAGAAGTTATCTTTATGACTTGCCCGATATTCCGTGCGCCCGGCCAGAATTTTCTGAAAGGCATGGCTATGAGTATTTGGGAAACCGGGGAGGGCGTATCCGGTAATTTTTTCATGGTCCCCCGAGCTGGCATTTGCTTCCACAGCAGAAATAAATCCGTTGTCATCTACTGTCAGCAGGACATTATTATGCCAGCCATCCGTGAGATACGCTTTTTCAAAAAAATATTTCTTCATAAATTTTCCACTGTAATACCCTGAATAAACCTTAAGCGGAATTAATTGTCAATACTTGTATAGACTGATTTTATCGGGTGATAAGATACAAAATGATTGTATCATTAATCTTTAAATTTCTTTCCGGTAACTTAGAGCAATGTCAATCATTTTCCTAAATTAGCGCCCATATACAATCTGCTGATAGAGGGCCTCGTCAGTATCGCCCTCAGTGCCGATAAGAAGCACAGAAGATGTCTCACCTAATCCCAGCTTGATACGCATATGGTCATCATTACAGATGGCAAGTAACCCCCCCAACCCTGCGGCACCGGATTCGCCGGAAACAAGTGAACTGTCACCGCCTTTGCCCCTGGCCAGAATTTTCATGGCATCAAAGGCATATTGGTCAGGGATCACAAGAAAATCATCTACGCCCCTGTTCAATATTTCCCACGCCTGAATGGATATTTCACCACAGGCCAGGCCTGCCATGGCTGTGTCTAAATCCCCCTTTACAATAGTTGGTTTTCCGGCGACTGCGGACTGATACAGGCAATCTGCCTTATCCGGTTCAACTATAATAAAGCGGGGCCTTTTTTCTTCCCAGACCTCCCAGAAATATGCACAGACGGCGGCGGCCATTCCCCCTACGCCAGCCTGAATAAAAACATGAGTTGGAATCTGTGAAGCAGCAATTTGTTCAGTGATCTCTGCGGCCATAACCATATAGCCTTCCATCACCATGCGTGGAATTTTGCTATAGCCTTCATAAGAGGTATCAGAGACAGTGACCCAATTATTTTTCACCGCTTCCGATGCGGCATGATGCACCGTATCATCATAATTGCCCTCAACACATATCACTTCAGCACCATACGCCGTTATGGCCTCGCGGCGGCGTTCACTGACCCCACCATGGACATATATTTTGCAGGCACAATTAAACATTTGCGCGCCCCAGGCGACCGAACGGCCATGATTACCATCTGTCGCGCAGGATACTGTTATATTACGGGTAATATGAGCGTATGTCCCTGCAACCAGGTCAGCTGAGGTTACTTGTGCGTTATCGGTTTGAGATACTATTTCAGCTTTCAAAATTTCTGAAACCGCATAAGCACCGCCAAGAGTTTTAAAAGATTTAAGGCCAAAACGACCAGATTCATCCTTAAAATATATCTGGCCCAGACCTGACTTTCTGCTCAGATCAGGTAATTCAATCAAGGGCATGGCCTGATAACGGGGCCACTTTCTGATTTCCCCTAAGGCGCGATGAGCTCCCTCTTTACTTAGGGTATTTTTCAACTTTTCCGGATATGCCCTACTGCGCAGTACAGCTGCATTATGAAAAATCTTGATCATTTGAATTATCCATACCCAAAGCTACGACGTTATTTCTTTTCTTGAAATAAATGCTGGCAATTAATAAATAGACAGCCCCTACTGTCACAGCAGTAAGGCTGCTCATAGCCAGAAAAATAAAGAAACCGGTAGAAAAAATAATTGTGCCCCAGCTGTAAAATATTCTGGAACGGCGACCCAGCTTGAAATGAGAGTCTTGATAAACCTGCGGTAACACCTTTGGCAATTTCAACACGGCAATAGCGGTAACGACCTGCGTTAACATCAGGCCCAATACGGCGACCTGAACAAATTCTGTAATACTTCCCCCCACGAGAACACCCGCCATTGACAAAGCCCCCATAGCAAGGACGGCCCGTACCGGAGCATCTGTACGTTTATCGATTTTGGCAAAATACTCTGGAAATTGTTTGGTCGCGGCCCCCATGAAAAAATCACGGCTCAATCCCATTAACAGGCCATTGATTGACGTTGCGGCGGCAAAAAGCGCACCAAAAGCAATGAAACTCACAATCCAGGAGGGCAATAACATTTTCGATGCCGTAACAACTGCCATATCAGTTTCCCCATAGGATGCCCAGGGCATCGTCATCACCAAACTAAGCGGTATTAACGTATAGACAAATATAATCACAGCAAAACTAATCAGGATAGCGCGGGGAATGGTTTTTCCGGGGTCTTTTACCTCCCCGGCGATTTCGGCAATTACGAATACTCCGGCGTAGGAAAAGTAAGCCGTAATAGCTGCGAGTATAACCGGAGAAAAACCATTGGGAAACATGGGTTGCAGTAATTGTGTATCACCCTGCGCCAAACCTGCAAACCCAAAAATAATCAACGCAAGCAGAAAGAACAGGACCAGTATGGTCTGGACAATAGATGATAAACTCATCCCCATACAATTGATAAAAATAAAAAACGCAACAATCAGGGCTGATGTTACCCTGACATCTGCCCAGGGCAGAAAATGCTTTAAATAATCAGCAAAACCAAAAGCGACCAATGGCACGACAAATCCGACCAGCGACACCATAATACATAAATACATAAAGCCCCAATAGGGTGACAAAACTTTACTAATGATCATATAACCGGCCCCGCTGGTAGGAAAAGCACCACCAACCTGCGCCATAACAAAACAAGCAAACACCGCCGGTATGCCAGCAAAGATATAGGCCAGAAATACTGCCGGACCCGCGTCCACTGCCAGTGACCCGGGCAATACGAATATGGTCGCCCCAACAATAAAACCAATTAGAATAAAAACCGCTGATTTAAGATCTACTGTGCGATGAAGCGTAGTCTGGCTCATTAAATTTCCTTCATATTATTCCATTATTTTTTATTATAAACTTCAATAAGAGTGCAGGGATCCCTTTCCGCATAGCCCGTATCAGCATAATCCTGCATCAAGGCCGCGCCCAACTGCGCCATCGGTGCGGAAGCCCCAAGGGCACTGGTCAGTTTCATGCCCATATCAAGGTCTTTTAACAGGGTTTTCACATGCCATTTTATATCGTCAAAATCCCGATTGACCATGCGAGTCCCGGTCAATTGCAAGGGGATAGAATCCGCAAAACCCCCTTTCAGGGCAGCAGGAATTTTGCTACTGTCGACGCCAGCTTTTTCTGCCAGTGCCATCACTTCCGCCATGACCAGTATATTGCAACTGACCAATAACTGATTACAGATTTTGGTCGTTTGCCCACTGCCCACTGGACCCATATGGGTGACACGTTGAGACAGGTGCATCAATATGGGCCGCAGACTGTCAACTACTGCCCTATCACCACCAGCCATCACAACAAGAGTGCCGGATTCTGCACCCGCTACACCACCTGAAACCGGGGCATCAAGCCACTGCATTCCACATTGACTGGCAAGACGCTCAGAAAACTGCCGTGTCGCTTGAGGGTCTATGCTGGAAAAATCCACCAGAATCTGTTGTGAATTAGCTGTCTGCGCGATGCCGCCCTGCCCAAAGACAATGGCTTCCACCGCCTGAGTATTGGAAACACACAGCATAACGATGTCACTCTGTGCTACCAATTCAGCAACAGTTGATGCGCCGTGAGCACCAAGAGAAATCATCGGCTCGGTCTTTGCCAGATTACGATTCCAGACTGTAACCTCATAACCAGCTTCGATCAGACGTCGCGTCATCGGCATACCCATTAAACCCAGTCCAATGAACCCCAGTTTCTGATGTTTATCCATTTATTTGTCCACTTCAATATAGTGTTTCAGCCATTGCAAACTGTCTCCGGTCTTGCCTGAAGGCTGATACTCCGCCCCCACCCAGCCGGAATAGCCGAGCCTGTCAATCTCTGCAAAGATGGCCTGGAAGTCAAGGCTTCCACTTCCCGGCTCTGCCCGACCCGGTGCATCAGCGAACTGAATATGGCCAACATGATCAATATGAGTCTGCAACTGTTTGATAATATCTGCACCCATCCTCGCCTGATGATAAATATCAAATTGCAAAGAAACATTGGGACGATCTGCAGCCCGAATTGCACGCATTGTTTCGTCCAGATCAGATAGAAAAATATCAGGCATGTCATATACATTGAGGGGCTCGACCAGCAACTGCACGCCGTCAGTTACCAGAAAATCAGCGGCATAGACAATATTTTCCACCAGTGTTTCAAAACATCTTTCTCTGCTGACCCCGTCTGGCATCCGGGATGGACCGATATGCACTCTGGGACAATTGAGCGCGGAAGCCATTTCACTGACTTGATCAATCGCCTCACGGAAGTGCTGTTGTTTTCCGGGAACAGCCGACAATCCTGATCCACCCGTTATTAAATCCCCCATTGGGGCATTACATAACACAATATCAATAGCAGCCATGCGAGCCGCCTTAGCAAGGCTTTTGAAAGGAACATCTTCGGCCATTAATAATTCGACAGCCGAAAAGCCAGCTGCCCGTGCGGCTTCAAATCGCTCCAAAAGCGGATATTCACAAAACATAAAAGTTATATTTGCATCAAATTTTGGCACACCCAAATTCCTCGTTATCCCATTCGAGAATATACACGATAATAATAATTTCTACCCCAATATATTATAAAGATGCAAAAGAATATTTAAAGCATTAATGACTAAATAGTCAGTTATTTTAATAATTTCTACCTTATTCCTTCATTGCTCTGTAGTTAAGTATAGAAGGATGGCAATTAGTAAATATCTTCACATAAACCATTGAATTTTCACACATTAATCTATATAATATGCACAAATTAATTTAACAGGAAATTTCTTTTTTTTAATAATTTCCAATAAAAGAAGTAAAAATATGCTCAGTGATAGTTTTGTAATCAAGTATAATGACCACCTTCAGGTCATTATAAACAAACATGGAAACCGCAGCCCTGAAAAAACCCGGGCTCAATTAAAAGCCGCTGTTGTCAGGTTACTTGATACCATTGGCTATCACAATATGCGTATCAGCACCATTTGCAGAGAAGCCGGACTTGCCAAAGGCACTTTTTATACCCGTTTTCTGGACAAGGAAGACATCA
The DNA here is from genome assembly GCA_021774875.1 of Emcibacter sp. Taxonomy (GTDB): domain Bacteria; phylum Pseudomonadota; class Alphaproteobacteria; order Sphingomonadales; family Emcibacteraceae; genus Paremcibacter. Next base: position 8,181 of record JAJFIP010000355.1, read on the forward strand.
TATTCAATATTCTATCGGAATATATTAAGATCCAATGTCAGATCATGCCCGGATTTGACAAAGGGATAGATACATATGAGGCTCTGCATCGGTTTAACATATGGTTTGCTAAAACATTTAAGGAAAATTCCGGCATACACCGCACTTTAATGCAACTGAGTGAAACCATGCCAAAAATCTCGCTTTTATGGGATGATTTTCTGACCGATATTACCGGTTGTTATCGAAAAATATTGGAGCACGGAACGAAAATAAAAATCGATGACAAGCTTGTGGTAATGGTGACATACTCTATCGGCGGGATGCTGGATCAGGCACTATATGCAATTTATGCCACCCATCGCAGTAAAAATTATGAAAAAGCCGCCATCAGTGTTGAGCATCTTGTTGAGACGATCACATTACTTCAATACCGGAGCATGATGTTGAAGAATCCAGACCCTGGATATATTTCAACCTCAAGGGAATTGCTTAAACTTAAATCATAAAAAAAGCCCGCTCTCTATGAAGCCCCCCGCCTATGGGACATTGAAGCCGACAAAATTATAGAACCAGAAAGCAGTCATTGCCAGAAAAGCAGCAATAGCAATCAGGCTTACATGAATTCTGGTAATTGTTGCGCGAACCCCATCGCCCCAGTATTGATCCTTCCACGCAAAATAAGTAAAATAAATCAGGGCCACTGCCATCAGGAACAGGATATTGGATAAAATACTGGCCACGATATAATGGGAACTATCGCCCAGAAGCAGATGGCTGGCAAGTGATTCACCTTCGGGATAGCCCGCCATAAGGGAAAGCGGAATGGCAATAATCACAATGGGTAGCATGATCGCTGTTCGCTTCGTATGTTTTTCACCGGCATTTTCTGATCTTTTCCAGACTAAGGCCAGTAATCCGGTTAAGGCTATCAATAATCCAATCATTAATAGCTGGTCATAGAATCTGGGATTATCAAATGTGCCAAGCTTAACAAAGGGATCAATGGCAAATCGGGGTGTTGCAAAATACCGTTCTTCATCTGGATCCCATGAAAAAGCATAAAGGGCCGATTGACCAAAAGACGTTATCCTCGTTCCTTCAAGTTCACCGTTCCAGAAAACGCCTTTACCAACTTGGGTATATGGTCCCTGCCCGTTTATGAGAATTTCATTCTCTCCCGCTTTTTCAACATTTGCTACGCCATCCTGCCCATTAAACATATCCAGAATTTCTTCCATCGTGCCGTAAGCCCTGTATTCATGACGGTAACTTCCCACCAGATCATCCACATTCAAACGACCTTTATCGCGCAAGGGAATATCCGGGCCAAGAAAATGAACAAGAAATTCGGCAAAAGTCCCCAC
>JAJFIP010000356.1 GCA_021774875.1 Emcibacter sp.
CCAAACAGCGTGCCTTGTGGCCCTTTAATTAATTCAATCCTTTCTATATCACCTTGAAGGCCATCAAAAAACAGGCCTCCGCCGGCAGCAAAACCACTATTACTGGTTAAGGGCAGGTCATCAATATAAACAGACACCACAGCCGTAAAGCCTAGTTGTCCAACGCCGCGTGCGGTTATAGACCCTCTGCCGCGTGTTCCAACGCTAGTGACATTAAATCCCGGGGTATATTCGATTATATCTTCGAGCGAGGTCAAACCACTAGAAGTGAATTCCAACGGATTTACCGCAGTGATTGAAGCCGGTACATCCTGCAAAGACTGTTCACGACGGGATGCGGTTACGATAACCTCATCAATGCCCAACCTATCAACTTCATCTTCGGTATCATTTTCTGCCTCCTCCACATACTCGTTGAGTCTGGCTTCATACCCGGCATCAGAAGTATAAGAAATGGCCTGGAAACCTACTCTTTCTGTGATGGCATAAACACCATTTTCATTACGCTTGAATGTCAGGTTGGTGCCAGACAGCATTTGAACCAAGGCATCTTCCAATGTTGCGGCATCGTAGACTTCTGGTGCTATTCGGCCTTCGACCAGATTACCATCGACAAATATTGTCACATCAGTTTGACGTGATAAGGTCAATATTGCTTTATGCAAGGATTGTGACTGAATTGAAATATCCGATGAAGCCGCTTCAGATACAGCTATCCCGGAAAAATTAGAAATTGCAAAAGAAAGCGCAAGCGCAGACACGGCGCCTTTTAATGCGGCAGGGCTAAGACCCCGATATTTTTGCTTTGTTGTTAAGAATTTAATCATTTTGATATCTCCCGATTAATATTTTTATATAAAAACGAGGGATACAGTTATCGTCATTTAACATTTTTAGTTAAACGCCACCCCACACCCTCATATACAAGAACGCTCAGCACCCGGAAAATTCCCAATATTTTATTACTTTATGATTTTTATTTTAAGAGCAGATCATTTTGAACGAATGGTTATACCTTGTGGTGTTCGTATGACATCAACAATTCCTGTAAGTTCAAGCCCTTCAAAAAGATTATCTGTTTTATCAGTGGCGAAGGCAATCGTTACCGGCATATCTGCCAGATTATCATCGGCAAGAGTGATTTTTATCTGGCGGTAGCGATTTACTTCCTCAATAACCCGCGATAAAGGATCATTGTAATATTCCAGTACACCCTCGCGCCATGACAGCAGGCTGTCTTGCTCAAAGGAAGTAATAGTACTGTGTGAGCCATCAGAGGCAACATATATCTGCTCGCCAATATTCAGTTTTACTGGTGAAGCTTTGATTAATTCCACATCCACTTCTTGTATTGGGGCAGTATTCTTATGGACGTCAGCAACCGCCACCACACCTTCCGTCACTGAAATACGGACATCGGCTGTTGTTTTCTGGATGTCAAACTCTGTCCCCAGAACACTGATCTCGGTTCCATTAGTGCGAACCAGAAATGGCCTTTCAGGATCACGCATCACATCAAAATAAGCCTGTCCGTCAATTAGCGTGGTTTTTCGCTGAATATTAGAGAAATTTGTCTCGAAGATACTCTCTCCGGCAAGGGTAATTTTGGACCCATCTGCAAGCTCGATCATTTTGATCTCACCGATAGCAGTCATATAGCGCTGGTTTTCGGGTGGTACCATACCCTGCATAAACAAGGTCAAGGCTCCAACAATAACCAATAAAGTTGCAGCGATTGATGCTACCATCCTTCTTGAAAATAATCTGGCCACAGGCATGGTTGTTTTCCGGGCTATAGCGTCAAGCTCAGCATCAAGTTCCGGGTCATTAAGTGTCACAAAATCCAGAACTGCCCATGATTGCTCAATATGTTTAAATGCTGTCCTGTTTTCCTCAGATTCCGCATACCAAATGGAAAACTGCTCCCGTTTGCTCTCTGTAACATCATCCGCATACATATCGGCAGCCCATTTAGCTGCCTGTCCAGTAGAAGTAGGGATAGCCTGGGAAGAAGGTGGAAAATCAATTATTTTTGTCTTGCGCCTAGTCATTGTCAAATCCAGTAGTATTCTCTTTAAATTCGAAGTTGTTTTGGTCCATATCCCTTTCCCGGGTACGAGCATTTTCACTAAAAATAATCATAGCGTCTTGCAAATGCCGGGAAATGGCGGAGGTACTCCATCCTGTCTGCTTGCTGATCTCAGTATAGGTTTGCCCTAGCAAGCGGCTTCTCATAACCACTTCCCTTTGTACTATACTTAACCCTTTCATATCCTCGGATAGAGCTTTAATCTCTTCTCTTGAGCCGCAAACACGTTCCGGTGTTATTTCTTCGACTACATCGCCATACTGTATCATCACCTGATGAATATATTTCCGGCGTACAGCCAACCCACGAAGCTCATCCAATGCGTTACGCGCTGCAACCGTAAACAGATAAGCGCGAGGGTTATTCATATCTTCTAGCCCCTGTAAGCGAGAAACTTTTTCGAAAGCAGATTGTGCCAAATCCTCCGGGTCAGGTGGCCCATTGCCATAACGAGCGCGTAGCCAGGAACACAGGCTACTCCAGTGTTTTTTATAAAGAGTCTCAATAAAAACACGCGTTTTTTCTGGAGGGCAAATCTTCATATTCTGGCCAATATGTTTATTTGGCGCAGAGAAGGCATGTGATGATTTTTTGTCATGCACCCGCCTTGATATGTTTGCTTCCAGTAACATCGTTGATCTGTCTCCTTACCCCCTTTATACCTCTAATTGCCCATACAAACAACGCTATCCGAAAATCGTCTCCACAACGGAATCTTGGTAACCTCTATACTACTAACGATTAGCTTTAATAATAATCCCGAAAAAGCTCATAATTTTTAAATTTTTACCAATAAAAATTCCCAAACCCACTTCATAAAAAAAACGATGGGTTTTCAGCAGGCAAAAAAGATACTATAGTGGGAGAAAAAAATATGGGATGGATGTATATGATAAGAAAACTTCTGTTTATTATCTATTTGTTACTCATTTTTACTGGCAGTTTATTTTCTATTCCGGTTCAGGCAGACCAGAATTACTGGACCGAGAAGAAATTAGGTAAAGTTATTTTAAAAGCGGAGAGGGCTGCTCACCAGAGAAGGTGGACACTGGCAATCAAGTATGGTGAAGAAATGTTGCGAGGCAGTGATGCCCTGGACCAGCATAGTGATGCAAGGTATATTAATCAGCTTAAGAATCTAAACCTATATTATGATAAAGCAGACCGCCTAAAAGAAGTAGCTGCAAGAGTGGTTGAAACCTACAGTTTGTCAAAAAAATACCTCGGCTTACAACATAAAACAACTCTGACAAGTCGTCATCTTTATTACAAGCTTCTCCTCATCAATAAAAAATACAACGAAGCAATTTCCATAGTGCTGGAAAATATTTCTACTATTGGGAATAAGAGAAATGAAAAATTAAAGTATCTGAGGTATCTGGAGCAGCTTTCCACACTTTACGGGCTAACTAAACAACTTGAAAAAGAAGAAGAAACCTTAGTCCAATTGTTGAATATGAATACCGAATTACTTAGTAGTAGCGATGAAGACAACTTGGATATTATATTAAATCTGGCCGAAAATTACTGCCGCCAGAATAAAGTTGGAAAATTTGAAAAGCTTATCACAACGCATAATCTGAAATATTTCTGCAAATAAAAATTTACCCGGAACTCTACATTTTTGCAATGGATCCCATTATCTGATTTTGGTAAATTATATAAAATATCTGGCGGAAAGGGTAGGAAGCTCACTTCTCTCTTTCAGATATCCTGATTTCCTTTGTTTTTCCAATTGGTTAATAGATATTACTATAACACGAAATTTGGTCGTGTGTAGCGTTATGTGGACTTTCAATGATAGTTTCATACCTGGCACACATGAAAATGATAGCAAAAATAAACAATAATATTGGTACTAGTGCCTCCCACCAAAAGAAAACCCTCGCCGATCGTTTCATTTTTATAATGAGTTCATCATAACTTTGAGCAATTCTTGTACATTCCTTAAGTTCCTCTAAAAACCTATCTTTGCTGGTTCCTTTGTTGGTAGCCCTGTTACTTGTCCCGAGCGATCTACAGACCTCAGTCAAGCCTATCAATACAGTAACATCTTTTGGTATTCGTCTTCTGAAGTGGTAATTCGAACCTCTTTTTACAAGTGCCAATAGGCCAATCTCCAAGTGTCCGTGTGGACGTTTTGTGGACGGTTGGAAAACCTAAAAATTGTCAGAGTGAGCTATTGATATTAAATACGAAATAGGTCTGGCGGAGAGGGTGGGATTCGAACCCACGGTGGGCTTGCACCCACGCCAGTTTTCAAGACTGGTGCATTCAACCGCTCTGCCACCTCTCCATAATCAGGATAATCTAGCTAAATTGATGTGAGAACAGGATTTAGCCGATCAGGATTAGCAGGTCAAGAGCTTAAACTATACTGATCTAAAAAATGCCTTTATATTGTCATCATTTATCGACATTATGCTTTAATTAATTATCAGTAAGAGTATATATTTATCATATATGGACAATAGGCAAGGGTGCGAAGTGTGATTAGAACTGTTTTCTTGGTATTACTAATATTATTGAATTTTTCAGCAAGCGCGTTTTCGGCTCAAAAAAAAATCGTGCCCGATAACCCACAGTCTTTTTCTGACTGGGTGAATGATCTGAAGGCTGAAGCCCTGACAAAAGGCATTTCTGAGGCGACATTTGATGAAGCTTTCGTTGGCGTAGAGCCAAATCCGAAGGTAATCAGACTGGATCGCCATCAACCTGAATTCACCCAGACTTATTATCAGTATATTTCCAAAAGGGTCAGTCAGACGCGGATCAAAAATGGCAGAATCAAAGTGGCAGAAAATGCCAAGGTTTTGAAGACCGTTTCTGATGCAATAGGTGTACAGCAGAGGTTCATTGCCGGTATCTGGGGTATGGAAACCAATTATGGCAGCTATTCAGGTGATCATAATGTGATCCGCTCGCTGGTGACCCTTGCGTATGACATGCGCCGGCCAAAGTATTTTCGCACCCAACTGATCAAGGCCCTGAGTATTTTACAGGAAGGCCACGTCACCATAGATAACTTCAAAGGTTCCTGGGCCGGGGCCATGGGGCAGGGGCAGTTCATGCCCTCAAGCTTTTTCGCCTATGCCTATGACTTTGATGGTGACGGGAAAAAGGACATCTGGAATAATACTGCGGATGTCTTTGGCTCTATTGCCAACTATCTGAAAGAACATGGCTGGCAATCAGAGCATACATGGGGCAGACAGGTTATGCTGCCCAAAGATGTGGATGGACTGTGGGAAAAAGTGCGCCAAACCGAAGACGTCAAATACTGCCGCCGGGCGTTAAAGGATCACAGCAGGCAATTTACTATGGCGGAATGGCAGGAAATGGGACTAAGAACCATTTATGGCAGCGATTTACCTACTGTGGCAGATCCTGATTTCAAAGCATCCTTGATCATGTTGGCGGGGCCAGATGGTCCAGCCTTTTTAACCTATAAAAATTTTAGGGCTATATTGAGCTATAACTGTTCAAATTTTTATGCCCTTGGGGTCAGTTTACTGGCGGAAGAGTTGAAATGAGAATATATTACAAACTTCTGATCGTAATTTTTAGCCTATCTCTTGCAGCCTGTGGCTCGTCTAATCGTACATTTGAGTCTTCCGGCACACCAAACCCAATCCACAAGGTTGGCAAGCCCTATAAGGTTGCCGGGAAAGTCTATCGCCCGAAAGTTGATCCGCATTATGACAGGACTGGTCTCGCATCCTGGTATGGGTCAAAATTCCATGGGCGGAAAACCGCTAATGGTGATATTTTTAACATGAATGCTCTGACTGCTGCCCACACCACTTTACCCATGCCAAGCTACGTTCGGGTGACCAATCTGGATAATGGCCGCTGGTTGATATTGCTGGTTAATGACCGGGGGCCATTTGTTGGAAATCGACTAATTGATGTTTCACGCCGGGCGGCGCAATTGCTGGGCTTTGAAAAGAAGGGCGTAACCAAGGTCAGGGTACAGGCAGTAAATGGTCCGCGCGGGGGACTGCCCAGACAGACTCTGGCTAGAAAACAACCTAGCCCACGCAAAACCCCTGCGGTTCAAACTCAGAAAACAGTTTTTGTGACAAAAGAACCTGACCAACAACAAGATCCAGCTAAAAAGATATATGTTCAGGTTGGCGCCTATGCGGAAGAAAAAAACGCGAAAAAAATAGTCGATGCTGTCCACCATATCAGTGGTACAAGAATTGATAAGGTGGATATAAACGGTCAGAACCTCTATCGTGTCCGGGTCGGACCGCATCCAACTGTGGAATTAGCAGAAATTATACTTGGCAGAATATTATCATTGGGTCACAATACGGCTCGTATCATTAGGGACTATTGAAAAAATAATCATGAAAAATATTATACTAAATAGCATTACCGGGGTTGCCATATTAATTCTTACACTGGCAACGGCACAATCTGCCCAGATCAAGACACAAGCCAAGCACGCCATTATGGTTGAAGGGGCCACCGGGGCTGTGCTTTTTGAACAGGATGCCGATGTGGCCATGCCGCCATCTTCAATGAGCAAGCTCATGACTATTTATCTCACTTTTGAGCGATTAAGGGACGGCAATATTTTACTGGATGACGAATTCGTGGTCAGTGATGATATATGGCGCAAGTGGCGCTTGCAAGGTTCAACCATGTTCCTTAAAGCCGGGCAAAAAGTTACGGTTCGTGATCTGCTTATGGGGGTGATCGTCCAGTCGGGAAATGATGCCTGTGCGGTTCTGGCCGAAGGCATGGCCGGGTCCGAAGAAGTTTTTGTTGAATGGAGCAACGAAAAGGCTCAGGAACTGGGTATGAAGGACTCTCATTTTGCCAATGTCAATGGCTGGCCTGATGAAGCACATTATATGTCTGCCCGTGATCTGGCTATCCTGTCCCAGCGTCTGGTTACGGAATTTCCTGATTATTATCCCATGTTTAAGGAAAAGAAATTTACCTTTAATGATATTTCACAGAATAACCGCAATCCTCTACTCTATAACATGTCCTCTGCCGATGGCCTGAAAACTGGCCATACCGAGGGCGGTGGTTATGGTCTTGCTGCTTCTGCGGTACAAAATGGCCGTCGTCTGGTTCTGGTGCTCAACGGGCTCAAAAGTAACCGCGCAAGGGCACGGGAAGCAGAAAGACTGTTAAATTATGGATTCAGAAATTTTAGTGTTTACGCTTTGTTTAAAGCCGGGGATATAGTGGATACTGCCAATGTCTGGCTTGGAATGAATGGCAAGGTTCCACTGGTTATTGAAGAAGATGTGATCCTATCCCTTAACCGTCAGGACCGGCGGAAAATGAAAGTCAAAATTGTCTATACCGGGCCTATACCCGCCCCCATAGCCAAGGGTCAGCCCATTGCCACACTGGAAATTTCAGCCAAGGATATGAAGCCGGTTACATTACCACTTGTGGCAGGGGCAGATATTTCCAAGCTGGGTGGTGTCAGCCGCCTGAAAGCCGCTTTCAACTATCTATTGATGGGGTCAGCGGGCAGTGAGTAAGGGAAAATTCATTTCCTTTGAGGGTGGAGAAGGCACGGGCAAGACGACCCAGGTAAAACTGTTGCGGGATCGCCTGATAACCGAGGGCAAAGATGTCATCCTGACGCGGGAGCCAGGCGGGGCACCTGGAGCCGAGGAAATTCGCCAATTATTGCTAACAGGAAATCCTGACAAATGGGTTCCCATGACAGAGGTTCTTCTGTTTTATGCTGCGCGCGTCGATCATTTAAAACGAACTATACAGCCCGCCTTGCAAGCAGGAAAGTGGGTAATATGCGACCGTTACGCGGATTCAACTTTTGCCTATCAGGGGGCAGGGCATGGATTGGGAGCCTCTGTTGTTGAGGAAATCCACCGCATAACTACAGATGATTTCTGGCCTGATATGACCATTCTTTTGGACATAGACCCGGAAGCAGGACTACGCCGTGCCAATGCGCGCGAAGCCGATATATCCGAAGACAAGCGCGAAGATCGCTTTGAAAAGATGGCGCAGGGGTATCACCAGCGTCTGCGTCAGGCTTTCTTACAAATCGCAGATAAAAATCAAGATCGGTTCCGGGTTATTACTGCTGAGGGATCAATCAGCCAGGTAGCGGATAATATCTGGCATCAGGTAGCCATAACCTTTGGTCTTAACCCATGACAGATAATATTCAAGGGTTTCACATACAGGGCCATGAAATTGCGGAACAGATGTTTCTGGATGCCTATAATTCTGGCCGCTTGCATCATGCCTGGCTGATCACTGGCCCACGCGGTATTGGCAAAGCGTCACTGGCCCATAAAATGGCACGTTTCCTGCTACATAATCCACCGGAAAATGATGAAGGGCCCGGCCTGTTCGGGGATACTCTGGAAAAAATCCCTTTGACCACACTTGATACTGATCCGGATTCCAGTATAAATAAAATTATCACGGCCAGTGGTCATGGTGGTCTGGCCATCGTTGAACGGCAGACAAATGATAAAGGCAAAATGAGAGCCGAAATCATTGCGGATGATGTGAGGGATTTGCAAAAATTCTTTGCTCTGACTTCTCTGGACGGGGGATGGCGGATAGCAATCATTGACAGTGCCGATGAAATGAACCGCATTGCAGCAAATGCATTATTGAAAATATTGGAGGAGCCGCCAAAAAATGTGATGCTTTTCCTGCTGGCCCATGCGCCGGGACAATTACTTCCTACTGTGACCTCCAGATGCCGGAAAATGCGCCTAAGTCCCCTTGAGGTTGAAACTGTTAGCGAGATACTGGCACGATATTACCCAGAACTTAATGACGATGAAATAAATGGTTATGCCATATTGAGTGACGGCAGTCCGGGCTATGCCATTAGCCTTGTGGAACATCAGGGGCTGGACTTATATATTCAGTTGCTGGAAATATTATCCACTTTGCCAAATCTTGATGTCCCGCTGGCACATAAATTGGCAGGTAGCCTCAGCCTTAAAAAGGCCGAACAGAAATATGCGCTATTTGGCGAATTACTGACCTCTTTCATTAGCCGCATGATCCGCCATACCGCTGCTCTTGAAAAATATGAGACAAGTCCTGTAAAACCAGTACTAACCGATGAGCTTGAACTTATGACACAGCTTGGGCAAAGAATACCCCTTGATCACTGGGCCAAGCTGTGGGAAAAGATAACTGACAAAATGGCGAGGGTTAATCTGGATCACAAGCAGGTAATCCTGAATATCCTGACCCTGATAACGCAAAGACTGAATTAGAGTATTTTTTTAAAATGACAGCAAAACCAACCTTTTACATCACGACTCCAATCTATTACGTGAACGATATACCTCATATTGGTCATGCCTATACCACGCTGGCCTGTGATGTTATGGCACGGTTCAAAAGACTGGATGGTTTTGAAGTCATGTTCCTGACAGGCACGGACGAGCATGGCCAGAAGGTAGAAAAGTCAGCCGCAGCCAAAGGGAAAGACCCGCAAGAATTCTGTGATGAGGTTTCTCAGCATTTCCGTGAACTGGCTACATTCATGAATATCTCCAATACGGATTTTATCCGCACCACAGAGGCACGCCATAAAGACGCCTGTCAGGCCCTGTGGCGAAGACTGGAAGACAGCGGTAATATCTATCTGGATAAATATGCTGGCTGGTATTCTGTGCGCGATGAGGCCTATTACGCAGAAACAGAGCTTACTGAGAGCAAAAGCGGTGAAAAGCTTGCTCCCACTGGTGCACCTGTGGAATGGGTGGAAGAAGAAAGCTACTTCTTCAGACTATCCGCATGGGAAGACAAATTGTTGGAATGGTATGAAAATATGCCGAAAACTGTTCTGCCCAATAGCCGCAAGAATGAGGTTAAAAGCTTTGTTAAAGGGGGATTACGTGATTTATCTGTCTCCCGCACCAGTTTTTCATGGGGTGTGCCGGTTCCGGGCAATGACAGGCATATCATGTATGTCTGGATTGATGCCCTGACCAATTATATGACCGGAGCAGGCTATCCCGATGTGAATAGTGAAAAATTCCGCAAATTCTGGCCGGCTGACATCAATATGGTGGGCAAGGATATTTTGCGTTTCCATGCGGTCTATTGGCCCGCGTTTCTGATGGCTGCCGGAATTGAACCGCCAAAACGGGTCTTCGCCCACGGCTGGTGGACCAATGAAGGACAAAAAATTTCCAAATCCCTCGGCAACGTTATTGATCCCTTTGAAATTGTAGAAGAATTTGGTCTTGATCAAGTGCGATATTTTTTGATACGGGAAGTTCCCTTTGGCAATGATGGTGATTTCTCCCGCACGGCGATGATTAACCGCATCAATTCTGACCTAGCCAATGATCTGGGCAATCTCGCACAACGCTCGCTCAGCATGATATATAAAAATTGTGATGCCCAGATCCCACAGGTCGGAGAATTTAGCCCGGTAGATGATAAAATTCTGGGAGCCGTGGACAGTTTGCTACCGCAAGTCCGGGAATTAATGGGACGTCAGGCCTTTAACAAGGCTTTAGAGGCCATCTGGAAGGTGGTTGGGGACTGTAACGTCTATTTTGCCGGTCAGGAGCCTTGGGCCTTGAAAAAAACCGATCCTGAACGTATGGGGACCGTTCTATACGTCACGGCAGAGGTAGTACGTCAGATTGGTATACTTATCCGTTTTATCATGCCGGATTCCGGTCAAAAATTGTTGGATCAGCTCAATATAGAGCATGATAAACGC
>JAJFIP010000357.1 GCA_021774875.1 Emcibacter sp.
GGAATTCGGATGGTCCGGGCCTGATCGGCAATGGAACGGGTGATGGCCTGTCTGATCCACCAGGTAGCATAGGTGGAGAATTTATAGCCACGACGATATTCAAATTTATCCACGGCCTTCATCAGGCCAATATTGCCTTCCTGAATAAGATCAAGGAACTGTAGGCCCCGATTGGTATATTTTTTGGCAATGGAAATCACCAGTCGCAGGTTGGCCTCGACCATCTCCCTTTTTGCAATCCGGGCTTCTTTTTCACCCTTCTGCACCATATTGACGATCACGCGGAACTCCCCAACCGGAAGACCTACTTCCTGGGCAATGTCGACCACCTGACCACGCATATTATTTACGATTTCACGTTCATTCCCGGCAAAGTCAGCCCAACCCTTGCCAGTGGTTCCGGCAACAGCATCAACCCAGCCCGGCTCCAGTTCCCGACCCTGATAATTTTTCAGATAAGCGTCACGCTTGATTTTATAACGTTCTGCCAGACGAAACATTTTCCCCTCCAATGCCATCATCCGCTTATTGTGGGCATAAAGCTGTTCCAGCAGAGCCTCAATCCTGTTGTTATTCAGGCGCAGGCTTTTCATCAGGGTGATCAGTTCATCACTAAGTTTCCGGTAACGTTTTTCCTGTGCGGTGGCAAGTGTTTCACTTTTCAGGCTGGCCTCATGGCGGGCATCCTGCAGTTTGGCAAATTTTTTGTAAACCTTACGGATATTACCAAATATTTCCAGAACCTGTGGCGTTAATGCCACCTCCATGACTGCAAGGGAGACTGTATTATCAGCATCATCATCGTCTTCGTCTTCATCCTCGTCTGTACCTTCTTCGGAAGAGGTTTCCTCACCATTTTCTGTTTCTGAGCTGGTTTCTTCGTCAGCTTCATCTGAGTTTTCTTCAGTTTTTTCTTCGGTTTCCCCTTCCTTGGCAGTTGGGGCATTTCCTTCTGACGGATCAATGCCATACATGGCATCAAGATCAATCACATCGCGTAGCTGGATTTCTTCTTCTTCGAGCATTTCGGCCCATTGCACCAGTGCACGAAAGGTGAGTGGGCTTTCACAAAGCCCTGAGATCATGGTTTCCCGTCCGGCCTCAATACGCTTGGCAATGGCAATTTCGCCTTCGCGCGAGAGAAGTTCGACACTACCCATTTCCCGAAGATACATACGGACCGGATCATCGGTACGGTCAGCAGCAGCTTTGGCGGCGGGCTTTGCTATCGCCTGATCTTTTGCGGCTTTAGGGGCGGGTTCTTTTGCCGGGGTCTCCTCAGCATCTTCGCTGTCTGCCTCATCAACCACATTTACGCCCATTTCAGACAACATGGTCATAATATCTTCGATCTTTTCCGATGACATTTCGCCCTGGGGCAGGGTCGCATTCAGAGTATCATAAGTGATATATCCCCGCTCTTTTGCAGCAGCGATCATTTTTTTAACACTAGCTTCAGAAGATTCAATCACAGGACTGTCTGTAGAATCTTCTTGTTTTGACGCTGTCTTTTCTTCAGTTTTAACTGCTTTTTCAGCCATATTTAAAGAACCTTAAATCCCGTTGGATCGCCTAAATATCAGGCACCATGATGCCAAACAAACGATCTCGCTCTCAGGAAAGTTTTTCTCTTCCCGAGGCATTCCCATATCCATCTATACTGGCTTCATTACCTTTGGCATTTTCAAGCTCCGTTTTCAATGCCAGAAAACGGTTATATACCTCTTCAGTCATATTCTCAGCCAGTTCTTTTTCCGCCGCTTTCAAATCTTTTTCCAGGTCTGAAACACGACGATACCGATTGACCACATGAAACCATCCCTGCTCCACATCTTGTCGAGCAGCGTCCGGCCATGCGAACCATTCGGCTTTAAATTCACCTTGTTTAAATATGACTTCCAATGCCTTGCCATATCCTGTTTTAAACAGATGGCTATAAAGGCTCTTATGTTCAAGGTCCGATTCGCGAAGTGATACATCTATTATCTCGCACCGTAGCTTGTCAAGCTCCACTGATTCGAAAATAATGGTAGCAAATTCCTCATGATGCTGTTTCAACAACCACGGATGGTTCAAAACCGTTAGAATCAGTAGCCTTTCACGCTTGATACCCGCGGTTTGAGGCCCCTTAAAAATACCTGTTTCTCTAAGTTTTTTTACCCCCGGCAGGGACTTATTCCTGCCTGCTTTATTCCACCTGTCACTGTCTTTTGGTGAAAAATCAAAGTGATTCTTTTTATTGGCCAGATTCTCCAGTGAGTGATCCGGGGTAAATGCGCCACCCAGGAGCGTTGACAGCCGTTCCTGAAAAGCCTTGTCATAATAACCACGAATGGTTTTATCGCTTATCTCCGACAGGGTTTCCGACAGGGATTTTTCAAGTCCTGCACGTTGCTCCGGCGTGTCCGCCTCAACTGATCCTGTCTTCATATGCCAAAGGATATCTATCAGGGGCTGCGCTTTTTCCAGAAGGTCACGGAAAGCCTGTTCACCATGGCCACTAATATAACTGTCCGGGTCTTCACCAGTTGGTAAATGAACAAAGCGTAAAGAATATCCGGCCTTAAGCAGTGGCAGTGATTTTTCAGCAACACGCTGGGCGGCGCGAATACCTGCCTTGTCCCCGTCAAAGCACATGAGAGGCTCAGGGGCGAGCCGCCATAGTTCCGCTATTTGTTCCTCGGTCACAGCGGTTCCCAGCGGGGCCACTGCATTGGTAAATCCGGCCTGAGCCATGGCGATCACATCCATATAGCCTTCAGCTACCAAAACGCGGCCTTTGTCATAAGATGATTTTCTGGACCCGGCCAGATTATACAGTAACCGGCCCTTATGGAACAGCGGGGTTTCCGGTGAATTGAGATATTTGGCTTTGGCATCTGAACGCAATGCCCGTCCACCGAAAGCAACCACACGCCCCTGTCGATCCGTAATCGGGAATATTACCCGCTGCCGGAAACGGTCATAGCTTGGCTTCTCAGTATTTTTATTATTATGGGGGCCATCATCTTCCGGTTTGATTAACAGTCCGGCTTCAACCATCATGTCTTCTGTTATGCCATCCCGGCTGAGCAGGGCATCCTTCAGAGCCGACCGACCTTCGGGGGCAAATCCAAGGCGGAATTTTTTCAAGGTTGTCTTGCTTAATCCCCGGCGGGTCAGATAATCCAGACCTTCTGCGCCTGCCTGCGCGACAAGCTGGGTTTCAAACCATTTGGCTGCTGTCTCCATCACATCATAGAGGGTTTTGCGCTGTAGTGAACGTTCGGCATCCTGCGGGGTGTATTCGGGCATTTCCAGCCCGGCTTGTCCAGCCAGACGCTCAACGGATTCCGGAAAGCTCAGTCCTTCGGTTTCAATGACAAATTTTATCACATCACCGTGGGCTCCACAGCCAAAGCAGTGGTAAAAAGCCTTGTCATCATTGACCGTGAAAGACGGTGTTTTTTCATTATGAAAAGGACAAAGGCCATTATGCTCCCGTCCCTTGCGCACCAGTTTTACCCGCCTGCCAACGACATCGCTGACCGGAATGCGGTTTCTTATTTCATCCAGAAAATCAGGCGTAAACCCCATGTATTCTCATCACTCCATAAGAGAAAAATCAGGTGAATTTTACGAGAGTGTGGACCGGGCCATGGCACTGGCCTTGGAAAAATCCATCTGTCCGGCATATTTGCTTTTAAGAAGTGCCATGATCTTGCCAATATCTTTCAGCCCGGAAGCCTCCGTTTCCGCAATAGCTTCGCTGACGGCGGTTCCTATTTCATCATCCGGCATTTGTCGGGGTTGAAATTCCGAGATGATTTCCATCTCATCCTGTTCCTGCTGTGCAAGCTCCAGCCGACCCGCTTCTTCATAAATTACAAAGCTCTCTTTACGTTGCTTGATCATCTTGGTCAGTATTTCGAGAACGACGGCATTTTCATCAGGGGTAGAATTCTTATCTGTGCGGGCAGCAATGTCCCGATCTTTGATGGCTGCCAGGATGAGTCGGATTGTTGTCAGACGTTTTTTGTCCTTATCCCTCATTGCCTGTTTCATGGCGGCGGTAAGCTGATCACGCAACATATTGTTATCACATCCTTTTTCATAAAAATGCTGACCCTGTGATTTAATTATCCACGGCCCTTACTTTTAGGAAGCAGAGACTCTACCGCAAAAGAGGCCAGATTGCAACAGCTAATTATTAGCTAAGTCATTGATTCTAAACGATTTAATTTCTTAAAGATTCACTTGACTTTGAACGGCACTTCACTTATGTTCCGCACAATTTACCTCATGCGTCTGGACTGCTATAATCTGAGATTATCCGCCTGAAGCGAAAAAATAATATGACCGATAATGAAAAAACCGCCACCCCACCACACAAGGACATAACTGCTGTTTTGGTCCTTGCAGATGGGACTGTTTTTTGGGGATACGGTATCGGCGCAGCAAAAGATATTGTGGGCGAGGTTTGTTTCAATACATCAATAACAGGTTATCAGGAAATTTTGACCGACCCCTCCTATGCCGGGCAAATCATAACCTTTACATTTCCCCATATGGGCAATGTGGGGACCAATAATCAGGATATGGAAAGTGCCAAGCCTGCAGCCCGGGGCCTCGTGATCCGGGAAGATATTACTGCGCCGTCAAATTTCCGCAGCCGGAAACATCTTAATGACTGGTGTCTGGAACAGGGGCTGGTGGGTATATGTGGCATTGATACCCGGCGACTGACCCGCACTATCCGCGAGAATGGCGCTCCTAACGGGGTCATCAGCCACGCTCCGGACGGAAAATTCAATATTCCGGCATTGATTAAGAAAGCTCAGGACTGGCCGGGTCTGGTAGGCATGGATCTGGCTGTCGAGGTTTCTTGCACGACAAGTTATCAGTGGGATGAAATTCGCTGGACTCTGAAAGACGGCTATCAGAAACAGGATAGGTCAAAGGCCCATGTGGTTGCGGTTGATTACGGTGTCAAGAGGAATATTCTGCGCTGTCTTGCCTCCACTGGAGCGAGGATTACAGTGGTTCCGGCAACGTCAACGGCGCAGGAAATTCTGTCCTATAAGCCGGACGGGATTTTTCTATCCAATGGGCCGGGTGATCCGGCGGCTACCGGAGAATATGCTATTCCGGTCATTCAGGAGCTGCTAAAAACTGACATTCCCTTGTTCGGGATTTGTCTGGGTTATCAGATGCTGGCGCTGGCCATTGGTGCCAAAACGCAGAAAATGCATCAGGGCCACCGCGGCGCTAATCATCCGGTGATGGATTATAACACGGAAAAAGTTGAGATTACCTCAATGAATCACGGTTTTATGGTTGATAAAGACAGCTTGCCGGAGAAGGTAAAAATCAGCCATATTTCCCTGTTTGACCAAACGCTTTGCGGTTTTGAACTGAAGGGCAGGCCAGTCTTTTCCGTCCAACACCATCCCGAGGCCAGCCCGGGACCACAGGACAGCCACTATCTTTTTGACCGCTTTATGGAAATGATCGAGAATAATGCCTAAACGTACAGACATACATTCCATTCTCATTATCGGTGCTGGTCCGATCATCATCGGTCAGGCCTGTGAATTTGATTATTCTGGCACTCAGGCCTGCAAAGCCCTGAAGGAAGAAGGCTACCGGGTGATTTTGGTCAACAGCAATCCGGCAACCATCATGACCGACCCAAACAATGCTGATGCCACCTATGTGGAGCCTATCACGGCTGAATTTGTCGAAAAGATCATTGAAAAAGAACGCCCGGATGCCCTGCTGCCGACCATGGGTGGTCAGACGGGCTTGAATGTTGCGCTGGAATTATCAAGGCTTAGTATTCTTAAAAAATATAATGTTGAACTGATTGGTGCCGATGAAGAAGCCATCAATAAAGCCGAGGACAGGCTTTTATTTCGCCAAGCCATGGACAAGATCGGTCTCGCCACACCGCGTAGCCATGTGGTCAAATCACTGGAAGAAGCTTTCACCGCACTGGACCATGTCAAACTGCCCAGCATCATCCGGCCCAGCTTTACCATGGGCGGAACCGGCGGTGGTATTGCCTATAACAAGGAAGAATTTGAACAGATTATATTAAGCGGTATCGATGCCTCTCCGGTGGGGGAAGTATTGGTGGAACAGTCGGTTCTGGGCTGGAAAGAATTTGAAATGGAAGTTGTCCGCGACAAGGCCGACAATTGCATTATCATCTGTTCCATTGAAAATCTGGACCCAATGGGAATCCACACCGGGGACAGCATCACCGTGGCTCCGGCTTTGACCCTGACTGATAAAGAATATCAGATCATGCGAAATGCCTCAATCGCGGTATTGCGTGAAATTGGCGTGGAAACTGGCGGGTCTAATGTGCAGTTTGCCGTCAACCCGGAAAATGGCGAACTGATTGTTATTGAGATGAACCCCAGAGTCAGTCGTTCTTCGGCTCTGGCTTCCAAGGCTACCGGATTTCCCATTGCCAAGGTGGCGGCCAAGCTTGCACTCGGCTATAGGCTGGATGAGCTGGAAAATGATATTACCGGCGCGACCCCTGTGTCTTTTGAGCCAACCATTGATTATGTGGTCACCAAGATACCACGCTTTACTTTTGAGAAATTCCCCGGCAGCAAACCCACCTTGACCACGGCCATGAAGTCGGTGGGGGAGGCCATGTCCATTGGCCGTTGCTTTACTGAATCCCTTCAAAAAGCTCTACGCTCCATGGAAACCAGTCTGACCGGGCTGAATGAAGTGGCTATACCGGGTTACGACCCAGAGCAAGGCGATACTAATGCTATCCGGGCGGCATTGGCCAGCCCAACTGACGACCGGCTGCTTGTCATGGCACAGGCCCTGCGCCTTGGCATCAGCGTGGCTGAAATTCACGCCATTGCCAAATATGATCCGTGGTTTATCGAACAGATAAAGATCATCACCGATACGGAACTTACCATTAGAAAAAATGGCCTGCCAGACAGCCGGTTTGAACTGTCCCGCTTGAAATCTATTGGTTTTTCCGATGCCAGACTAGCTGAACTGATTGGTGAGAAAGAAGGCTATGTTACCGCCCTGCGCGAGAAACTGGATTTGCATCCGGTTTATAAGCGTGTTGATACCTGTGCCGCTGAATTTGAAGCCAGAACCCCCTATATGTATTCCACATATGAGAGTGAAGCGGGTGGTATGGCAGAGTGCGAGTCAAATCCGACGGACAATAAAAAAATTATTATTCTGGGTGGCGGCCCAAACCGAATCGGACAGGGTATCGAATTTGATTATTGCTGTTGCCATGCTGCTTTTTCTCTCTCTGAGCGTGGTTATGAGACAATTATGGTCAATTGCAACCCGGAAACAGTCTCCACCGATTATGACACTTCAGACCGTCTCTACTTCGAGCCGCTGACGGCAGAGGACACCATAGAATTGATCCGGAGTGAGCAGAAAAATGGCACCGTGGTTGGTGTGATTGTGCAATTTGGCGGTCAGACGCCGCTCAAATTATCCCATGCGCTTCAGGATGCGGGTATCCCCATTCTGGGCACGTCACCAGATGCCATAGACCTGGCAGAAGATCGGGAAAGATTTCAGAATTTGGTCAATGAGCTTGGCCTTCTGCAACCGGATAATGGCCTTGCCACCACGACGGAAGAGGCGGTAAAGGTCGCTGAAGAAATTGGCTATCCGATCCTGATCAGACCCAGTTATGTATTGGGGGGACGGGCTATGGAAATAGTCTATGATACCGTGTCTCTTGAACGCTATATGACCGAGGCCGTGTCGGTTTCCTGGGATAGTCCTGTTCTTATTGATCGTTATCTGGGCGGGGCGACAGAAGTGGATGTGGATGCGCTTAGTGATGGGGAGCAAGTTCATGTGGCTGCTATCATGCAGCATATTGAGGAAGCCGGAATTCATTCAGGTGACAGTGCCTGTTCCCTGCCGCCTTTTTCCCTGAAGGAAAGTGTAATTGCGGATATTAACCGGCAGACGGAACAACTGGCACTTGCCTTGAATATCAAGGGGTTAATGAATGTGCAATATGCGGTCAAGGATGATGTGGTTTATCTGATCGAGGTCAATCCCCGCGCCAGCCGGACCGTCCCCTTTGTTGCCAAGGCCATTGGAGCACCGATCGCAAAATATGCCGCCCGGCTGATGACAGGCGAGAGCTTATCCACCTTTAACTTCCCTTCTGCCACACCAAATCATGTGGCGGTAAAAGAAGCCGTGATGCCCTTTAATCGTTTTCCGGGTGTGGATGTATTGCTCGGCCCTGAAATGCGCTCTACAGGAGAAGTGATCGGGCTGGATGATACCTTTGCCAGAGCGTTCCTCAAATCCCAGATCGCTGCAGGAACTCTTCTTCCCCTGAAGGGCAATGTGTTTATTTCGGTCAAGGACAGCGACAAGCAAAAAATGATCGAACCTGCCCGTGATTTATTGGGCATGGGATATGGTGTTGTCGCCACGGGTGGTACCGCAAATTATCTGCAAGATGAAGGACTGGACGTTACGATGATCAACAAAGTTATGGAAGGCCGCCCTCACATAGTGGATGCGATCAAGAATGACGAGATACATCTGATCTTCAATACTACCGAAGGTGCCCAGTCCATCACTGATAGTTACGAACTTCGCCGGACCGCTTTAGTTCATAATATTCCCTATTATACCACCACCAGGGGTGCTATTTCTGCAATGGAAGCAATAAAAGTCTTGAAATCCAGTTCACTTGAAGTTAAACCCCTTCAATCTTATGTATTTGAATAGATAGTCTTTCATAGATTGACGATGCTGTGACATACTTTGTAAACTGGCAGGGTATGTGAAATTTTTTGTTGCTGAAAATAGAAATATTACATTATGGTTGAAAAAGTACCGATGACAGCAGAAGGCCATCAAAGGCTGGAAGCGGAACTGAAAATTTTGAAACACGAAGAACGCCCTGCAGTGATCAAGGCGATCGAGGAAGCGCGTGCCCACGGCGATCTGTCGGAAAATGCTGAATATCATGCGGCCAAGGATCATCAGGGCTTTATTGAGGCCCGTATTAAAGACCTTGAAGGTAAGATAAGCCGTTCGGAGGTTATTGATCCCAAGGAACTCTCTGGTGAAAAAGTAATATTCGCTTCCACAGTCAGTATGGCTGATGAGGATGATAAAAAATTCAAATATCAAATCGTAGGAGTAGATGAAGTTGATGTGTCTGCGGGAAAAATATCATATATTTCCCCTATTGGCCGCGCTTTAATAGGGCGCAGGATTGGTGACGAGGTAGAAGTTAAAACTCCTCGCGGTATAGACTACTATGAAATTACCAAGTTGGAATTTATTTAGGTTCAGAACCTATAAATAAAGGCTATTCCTCAATACCACTGATAGGAACACCATGCAGTTTCTTGGCGCATCGAATGCTGAGGGATGTTTTGACGCTGCCCACATTGGGGGCAGGGGTTAATTTGGTGGTCAGAAAATTCTGAAACTGGGCCAGATCACGGGCAACTATTTTCAGGATAAAATCAATTTCCCCATTGAGCATATAAGTTTCTCGTACTAATGGCCAATCAGCCACCAGACTTTCAAATGCCTTGAGGTCATCTTCTGCCTGACTATGCAGGCCAACCATGGCAAAAACTGTCAGGCTAAAACCCATGGCTTCTGCATTAAGGTCTGCATGGTAGCCCCGGATATATCCGGCTTCTTCCAATGCCCTTACTCGCCTAAGGCAGGGCGGGGCAGTAATTCCCACATTTTCAGCCAAGTCAACATTGGTAATTCGACCATCTTCCTGAAGATTTTCCAAAATCCGACAATCGATGTCATCCAGTTTTACACGATGCATTCTACCTGATCCTTGACGCTTGCTTACACTTGTTATTATTATTCATTCGTTAAGTGATTAATCTCTATAACCAAATATTCCGAAATAAAATTCCTTAACTTTGACAGATTATATTATAAATCAACTAATTCACACAATAAAATACACTTTTACGTGATATATATATGAAATATGTAATTTCCCCCTAATGGTCAGGCATTTTTTTAACTGGCTTTTGGCTGAAAAAAAAGCTATATTTTTCCACGGAGAGTTTTATTTTTTTGGTTAGATTAAGTATAAAAGGCGTTGATTTTTTAAATCACGATTTTGTAGTTTGGGAAAAGGTTCGTAGTGCGGAAAAGAGCCCAGTTTGACGACAGGATTCGTAACCTGATTGCGCTCGCGCAAGATGGCTCAGAAAGTAGCAGGACGTTGCTATTCTCCCACATCAGTGATCTTTTCCTGCAAAGAAGACCGATGGCTTCTGCGGCTCAGATACGGATGCTGACCGAAATATTAAAAGAACTACTCGATCAGGTAACGTTGGCTGCTCGACAGGAAGTTGCTTCTGCCCTTTATACATTGACTAATCCACCTGAGCAGCTCATCGACATTATGTGTGAAGATGTGGTGGAGGTTTCGGGACCGCTGCTAGAGAAAGCAAT
>JAJFIP010000358.1 GCA_021774875.1 Emcibacter sp.
AATTCCACGGGCTGATAATGCCGACAACGCCCTTGGGCCGGTAATCTACCCATGCGCGACTGCCCAAAAGGCCCAGGGGAAATGTCGGACTGCGCCTGTCCTTCTGCATCCATTTACCAACATTATTACGGGCATATTTTAGCGCCTGCACCGAAGGCAGGACATCGGCAGCAAGGGAAATTTCTTCTGTGCGCTGGCCATAATCCTCATTTATCGCAGTTATAAAATCCTGTCTGTGATCCAGCAGTAGAGCAATAGCCCGGTTCAACCGATCCACCCTGACCGCTTTGGTCACTGGCAGTTCGGACATCAATGCGGCTCTTTGCTGTTCCAGAATATCCGCCATATATTGTGAAATATCCTGATCTGCCACCGGGGGCAGATGCATTTCCGAAATATTCATCGAAATATCCATGACAGTTCCTTTAGTATTTCTGTTATAAAATATATAACATATCATACACGAAAGGGTGCGGCCTGAATATGGCAAGTCTTAAAAAATATCAAACCGACATTGCCATCATCGGCGGCGGTATTGCCGGGATCACATTGGCTCTGGAATTACTGGACCGAGGCGAGCAGCGCCATATCACGATCATAGACGCTCAGGATCACCAGAATTTTGGGGGACTGGCAAAGGGGGCCTTTGGCGGTATGATGTTTGTTGACACACCACTGCAAAGAAAATCAGGCATCAAAGACAGTCCTGAACTTGCCCTGAGAGACTGGCATAATTTTGCTGAATTTGGCGAAGCTGACCATTGGCCTAAAGTGTGGGCAGAACATTATGTGGAAAATGTCACGGCAAAGGTGCATGACTGGATTACCGGGATGGGGGTTAAATTCCTGCCCGCTGTGCAGTGGTTTGAAAGAGGACTTTTCCAGCCCGGCAACAGCGTTCCGCGTTATCATATTCTGTATGGTTCCGCCCAGTATCTCATGGAAACCCTGATAAAACGGCTGAAAGCAAAAAACGGCAATTTGACGCTCCTGTTCAACCACCGGGTTAATAATTTAAATGTGGACGGTATTGTTGAAGGCCATGATATGGAATCAGATCTGCCCTTTTCTCTCAAATCTGAAACTACCATCATTGCAACAGGCGGCATAGGCGGTAATCTTGAGAAAGTAACTCAAAACTGGCCCCGCCAATCTGGCAATCCGCCGGACAGGATGCTTAACGGCTGCCACCCCACAGCAGACGGCCATCTGCATGATCAAGTCAGAATACTGGGCGGACAGGTTACCCATCTGGATAAAATGTGGAATTATGCCGCCGGAATTCCCCACCCGAAGCCTGAATTTGACAATCACGGACTCAGTCTGGCACCAACCCGGTCTTCGCTGTGGCTGGACCATAAGGGCAGACGCATTGGCCCCCAGCCGCTGATAACCGGATTTGACACCCACTATCTGTGTCAACAAGTGGCGGCGCAGGAAAAGCCGTGGAGCTGGCATGTGATGAACTGGAAAATTGCCAGCCGCGAACTGGCTATATCGGGCGCAGAACATAACCCTGACCTTAGGGATCGGAAATTCCTCAGGCTGCTGTTTAACCTGCTTGTGGCCGATGACAGTCTGGTGCGCCAGATGGTCGAAACAAGTGATGACTTTGTCGTTGCAGATAGTCTGACCGAATTGGTTGGCAAAATGAATAGCCTGACAGGTAAAGACCATATATCAGTATCCGTAATGGAACAACAGATCACAGAATATGACAGTCGCCTTGCCCGTGGTCCGAAATTCCACAATGATGATCAGATAAGGCGTCTGGCGCAGCTTCGTGCATGGGGCGGCGACAGGATCAGAACCTGTAAATTCCAACAGATACTTGACCCGAAAGCAGCCCCCCTGCTCGCCATACGTACTCATCTTATCACCCGCAAAACCCTGGGCGGAATCCAGACCAATCTTGACTGTGCGGTTCTAAAAGCCGATGGCAGCCCGATAACAGGTCTTTATGCCATTGGTGAAGCCGCCGGATTTGGTGGCGGTGGCGCATCTGGCCTGCGCTCGCTGGAAGGTACATTTCTCTCGGGCTGTATTCTGACCGCCCGCCGTGCCGCAGAAATCATCTTTGATCAAGCTTAATATCATATGGCTAAAAGACTTAATATATGATATTACATATATATGAAAAAGCAAACATTGAATTTTAAGAAATCCCTGAGACAAAAACAAACTGTTGGCTGCTTTTGGTTATCACTTGGATCAGTTCCGCTGACAGAATTTGCTGTGGATACGGGTGCTGAGGCTGTTGTCTTTGACATGCAGCATGGCCTGTGGCAGCGTGACAGTCTGGAGGGTGCTATTGGTCTGGTCAAAGACCATCTTATCACTTTGGTGCGGGTAGCAGATTGCGAAAGATTTCATATCAGCAGTGCTCTTGATGCAGGGGCAGAGGGTGTGATTGTTCCCCTGATTGAATCAGCTGATCAGGCGGCTCTGGCGGTTGAATGGTCACACTACCCTCCCCTTGGTACACGTTCAGCAGGTGGCGTGCGACCCCTGCGTGATTTTGAAGCATATAAAGAGCGTGCCGACCAGGTCACAGTCACAGTCCTGATGATTGAGACCCGTAAGGGTCTTGAAAATATAGCTGAAATCACCAATACAGCGGGTCTGGATATGATTTTCATAGGCACCTGTGATCTTGCCTTGTCTCTGGATATGAAAATGGATGATCCGGATCTGGAAATTGCCATCCGGAAAATTAAAGATGCCTGCGATAAGGTTAATATTGGCTGCGGAATTTTTACTTCTGATGTTGAGCAAACCAGATTACTGCGACAACAGGGCTATTGTCTGGTCGTGCTCGGTGATGACATTTCAGCAAACCGGGCGTTTTATCGGGAAAGATTAAGCAAATTCAAAGTTGAGTAAAATAATGACTAATAAAAAACCACAAAATGCCCTTGATGGCGTGAGAGATCAGATTAGGGCTATCCCACTAGAAAATATTGCCACGCTGGCCAAAGGAGCCTTCAACAACAAGGAAATTATCCCCCTGTGGTTTGGTGAGGGCGATGTAAAAATGCCTGACTTTATCGGTAAGGCTATTTATGACGCCATACAGGATGGAAATACCTTTTACAGCCACCAGAATGGTATTCCGGAATTTAGACAGGTCATGGCAGACTATTTAAACGGACTGAATGCCAAGCCAGTGGACATGGACCAGATCACCGTGACCTCTGGCGGTATGCAGGCCATCAGCTGACCCTGCAACTGACGACAAATGCCGGTGACAATGTGATCATCATTGACCCCACGTGGCCCAATATCACCGGCTTTGCCCAGATGATCGGGGCCACGACCCGTTCGGTCCGTATGGATCTGGGTGACGATGGCTGGACACTGGATGTGGAAAAAGTCGCCGCAGTCTGCGATGGCCGAACAACAGCCATCTTTTTTGCCTCCCCCGGCAATCCCACCGGAGCCATCCTGCCCGTGGAAATTCAGAAACAACTTCTTGAACTTGGCCGCAAAAGAGGCATCTGGATTATATCTGATGAGGTCTATTGCCGCATGTCCTTTGATCAGCATGTGGTGCCATCTTTCCTTGATATTTCAGAACCGGAAGACCGGGTACTTATCGTCAACAGCTTTTCTAAATCATGGAGCATGACCGGCAGCAGACTTGGCTGGATTGTGCATCCCCCTTCCCTTCAAATGACCATGGCATTGCTGGTACAATATACTTCCAGCGGCACCACGACTTATCTGCAATATGGCGGCATGGCTGCACTCCGTGATGGTGAGGATTTTGTTAAATTCATGGGTGATTACAGCCGCAGTGGTATGGAGATTGTCTGCGATGCCCTCGATGAAATCCCGCGCGTTATCCTGCACCAGAGACCTAATGCTGCCATGTATGCCTTCTTTGAAATTGACGGTATGGAAGATTCGAGGCAATCCTGTCTTGATATACTGGAACGCACCAAAGTCGGCCTTGCGCCGGGATATTTTTTCGGCAAAGGGTCGGAAAAATTCTTTCGTCTGTGTTATTGCCGCTCGCCTGAACAATTACATATAGCCATGGAAAGATTGAAAGCAGCCTTGACTTAAATCATGTCTTAATCTTTGGTGTTTACTATAATATCCTTGACTTTAATCTGACTTTAAGGACTATTTGTCCCGTTATGATAAGAAATTGGACCAAATTCATATCCTGCTTCCGCATATTCATTTTGTGTTTTGCGGTGATCGCCTACGGCCTGCCGACGATGGCGATGGAGTCTTCTGATATGATGGCGCCTGAAATGTCCATTGATTGTGATCAGGGTATGACTGATCATTCTGAAAATGATATGTCATGTTGTGACACAGGCGAATGTGATTATTCATGCGCAAGCCTGTCCGTGGCAATCACAAACATACAAGCCTCAACAATAGAATTACAAAGTCAGTCTCATATGGACAGATTTACCAACCATCTGACCAGTATCAGTCTTACCAGCGATTCACCGCCCCCCCAAGTCTAATTCCATAAGTTTAATCACTAGCTGGCTTCTTAGTGAAGCCGGTCAAATTATGATTTATTTTGGGATTTATATCATGTCCATTTTTCACACTTCATGTGCAATAGTTTTGTTGTTCGCACTCAATCTATCGAGCTCACAGGCACAAGAACTAGGCCTGTCACTGGCAGAAGCCGTCAATTTATCCATTTCCCGTGATGAACCCGGCGTTACAGCTAACTTTGCTCGCGCAGAAAGCATCCGCGCCAGATCACAGTCAGAGAGCAGCCTGCCCGACCCGAAAATACAGCTGGGTCTGGCAAATTTTCCTGCCCGTGATTTTGACTTTAATCAGGATCCCATGACCCAGCTCAAGGTCGGTCTGCATCAGGACATCCCCAGCAATACAAGGCGACGACTGATCAG
>JAJFIP010000359.1 GCA_021774875.1 Emcibacter sp.
GCCAACAAGAACGCTGGCCTTGTTGCCCCAGACGGCATTTGCGGTTTCCAACCCGCGGCGCAAGTCGCTTTCATCCACCACATCATCATGTAGCAGGGTCGCGGAATGGATAAATTCGACGCAAGCCGCAAGCTCCGCATGGCGTGTGCCCTCATATCCACAAATGCGGGAAGAGGCCAATGTCAGCATAGGTCGTAGTCTTTTGCCACCGGAGGCAATTAAATGCCCGGCCAGTTGGGGAATCAGGGCCACAGGGCTTTGCATTTTTTGGATGATTGTCTGGTTAACCTTGATCATATCATCGGCAACAAGGGCCTGCAATCGGGCGAGAGCTGTATCCGCCTTGGCCTGTTGTTCTTCAAATGATATGACGATACCCATGCTTAAACCCCTGAGTTTTTATGATTGATTGGGACATCTATAGTTTATTTCTTATGGCAAAATAGTCTTGCCGGACTATAAAGGTCAAGATAACTTGGTTTATTAATGGTATTTTACTGATCATTTATAGGTGAAGAGCGTGTGATAGAAATATTTGCCACCGATAATAGCGTACTTATATCGCGGATTTCTGCGCTTTTTGATGCGGAGGAGGTGCCTTTTGTCGTCCTTGGTAATCATGCCAGTCTGATGGGCGGCGGTATAATGGGCATTGGTCAGCGGGTTATGGTAGCGGAAGAATATATTCCAATTGCCATCCGGCTGATTCGGGAAAATGGCCTGAAAGGCGACGTGGATTTCGTCAAAGGATTAGAATGAGGTGACGGAGCTAAAGGGCATAAGCCGGGATGATTTTCTCGGCGGCGCGATCCGGCTATATCAGCCGGAAGAAGGTTACCGCATTGCCACCGACACCGTTTTTCTTGCCGCCAGTATTACTTATGAAAAGAATGACCGTATTCTTGATATGGGCTCGGGCACGGGGGGCATCCTCAGCTGTCTGCTGTCCCGAACTGTGGACGGTAGTGCAGGAAATATTTTTCACGGCATTGAACTACAGGGGCAATTGCTGGATCTGGCGCGGATGAATGCAGCGGATAACGGTTTTGGCGACAGAATAGAATATTTTGCCGGAGACATAGCAAACCCGCCCCATGCTTGCGAACCTAACAGCTATCATCATGTGATCTCCAACCCACCGTATCTGAAAAAGAATGACGCCACTGCCTCGCCCTGTGAGACAAAGGCCGTGGCGCATATGGACAGCCATATCGAGCTTAAAGCCTGGGTTCATCTGTGCCTGCGCATGTTAAAGCCGCTGGGACATCTGACCCTTGTCCAGCGGGCAGATCGTATGGATGACATCATCGCGGCTCTGCATGGTAAAGCAGGGGATATTATTATTTTTCCGCTCTGGTCCACAATGGATAAAGATGCCCGGCGGGTAATTATTCAGGCTCGAAAAGGCGGTAAAGGCATTATTGCCTTGAAACCCGGCCTGATTGTGCATACATCAGATGGAACATTTACGCCACAAGCCGAAGCAATATTGCGTCATGGTGCGGCATTAAATATAGCGAAGTGAAATAAACTCATGCTAAAAAAGATAAGACAACTACTGGCAAAAATTCCGTTTCCACCCTTTCAAAACCCGGCCCCTGTGGTTGCCATTCTGCCATTGGAAGGCGTGATCGGATCGGGCAGCCGTTTTACCAGTGCATTAAATCTGGCCGGGGTCGAAGAAAAAATCAGTCAGGCCTTTGATGTTTATAATGTCAAGGCAGTAGCACTGGCGGTAAATTCACCGGGCGGCTCACCCGTGCAGAGCGAATTGATCATGCGCCGAATCCAAAAACTGTCAGAAGAAAAGAAAATCCCTGTTTATGCCTTCGCCGAAGATGTGGCGGCGTCCGGCGGTTATCTTATTTCGCTGGCAGCAGAGGAAATCTATACCCATGAAGCTTCCATTGTGGGCAGCATCGGCGTGATTTCTGCGGGATTTGGCTTTAGCAAGGCCATAGAAAAAATTGGTGTGGAGCGGCGGGTTTATGCCGCTGGCGATAACAAGTCAATCCTTGATCCGTTTCAGCCGGAAAAGGACAAGGACATCAAGCTGCTTAAAGATATGCAGAAGGAAATCCATGAGTTTTTCAAAAATCTGGTCAAAGAACGCCGGGGCGATAAATTGAAAGGCACACAAAAAGTCATGTTCTCCGGTCAGTTCTGGGCCGGAAAAGAGGCCATGAAGCTGGGTCTGGTCGACGGCATTGGTGATATTCATTCGGTGATGAAAGAAAAGCTGGGCGACAAGACCAAATTCAGACGGATCAAGGAAGAAAAGGGCTTCATCAAAGGTCTGCTTGGCATGAGCAGTGGCAAGTCCAGAATAAGCGAAGAAATTCTAGCCACATTGGAAGACCGTTCCCTATGGGCTCGATTTGGCCTTTAATACATTTGGTTATTTACGCCGTATTAATCTGATTAACTCATTAAAACCAGAGATTTCGGCTTCAAATTCAATTTGGGATATTCTCATATCATCAAGAATTCTGTCCAGACTGTAATTAGGAGTATCGTAATCTATTAAACCAGTTACACATGTGGTAGCTGTCAGGATTTTATGATCTTCCAATACGGGCCAATGATCATTTCCCCAGACACCATTGGGATAACAAAAATGTGTCATTGGCTGTCTCAGGTGGGGATTGATTATTTTTTTATTCTTTTCAATTTCATAAGATGCGGTTTCATAGTCGGTCGGGAATCTATGGCGGTGCGTGTGTAGCTGAATGTCAATTCCTCCATCAAGCAGGTCATTGATTTCGGGCAGCGTGATCAGGTTTAATATTCGGCTTACATTAAGCGCCTCATAATCAACATCCAACAGGGTTCCCAGTTTTTTTAGTATATCAATGCGTTGATCTTCCGTTTCCAACTGTATGCCATATGTTATTATCTTCTCGGAGGCATCAGAATCGTCTTGAGAGAAAAGCCCCGGAATGGCCAGAGTCTCTAAGGGAATATTGATCTTTTTTGTTTTAAAAAACATATAATCAACAGCCAGCCGGAAAACAGGGCTGTTCTTGTCAAAATAGTATGAGGTGAGATATAAAGTGGCCGGAAAGTTATGTTTCCTTAATATGGGCAAAGATAGTTTTAAGACGCTGTAGAAACCATCATCAATCGTAAGGACGACGGCATCGTCAGGAAAAAGCCTTTTTTCTTTTAGCTCGTATGCCTCCTGAAGTGAGATAATATTATATTTTTTATCAGCAAGATATTGCATACGTCTGGCAAAAACATCAGGCTCAATGAATAGCCCAGGACGAAATTCATGTTCGTCAAGTATGGAAAAACCATGGTAGCATAATATTCTGAGCTTCTTGTGTAATAGTCTTCGTGAAAGCCAGAATATTCCCAACAGTCTGCATAGATGAAAAAAAAGTATTTTTATTTTGTGATACATAAAACATACCCTGTCCGTATTATCCATTACTTGGTTTCTGCCCATATCTTTTTAGCAAAATATAGTTGAAATATATATGCAGTTTTAACATTTCTTCATAGAGGATTATTTTATTTGCCTGAAATGATTCTGAAATCTTTGGTCCAGTATTCGGCATAAATCCATTATTTTTCCATCAATGGGTGGCTTGGCGTTCTTTCTGATGCTTTTGGCGTGAATATGGCGGGTCATATAGGGTTTAGTCTTTAATCCAAGTGTGTTAATCAGTTTTCTAAAGTGTCTTTGAGGGTCTGTGACATAATCATCATAATTGACAATATGTATATTTGGATTGCTAAAATACTGGTGTTCAAAAAACTGGGCATTCCGGTAAAACCAGAATAGAGCAATCGCCGAAGCATTATTTAAATCATCGGTTATATGCTGTTGGAGAAATGCATAATTTTCATCAGAAATGCCGCCACCTCGCCAATCATTATTCTGACGGTCCTTGATAAATATCCGTAGAAAGTCGGGCATACCAGTCCAGAGCTTTAGGTGTGAATTCACTACATCTTCCACATTCCGATATAACCATATTCCCTGAGCAGGGGCCATTTCAGCGAGGAAAATATCCAGTTTGTGAAGTTCTGTCATGGGCTTAAAGACCACAAATTCTGAATTCGCCGCATCAGACAGTTGTTTCAGGGTATCTGTGTCACGTTGAATATAATTGTCATTGGCCCGGGGGTCATGGTCATGAAATACAGTGCATTCCATGCTGCGGTCAAAAATTTCCATAACCATATTGGTTCCCGACCGCTGAACCCCGACCACAAAAATATGACGGTGCAATTTGCCGGGAAAAGGGGCTAAGGCCTGAATCAGGTTTTTATATTTCCCGAAAATCTTTTTTTCTATTTTTTTTATCAGTTTCATTTGCTTTACTTGTTAGGTGACTATTGGTTAGTCCGTGAATGTATATCATGATTTTACAGAAGGCAATTACAGCATATATCAAAACAGTCCTGGACAGCGGCCTAAAACACGGGATCAGAGCGGCCCACTTCAGGGTGAGGGCCATGAATATCATTTGGCCCATAAAGCTGATGGAAATCAATCCTTGACGGACGGGGGGCTTGCCAGTAATTTCCTGCTATAAATGCTGCATTTGCTCACGCCCGAAAGCGTAGAAAGAATAATATCCAGATGGACAGTTCATCCAAAAAAGAAAAATCCTTTCAGTCGCTGATTCTGAAATTGCAAGCTTTTTGGGCAGAGCAGGGTTGTGTCATCCTGCAACCCTATGATCTGGAAATGGGGGCGGGGACTTTTCAGGCAGCTACTGTATTACGGGCACTCGGGCCAAAACCCTGGAATGCAGCCTACGTCCAGCCATGCCGCCGCCCCACAGATGGCCGTTACGGAGAAAACCCCAACAGATTACAACATTATTACCAGTTTCAGACTGTCCTCAAACCATCACCAGATAATATTCAGGAGCTTTACTTAAACAGTCTGGAGATTCTCGGCATTAATGCCCTTGACCATGACATCCGTTTTGTGGAAGACGACTGGGAAAGTCCTACTCTGGGCGCATGGGGTCTTGGCTGGGAGGTTTGGTGCGACGGGATGGAGGTTAGCCAGTTCACCTATTTCCAACAGGTAGGGGGCTTTGACTGCAAGCCTGTGATGGGTGAACTCACCTACGGGCTGGAGCGGCTCGCCATGTATATTCAGGGTGTGGATAATGTATATGATCTGGACTGGAATGGGGCAGGTGTTAGCTACGGTGATGTGTTCCTGCAAAATGAGAAAGAATTTTCTGCTTATAATTTTGAGCTCGCCAATACCGAAAGACTGTTTCAGCATTTCAAGGATGCGGAAGCGGAATGCACTGACATACTGGAGCAAGGCAATTACCCCTTGCCCGCTTACGATCAATGTATCAAGGCGTCGCACATTTTTAATTTACTGGATGCGCGCGGTGTGATCAGCGTCACCGAGCGGGCGGCCTATATCGGTCGGGTGCGGGCATTGACCAAGGCCTGCTGCGCGGCTTATTTGGTTTCTATCGGAGAAACAAAATAATGTCCGAGTTTTTGTTAGAATTATTTTCCGAGGAAATCCCCGCCCGGATGCAGGCCAAGGCTGCGGATGATCTTAAACGGCTTGTCACGGGCAAATTGAGTGAAGCTGGTCTGAAATTTGATCAGGCGGATAGCTACGTTACCCCGCGCCGTTTATGCCTGCATATTGCCGGTCTTGATAGTGAACAGCCCGATTTTTCCGAGGAACGCCGTGGCCCCCGCGCCGATGCGCCACAGAAGGCTATTGAAGGCTTTTTAAAAGGGGCCGGCGTCACCCGCAAACAGGTGGAAATCCGAGAAGAAAAAAAAGGCACTTTCCTCTATGCGATAATAGAACGCAAAGGCCGGAAAACATCGGATGTGCTGGCAGAATTTTTGCCGGACGTAATCAAAAATTTCCCTTGGCCAAAATCACAACGCTGGGGTGGTAAGTCACTGCGTTGGGTGCGACCGCTGCATAGTATTTTATGTCTAATGGATGGCAAGGTGGTGAACTTTGATCTGGGGGATGGCATAAAGTCCGGCAATCAAAGTAAGGGCCATCGCTTCTTGGCCCCTGAAATATTCGTGGTATCCAGCTTTGCCGATTATAAGGCAAATCTTGAGGCGGCAAATGTCATGCTCAACCCCGCAGACCGGAAAGCATTGATTAATGCTGAGGCCATAAAGCTTGCGAAGGATGCGGGACTTAATCTGCTGGAAGATGAAGGTCTACTCAATGAGGTCGTGGGTCTTGCTGAATATCCGGTAGTGCTGATGGGTGACTTTGACAAGGAATTCCTTGACGTACCGCAGGAAGCGCTGACCAGTGCCATGAAAAAACACCAGAAATATTTCTCGGTGGTGGATAAGAACGGCAAGCTGGCCAATAAATTCATTTTTGTGTCTAACATGAAAGCGGAAGATAACGGGGCCAAGATTATTGACGGCAACGTACGCGTCCTCCGCGCCCGCCTAGCCGACACAAAATTCTTCTGGGATCAGGATTTGAAGATCAAACTGGAAGACCGCCTTCCAGCTTTGGATGATATTATATTCCATGCCAAGCTTGGAACCGTTGGAGAACGGGTGGCGCGGCTTGTAGAATTGTCTGGCCATATTGCCGGGTTAATTGGTGCGGATGTCGATCAAGCCAAACGGGCGGCGCAGCTTTGCAAAGCCGATCTGGTGTCTGGCATGGTCGGTGAATTTGCCGACCTTCAGGGGCTTATGGGCAAATATTATGCCAAAGCACAGGGAGAAAGTCCAGAAGTTGCAAATGCCATAGCTGACCATTATTCCCCCAAAGGTCCAAGCGATAAATGCCCATCAGATTTAGTGAGTATCACTGTCGCTATTTCAGAAAAACTAGATACTCTAGTATGCTTCTTTTCCATTGATGAGAAACCAACT
Source organism: Emcibacter sp. (assembly GCA_021774875.1). Lineage (GTDB taxonomy): Bacteria > Pseudomonadota > Alphaproteobacteria > Sphingomonadales > Emcibacteraceae > Paremcibacter. The sequence continues at coordinate 6,868 of JAJFIP010000359.1, forward strand.
GGGTCAAAAGATCCATTTGCTCTTCGAAGGGCTGCCCTTGCAGTAATCCGGTTGATTATTGAAAATGGTCTGCGAGTTAGATTAACACGATTCATTGAATATGCGTACAGTATGAAAGTAAAATATCTTGGAGGAACAATTGATGGCTATATCAATCCAGAATATGGCGGACAAGTAAGTAAAGTTACAATGGAAGTTTTGAATTTCTTCGCAGACCGTCTTAAAGTTCACCTGAAAGAACAGGGCGTGCGGCATGATTTGATCACGGCAGTTTTTGTTCTCGGTGGGGAAGATGATCTGGTGCGGCTACTTGCACGGGTGGCGGCGTTACAAAATTTTCTCACCACGAATGAGGGCGGTAATTTGCTGGCCGGTTATAAACGGGCGGCGAATATTCTGAAGGCGGAAGAGAAGAAGGACGGCCCCGTCACGGGTGAGGCTACTGCGGGAAGCTTACCGGAAGAGACAGAATTATTTGCGCGGCTGGGCCAAGTTTCTGTCGCGACGGAAGCCGCTGTTGAAGATGAAAAATTCGAGGAAGCCATGGGCAATCTTGCCACACTTCGGCCTTCTATAGATGCTTTCTTTGATAAGGTTACAGTAAACAGCGATGATAAGGATGAGCGTCAAAATCGTTTGCGACTGCTGGCGCAAATCAGAACAACAATGAACAGCGTTGCAGATTTTTCTAAAATAGAGGGTTGAGAATACTATCATGACAAATTGGGTCTATTCATTCGGTGACGGCAATGCCGAGGGCGATGCCACTATGAAAAACCTGCTCGGTGGCAAGGGCGCAAACCTTGCCGAAATGTCAAATATCGGCCTGCCGGTGCCACCGGGATTCACCATCACCACCGACGTCTGCAGCCACTATTATGATAATGATGATACCTATCCCGATGATCTGAAGTCTCAAGTCAGTGCGGCACTAAGGCAGGTTGAAAAAACTGTCGGGGCTAAATTTGGGGATGGCAAAAACCCCCTGCTGGTTTCGGTGCGCTCGGGGGCGCGGGTTAGTATGCCCGGCATGATGGATACGGTGCTGAACCTTGGTCTGAATGATGTCACGGTTGAGGGACTGGCCAAACAAAGCGGCGACGGGCGTTTTGCCTATGACAGCTACCGCCGTTTTATCCAGATGTATTCCGATGTGGTACTGGGTGTTGATCATTATAACTTTGAAGAAATTCTGGAATATCACAAGGAAGAAAACGGCTATATCCTGGATACGGAACTTAGTGCCGATAACTGGAAGACTGTGGCCAGTGCCTTCAAGAAAGCCGCAGAGGATGCGCTCGGTTATCCCTTCCCGCAGGATGTTCATGAGCAGCTTTGGGGCGCGGTCGATGCCGTCTTTGGTTCATGGATGATCGAGAGGGCTAAAACCTACCGCCGCATACATAATATCCCCGGTGGCTGGGGTACGGCGGTAAATGTGCAAAGCATGGTTTTTGGCAATATGGGCGAGACAAGTGCCACTGGTGTGACCTTCACCCGCGATCCGGCTACCGGGGAAAATGCCTATTACGGAGAATATCTGATCAACGCTCAGGGCGAAGATGTGGTGGCGGGGATTCGCACGCCGCAAAATCTGACCAAAGTCGCCCGGGAAAATGCCGGGTCTGACAAGCTGTCCATGGAGGAAGCCATGCCCGAAGTCTACAGCGAACTGGCCGCTGTTTTTGGTAAGCTGGAGGCCCATTACCGGGATATGCAGGACATTGAATTCACCGTGCAGAAAGGCAAGCTGTGGATTTTGCAGACCCGTTCCGGCAAGCGCACCGCCAAGGCAGCGTTGAAAATTGCCGTGGATATGGCCGAAGACAAGATTATCACCCGCGAAGAAGCCATTTTAAGGGTGGAACCAGCCGCCCTTGATCAATTATTGCATCCGACTCTTGATCCTGATGCGGAACGTGATGTGCTCACCCGTGGTTTACCAGCCTCTCCGGGGGCCGCTTGCGGGATCGCTGTATTCACGGCGGATGAAGCCGAGGAACTGGCCAAGACTGGCAAAAAAGTCATTCTGGTACGCCAGGAAACCAGCCCGGAAGATATTCACGGCATGCACGCCGCTGAAGGAATATTGACCAGTCGTGGTGGCATGACGTCACATGCGGCTGTGGTGGCGCGGGGCATGGGTCGACCCTGTGTCTCTGGCGCGGGGGCATTGCGGATTGATCTGGATAATCGGGTGGTCAATGTCATGGGCCGCAGGATCAGCAATCATGACCTGCTGACCATTGATGGTTCGACCGGGGAGGTCATGGCCGGTGAAGTGGAAACTATTCAACCTGAACTCAGTGGAGATTTTGCATCACTTATGGGCTGGGCCGATAACATCCGTGCGCTTAAAGTCAGGGCCAATGCGGAAACGCCGCTTGATGCGCAGACGGCACGGGAATTTGGCGCCGAGGGTATTGGTTTGTGCCGCACAGAGCATATGTTCTTTGACGCGGACCGGATTATTAATGTGCGTCAGATGATATTAGCCGAAGATAAGGCGGGTCGTGATGCCGCCCTTGCAAAATTGCTTCCGGTGCAGAAACAGGATTTTATCGAGCTGTTCACGATCATGCGTGGGCTGCCGGTGACTGTGCGGCTTCTGGATCCGCCGCTCCATGAATTTTTGCCCCAGCAGAAGGAAGATTTTGCCGCTGTTGCCGAAGCCATGGGCACTAGCTCCGTACAATTAATGTTTCGGGCCGATGCCCTGCATGAAACCAACCCCATGCTTGGCCATCGTGGTTGTCGTCTGGGCATATCCTATCCCGAAATATATGAGATGCAGGCACGGGCCATTATCGAAGCCGCTTTGGAAGTATCACAGGATAGTGGAGAGCCAATCGTTCCGGAAATTATGATTCCTCTGGTTGGTAGTCGCAAGGAACTGCAAATCCTGAAAGAAATAATCACCAACGTTGCTGACAAGATCATTGAAGATTCCGGCGCTGAGCTTGATTATCGGGTAGGCACTATGATTGAACTGCCCCGCGCAGCTTTGCAGGCCGGGGAGATCGCTCATGAGGCTGAATTCTTCAGTTTTGGCACCAATGACCTGACCCAGACCACCTATGGCATCAGCCGGGATGACAGCGCCAGTTTCCTTGATGATTATGTCCATGCCGGTATTTTTGAGCAGGATCCCTTTGTCACTCTTGATCAGGCAGGTGTGGGCGAGTTGATAAAAATTGCTGTGGAACGGGGACGGGCGACACGGTCTGATATCAAGCTCGGTATCTGCGGCGAACATGGTGGCGATCCGGCGTCCGTAGAATTCTGTCATGGTTTGGGGCTGGATTATGTGTCCTGCTCACCCTACCGGGTACCCATCGCTCGTTTAGCTGCGGCGCAGGCAGCCCTGAAAGACTGAATATGGAAAAAAATGTCACTGTAAAATGGGCCGGAAAAATGACCTTCATTGGCGAGGCGGCCTCCGGCAATACGGTCACCATGGATGGCGGCATCGATGTAGGTGGGCTTGGACTAGGCCATAGCCCCATGGATTTGCTACTGATGGGCGCCGGGGGCTGTGCCAGTATCGATGTGGTTATGATATTGCAAAAGGGGCGCAGTGACGTAACCGATTGTGTTTGTCAGGTATCCGGCCAGCGGGCTGAAGAGATGCCCAAGGTCTATACCCATATTCACTTGCATTTTGTGGTCAGCGGACGAAACCTGAAGCCGAATGCGGTGGAACGGGCGGTGCAACTGTCCATGGACAAATATTGCTCGGCCTCTGCCACCCTCGCCAAGGCCGCAAAGCTAACTTATGATTGGGAAGTGGTTGAAGTTTAATTTATCCCTGTCCTGCCAAAAGCTGGCGATGGCTTAATATCGCTTCGGCGATAAAGTCTTTGAAAACCCGGATGCGGGCATTGGTACGGGTATCGGGATGAGCCAGGAGCCACAAATCGAAATTTGGGTTTTGTGCCGGGGGTGACAGGCGTTGTAATGCGCGTTCAGGTTCCGCCAGAAAACACGGCAGCATGCCAATGCCCATGCCATGCTTGCAGGCTTCAAGCTGGACCATCAGACTGACGAATTTACCCTTCACAGGGATATGGGGGAATTGGCTTTTTTTTACCAAGTCATGCCCGCCAAAGCCAATCCAGCGGGCTTTGTCCGTGGCTTGCAGGTCATGCTGATCCAGATAGTTCTGTGAGGCATAGGCCGCCGTGGTGCAGGTCAGCAGACGTCTGCCGATTAGCAGTTCCGGCGGATTCTGGGCAAATCGTATGGCAACATCTGCCTCTCTGTTGCTCAGGTCAGCGGTGTCATAGGTTACGTCGATCTCCAGATCAATTTCGGGATATTTTTCGGTGAATTCGCTCAAGTGTGGCATGAGAAGCCCCACAGCCAGCGCATCGACCATGGTCACTCTGATGCGTCCGGCAAGTTTATGATCATGGCCAAGTATGCGCCGTTCCAGCCCGCCAAGCTCGGTCTCCACTTGTTCTGCCACCTTTAACATATCTTCGCCAACAACGGTCACCACATAGCCCGATGGCAGGCGATCAAATAATTTCACGGCCAGTCTTTGTTCCATGGCTTCAATTCGGCGGGCAACAGTTGAATGGCTGACCCCCAGTTTTTCGGCAGCGACACGTACCGTACCGGCTCGCATCAGGGCAAGAAAAATTTTTATATCGTCCCAATCCATCTCCTGTCTCAATTCTGCACCTGTATCTTTTAATAATAGGGGTTGATGTCGCTATAATGCAGCATTTATACTGACAGCTTCAAGTAAATTGTTACCTTAAGGAGTGGGTTTATGAATCTTTTGAAATCAATATATATCAGCACTTATATGATGGTTGTCATGGCCATCATGAGCTATGCGGGGTGGATGCTTTATCAGGGGGCAGATCCTGTTGCATGGGGCGGGGTTTTCCTGACGACTGGCCCTTTTATGATGATGATTGGCCGGCTGATGATGTTTATGAATGTCGCGCGCACGACTAAACGTTTTCCGCTTATTATCGGGCTGGCTATACTTGGTGCCACTATGGCTATTTGGGCCTGGTCTAATAATAATGCTGATATATTGGCACCTCAGCTCGCGGTGGCTGCTTTAGGCGGCTTTTTGATTTATTCTTATTGGTACTCAACTTTAAACCGCAGAGAGGGTGCCAGGATTAATGTTGGTGAGCCGTTGCCTGACTTCACACTTCTGGATGTCAATAATGCAACCGTCAGTGTCCGGCAACTGACAGACCGTCCGGCCATATTGATTTTTTACCGGGGCAACTGGTGTCCGTTATGTATGGCTCAGATCAAGGAAATAATTAAGCAATATGAAGAAATCAAAAACCTTGGGGTGCGTGTCGCCTTTATCTCGCGCCAGCCCCATGACAATACCATTGCGCTGGCTAAGAAATTTGGTGTCGCCTTTGATTTCCTGACTGATAAAGATGGTCAGGCCGCGCGGATACTCGGTATAGAAAACCCAAATGGCCTGCCAATGGGGATGCAGATGATGGGTTATGATAGCGAAACTGTGCTGCCCACTGTGATTATCACCGGCGAAGGAGGCAAGGTGATCTGGAGCCACGAAACCGATAACTACCGGGTTCGTCCTGAACCTGATGTCTATCTTGATGTCCTGCGGCGCAGTGGCATTGCTGAAAATGCGGCAGCATAATTTTGTCTCATTTTTGAAAACTAAAGTAGCAATAATGATTATTGAGTTACATATTTAATACATTATATTCTTCATCACCAACGCAGTAAATTTGCTGTGAAGGCGGTTAATCAGACAAAAATTTAAGGATATAATAATGCGTAAATCAAGTATGAAAGTGTTTTCTATTGCGGTGGTATCTGCCATCATTGCTTTGTCATTTGGTGCCACCTCGGCATTGGCGGGTGGCAAAGGATATTTTATCGATCTTCTCTATTTACAGGACGGCAAGACGGCGGCAGATGCCAATGTTTATTTTGCCAAAGTCACGCCGATCATTGCCAAACACGGCCTGCGCCGGATCACACCAGCTTTTGAGGTTACCATGAATATGGCAGGAGATATCAATCCTAATCTGATTAATGTCTGGTCCGTTGGCGATCTGCAAAATACCATGAATGATATTTTCGCCGACCCAAAGTACCTTGAAAATGTCCCTCTGCGCAACAGTATTTTTGACATGAAACGGTCATATATGTTCATGATGAGAGATACTAAATAGCCAGCTCGAAATCTTTCTGGGCCAGAGACACGCCGTTAATAAAAATTTCCACGCCATGTTTTCCGGGATAATAAACCCGGGTGGTGATTTTTCTGATGGCGTGTTTCTTTTTGGCCTTTAGCGTTACTGAGGGCTTAAGTTCTATCACTTTCCATTTAAAGATTTTTGCCGAGGTCGTGCCATTGGCTTTCTGGTGATGGATGGCATAGTCGATAATTAAATTCTGTGGCTTGTCCGAAGTTGATGTCAGCGTCATATCAAAGATCAGAGCCGTTCCGAAATCCACCTCGGGCGTTAGTATCTCAAGCCTTTCAAGCGTGACTTGGGGGGTGCCGTATCCCAGCGCGGCAAGTGTTTTTTTATGGCCTTTTTTGATCAGGGTGCGGCAGGCGTGGCGGATCAGTCTCTGCCGGTTTTTGCTGGCGTCTTTCAGCCATTGTACGGCGATGTCGGCGACAATATCAGGATGATCTTTGGCTATGTCATTGAGATTATTGGCCACCGAACGGCGGACATATTCTTCCCCGTCATCTTTGAGGGCTTCGAGCAGCGGCAGGATTGGCGCGGGATCAGCAACAAAATCAGGTAGGCCCATGGCCCACGGCAGGCGCGGGCGGGTACCTTCGGAAATCAGCCGTCGCACATGGTGGCTCGGATCATCGGCCCATGTTTTGAGCACCGCCAGAGTGCGTTCTGATTGATTTATCAGGAAATGGCGTATGCCAAACTCCGCGCTGAAGCGTTTGGTCATTTCCTTAAATAAAGTCATGGAAATATCAAAATGCTCTTGTCCATATAGGCCTGCGTAATCAGCCATAGGCATAATAGCCCAACCTTTAATACCGTCTTCACTGTCATCATTCTGCGCGAGGCTGTCTAGCATGATGGTGCCGGCCTGTTCAAAATCACCGGGCAGAAAAGCTGTCAGGGCATCGGTAATCTGTGCCGAGCGCTGTTTAAGTTCCAGAGTTTCAAGATTATCTATAGCCATTGCAACAAAGGCCACTTTGTCGAATTCTGGCCATACCCGTTCAAGATGGTTCCCCATATATGAAATGATTTTTTCATTGAATAGATTTTTGAATGGTTCAGGCATGCTCTTCTTATTAAATACCGATAGTGTTTAAAAAAAAGATATTATATCATTCCCATAATTCTGAAAACATGAAGTTAAAGAATGTATAAGATTTTTGATGAGGGAGTTAGATCAATGCGCCGTTTAATTACAGTCCTGACGATAATAGCACTAAATTTGATAGTAGGCGGTTGCAGTGAGCAGGAGAGTAAAGAAGATATACCCGGCTGGATTGATCGCGACCGGTTACAGAATGTGGCCAGTGAGCCGGGAAGCTGGCTTACGGGTGGGCGGGATTTTGGCGAAACCCATTTTTCTCCGCTGACAAAAATCAATGATAAAAATGCGAACCAACTTGGCTTTGCCTGGCAGTATTTCACCGATACCCACCGGGGGCTGGAGGCGACACCCATATTTGTTGACGGCGTGCTGTATTTCACCGGAAACTGGGGCATAGTATTTGCTGTTGATGGTAAAACCGGAGAGGAAATATGGACTTTTGACCCTGAAGTGCCCGGAAAATGGGCGCGTAATGCCTGTTGTGATATTGTGTCGCGCGGAGTTGCCGTGTGGCAGGGTCGGGTTTATGCTGCCTCTCTGGATGGCAGGTTATTTGCCCTTGATGCGGCAAATGGTGAAGTTATCTGGCAGGTTGATACCTTTCCTGACCGGACCACCCCCTATGCCATTACTGGTGCCCCGCGAATAGCAGGAGATAAAGTGGTTATCGGCAACGGCGGTGCCGAATATGGTGTGCGCGGTTATGTGACCGCCTATGATCTGGAAAGTGGAACCCAGGCATGGCGTTTCTATACGGTGCCGGGGGATCCCAGAAAACCTTTTGAGCATCCTGAACTTGAAATGGCGTCTAAGACATGGGATCCAGACAGCCGTTGGGACATTGGCGGTGGCGGTACGGCGTGGGATAGTATGGTTTATGACCCTGAGCTTAATCTATTGTATGTGGGCACCGGCAATGGCAGTCCGTGGGTGCAGACAGAACGCAGTCCCGGCGGTGGCGATAATCTTTTCCTGTCCAGTATTCTGGCTATTAACCCCGATAGCGGGCGGCTGGTCTGGCATTATCAGACTACACCCGGGGATAATTGGGATTATACCGCTACTCAGCCGATAATTCTGACCGAGTTGAATATAGATGGCAAGAGACGCAAGATATTGATGCAGGCCCCGAAAAATGGCTTCTTCTATGTGCTTGATCGCGTTACCGGGGAATTATTATCCGCAGAAAAATATGCTGCCGTTACCTGGGCCAGCCACGTGGATATGGCAACCGGCAAACCACAAATATTACCGCAGGCCATTTATGATGAGGAGCCAAAGTTCATCCTGCCCAGTCCCGCTGGTGCTCATAACTGGCAACCGATGGCCTATAATCCAAATACTGGGCTTGTTTATGTGCCAGCGATGAATGACCCGGCACTTTTTGAAAAGCGCGAGAATTTCACCTTTATCAAAGGCATCAATAATCAGGGGGCACATTTTACCGAGGGTACAATAACGTCTGAAATAGGCGAATTTGATGCCGCAGATGCGGGCGGATTTATTGTGGCCTGGGATCCGGTGAAGGCGGCACCGGTCTGGAAGCGTAAACTTGGCGACTTTATTTTTCACGGTGGCATACTGACCACTGCGGGGAATCTGGTGATACAGGCGCGGGACGATGGTTTGCTGGTGGTTTATGCCGCAGATACGGGGCAGGTATTGCATCAGATACAAACGGGCAGCAGTATCGTCGCTGCTCCGCTTGCCTATATCATTGACGGACAGCAATATATTGCAGTTCTGGCGGGTTATGGCGGCGGGCCATTTGGTTATTTTCCTGTTGGCTCAGCCGTTGAAAAATACGGCAATGAAGGACGGCTGATTGCCTTTAAGCTTGGCGGCGGCGATGTTCCCCTGCCCGAAGAATTACCGCCCCTTGACCCGATTCCCGAACCGCCTGCGCTCACCGCATCACAGGAAATGCTGGATATGGGTGAGGCTCTGTTTGTTAAAGCGTGCGGGGAATGCCATTGGAATATCAATGGCGGCTATCCCGATCTGCGCCGTATGTCAGTGGAAGTACACCATGCCTTCAAGGATATTGTCCTGCATGGACAACGCGAGGTTCAGGGCATGGCGGGCTTCTCAGATATTCTGAGTGAGGAGCAGGTAGAAGCCATCCACAGTCATCTGATCAGACTTTCCCATGATGCCTATCGGGAGCAACAGCAGGAGAAATAAAGTCAGGCGTCATTTATCGATTGAGAACCGGGTCGCGAAGCCCTTCAACAGCACCTAAAATCTGGGCAATAAAATTGCTCGGGACATTTAATTCTTCAAGCGTTTCTTTCAACAATAGTCCGACAGTATCGAAATGGCTGTCATCCATACCTCTATCCTTGAGATGAGAATGAGAGCGGCGCATATAGTCGGATGAATTTTCGGCCTGTCCGGTCATCAATAAGGTCAGAAATTTTTTCATTTTACCTCTCTGAGTTGTGAAATCTATATCTTTAAAAAAGGAATCCAGGGAATTTTCGTGGGATATTTTATCATAAAACAGATCAACGGCTGCATTTACAGCAGGCCCTCCACCAATATCGGAATATAAAGTCGTCATCAATAACCTCTCAGTAAATTTAACATTAGTTAAAGATAATTTAGATTTATTTAATAAAAGGTTAAGTTGTATAAATAGTTTTGTGATGAGGATGATTATTGGGCATGTGGAGACAACGACGGAGCCATTATTTGGAACTGGACAATAAAAAACGCGCCGCAGTTATACTTGCGGCGCGCCATTAAAAATAGACGCCTCTTCAATAGATCAAGAGGGTAAAAGTAGCAAAAAGACTTACTAAGTCTTTAGTCAATCAGCTGTATGCTGGCTGCTGCTTCCTTGCCCCTGTTTTCTGCTATTTCGTAGCTTATTTTTTGTCCATCGTCCAATTGACGAATGCCGGATTTTTCCAGTTCTGTAATATGTACGAATACGTCCTTGCCGCCAGTATCGGGGGCGATAAAGCCATATCCTTTATTTGTGTTAAACCATTTAACTGTGCCAGTAGCCATCTTTAGCTTCCTTAGTGTCTGTATATAATAATTCCCGCGTTTATGCAGGGCATTCAAGAGTTCGTATAAGTCCGGTATTGAAGCTCTAGAAACAGACAGGAAGAACCGTTAACGGGGTCTAATACCTCAGAGAGGTTCTGCGTAGGATTCTAATTTATATCCTCAAAAAAGGAGAATCAACGTAACTCAATATATGCTTTTATGTTAGATGGTCTGAAAAATCAAACTAATATTTTGAAATTATTACTAAAATTAGACTAATAAGCATCTTTTCATTCAGAAATACACGCTGAATTATGGATTATTATCCACTTTGATCAGAAGCCGGAAACTGACCCAGGCTGCGACCCCCATCAGGCAGATAGCAATTGCCATAGGAATTTGTGTCATGTTGAAGCTATGAGCAATTAACAGCCCCACAAGGGCGGCAAAAGTATTTTGGCAAAATCCCGCCAGTGAAGAAGCAGCCCCGACCATTCTCGGAAACGGGCCAATCAGACCGGCCAGAGCAGTTGGAAAGGCCATTCCAAGACCTGCCATATAGAGGACCATCGGCCCTAATATTGCAGCTACAGTGTTAACGGAAGCCATGGCCAGAACCAGCATTGAACTGCCCGCTACGGCACATATTAAAGCACCTGTACCGACAATTGGGACTATACCAAGCGCACCAACCAGGCGTCCTCCCGCCTGAGTCCCGATCATATAACCTACGATAGCTATGGCAAAACAAAGCCCAAACTGGTCAGCGCTAAGATTCAGTACATTGATAAAGACAAAGGCAGAGCCGGATATAAAAGCGAATATGCCGCCGTAACTGAATGTAATAATCAACAAATAACCAGTATAGATGGGGTCTTTCAGCAGGGAGGCAAAATTACGCAAGGTTTGTCTGGGGTGAATGGCGTGGGGGTCTTTATGCTGGTTGGTTTCCTGCAAGATAAATATTATGCCAAGCACGCAGATGGCCCCAAATATTAACAGAATAGTGAAGCTGGCCCGCCAGCCGTAAATGATTGTTAAATAACCCCCGATGATCGGCCCCAGTGCAGGAGCCAAAGCCATTGCGGTTCCCATATAGGACAGAATTTTTGCCGAGCGTTCCTGCCCGTATATGTCACGGACCATGCTTCGTGCCAGAATCACGCCGGCACATCCGCCAAGAGCCTGAAAAACGCGACCCGCAATCAGAATTTCTATTTCCGCCGCTAGCACACAGACAACAGAGCCAAACAGATATATCAATGTACCGATCAGAATGACCGGTTTGCGCCCGAAGCGATCAGATAGTGGCCCGTAAAAGATCTGACATAGGCCAAAAACTACCATATAAACGCTTAGTGTAAGTTGTACTGTTGGCACATCCGTATGGAAGAATTCCTGAATGGCTGGCAGGGCGGGCAGATATAAATCTGTGGTAATTGGTCCAAGGGCCGTCAGCATGGTCAGTAATATAACTACAAGCAAGGTATCAGATCGCAAACCCATAAATATGTTCCGTTCTGGTTAAGCGCGAATATATACCCTTCTGATCTATCTTTGCCTGTGAAGGATATTTGTAATGTTTGATTTCTTCGTATATATAGCCTTGCTTGTCAACAAAATTGCACGGAATTAGTCGGTTAATTACTTGCTACACAACGCTGTGTAATAAAGCAAAAAAGCATTGACGTTGAATGGCATAAGTGTAAATACTTGGTCCGGACTCAGGGGCAGATGAGAAGCATGATGACTGAAAAAGCACCGACCATAGAAGCAATCCGCGCCGCAGCCCTGCGATTGTCTCCCTATGTTAAAAAAACACCGATAGTAGAATTTGAGTCCGCATATTTACAAAGTCTGGTGGATTGCAAATTTATCGCCAAGCTGGAATTATTTCAACGGAGTGGAACCTTTAAAGTCCGCGGTGCCATTAACACCATGATGAGTCTTGGCGAAAAAGCGCGGAAAGTCACTGCCGTAAGTGCAGGTAATCACGCGGTAGCGGTTGCTTATGCAGCGAATATTCTGGGAGCTGATGCCAAGGTAGTTATCCAGGACACCGCTAATCCCTACCGCATTGAGCTAACAAAATCCTTTGGTGCCGAGATAGTTCTGGCCCCTGTTGGTCATGGGGCTTTTGAAAAGGTCAGGGAAATTGAACAAACGGAAGGCCGGGCCTTTATCCATCCCTTTGACGGATATTCAGTTACAGAGGCAACAGGTGGAGTAGGACTGGAGTTCATGGAACAGGACACGGCACTTGATGCGGTCATCGTTGCCATTGGCGGCGGTGGTCTTGCCAGCGGTGTTGCTGCAGCTGTCAAACAGATGAACCCTAACTGTCTGGTTTACGGTGTTGAACCGGAAGGGGCCGCCGTCATGAGCCGGAGTTTTGCAACAGGTGAAACATGTACTCTGGATCACATGTCAACAATAGCTGACAGCCTGGCTTCGCCCCTGTCGGCACCATATTCCTTTTCAGTATGTCAGCAGTATATTGATGAAATTGTTACAATTTCGGACGATCAGATCGCCGCCGCCGCCGCCGTGCTTTTTTATGACTTGAAGCTGGCTGTTGAGCCGGCCGGGGCTGCCGCCCTTGCCGCAGCCATGGGGCCACTGCGTTCGCGACTTTCTGGTTTGCGAGTTGGACTCATTATTTGCGGGGCCAATATTGACAGTGCCGGTTTTAACCTCTTGCTTGAGCGTGGTGAAGCCGTCCTCAGGGATAAATAAGTAATAAAAAATCAATTTTATGGGATATTATGGTTAATATATATGGTTAATTTTCCCTGTTTTATTAACAATTGATCTATTTTTATCTTTTATTAAGAATGCTGATTTAAAATGTTAATGTTTTGTGATATTATTAGGACAAATGGTAAAGAAAATGAAAGAAAAGAAAATAGCTAGTATAGGCGTCAGGTCTGTGCTGAACTCCATGCGAAAACATAACAGAAGGACTGTTATTCAATCAGCTAATTTAAGAATTGGCAGCTTTGATTTTGATTGCACGGCATATGATGTTTCTCTGGGTGGGATTCGATTAAAAGTGGATGTGCCCATTGAACAGGGAACAAATGTTCTTGTTCAGCTTAAAGACAAGCTAAAACAGACGGCCAAGGTCATCTGGTCTGCGGATGGATTTCTGGGACTTTGCTTTCTGGAAAATCCTGAATCAGTGAGAGCCGGTTTAGGTTCTCTTGCTAATGGGCTAAGTTAAGATTAAGACCCATTAATGGTTATATTATATGTGAAGGGCGGCGCAAAATATGTTGCACCGCTTTTTTTCTTTGGGAATTCAGTGGTATGAAAATAATTTCCTTCAGGATTAGTTATTTGCAATCGTAATATATCTTGCGTATAACTCTGGAATTATTTGTTACATTCTTTTTACAAAAGTGGATTATGAGTATGAGTACAGCCAATAAAAAAGAAAGAGCGGTTATCCGCAGGAAATTCGAACGCCAACATGTATTATTGAAAGCTATGCTGGATACGGGGGTTTATGGATTTGACTGTATGGCTTATGACCTGTCACTGACCGGGGTCAGAGTAAAACTGGACCTTCCCCTACAAACCGAATGCGAAGTCTGGCTAATGGTCAAAGAAAGTTCAAATATTCCAGCCTCAGTCGCTTGGGCCAGGGATGGATATATCGGACTTAAATTTGGCCTGCCACCGGGGCAGGTTGCTGAACTTTTAGGCAGCGTTGGCAGCAAATTACCAAAATCATAATTTTCAATTTGGGTTTCGGAAGTTATTTGTAGAAACATGACTTCCGAATCCCCTATTCCAGATTTCTTTCTGGCGCGATTGTTCCGAGTCTCACAGGTTGAATATAGCCAATTTGTGAGAATCTCCATCTTTTCCCATATAAATTTTACAACCTGATTATTTTTCTTTTCGTACGGGATCAAAGGCCTGTGCAGAGTAATTGTATCTATCTACTTATAAAATAAGATAAATTTCCCCTTAGCGATCACGATTAATGGCTTGTTAACCATAAGGCTGTACCATGTTATCCCATTGACTACCCATATAATACCATGTTATCCCATTGGGTGAGCAAAAGAGTAAGTTAAGGGAGAAGTGAAGGGACGCTTTTTACTTGATCAAACATTGAATGTTTCCGGGGCTGGGAATGCCATTATTTACATCGACATATACCAATAAGGTGGATAAGAAAGGTCGGGTTTCCGTACCGGCTTCTTTCCGTTCAACCCTGTCGGGTGATGATCAGACCATTGCTGTATTTCCCTCGCTTGTAAGTAAAGCCATAGAAGGTTTTGATTATTCATATCTGGAACATATCAGTGAGCGGCTGAATAATTTTGAAATGCTGGTCTCACCTAGTCTGACCCCGGAACCGGCGGCAAAAATTCTATCCAGAAGTATTACGATTTCATTTGATGCCGATGGCCGTATTGTCCTGCCACAGGAATTCATAAGGCATGCAGGTATAACTGACCGGGCGACTTTCGTTGGTCTGGGTCGTACATTCCAGATTTGGGCACCGCAAGAATATGATGCTGCCATGTCGCAAAGTGAGGGGGCCTAAATGTGATGGCACAGCCTGCATATGACCCGCGTCATTTTCCCGTTATGGGGGATGAGATAATAGGCATGGCCGCCCCCAGAGATGGTGAAATATTTGTTGACGGCACTTTTGGCGGCGGCGGATATAGCAGAGCATTATTGGAAACTGCCAACTGTACTGTTTATGCCATCGATCGTGACTCAACAGTTCAGGAGACTGCACTGGCAATGGCGGCGGAATTTTCCGGTCGTTTTCACATGTTGCCGGGGTGTTTTTCACAAATGGACAGCATGGTTGGTGAGCAGGGTATAAAAGCCGTGGATGGCGTCATGCTTGATATTGGTGTTTCTTCCATGCAGTTTGATGATGCGGAAAGGGGCTTTTCCTTTCAGAATGATGGCCCTCTCAGTATGCGTATGAGTGATCAGGGCTTAAGTGCCGAAGATGTGGTCAATGATTTTGAGGAAGAGAAACTTGCCAACATCATTTACCAGTATGGCGAAGAAAAGAAATCCCGCCGTATCGCAAAGGCCATTACTGAAGCCCGTAATCTTGAGCGCATTACGCGGACAGCTCAGCTTGCCAGCATAATTGAAAAATCGGCGGGCTATAAGCGCTACATCAAAGGTAGAAAACAAATACATCCGGCCACCAGAACATTTCAGGCCCTGCGTATCTACGTTAATGATGAACTGGGAGAGCTTAGGCGCGGACTGGCTGCGGCGGAGCGTATTCTGGCACCAGGGGGACGGTTGTGTGTGGTGTCCTTCCATTCACTGGAAGACCGGATTATCAAGAATTTTTTCAAACAGAGAAGCGGGAGTGCCCCGCAAGGGTCACGCCATCTGCCTCAAGCCTTGGACAAGACAGAGAGCGGTAATAATGAGTCTTCATTCAAGATGATTGTTCGGGGAGCCATAAAACCTTCCAAAAAAGAAATTGAGCAAAATATCCGCTCCAGATCGGCAAAACTTCGTGGGGCCAGCAGAACAACAGCTTCCCCTTGGCCCACCAATAATACCGGAGATGAAACATGTTCAGGATTGTAGCAAGTTTTTTTATATTAATGGTTCTGATTTCAGTAGGCACAGTTTATAGCCTGAAAGAAACAACGGAACGTCTGGAAGCCCGCAAGATGCAGCTTTCAGCCAGTATATTGAAGGACCGGGCTGCTATTAAAGTACTCAGAGCGGAAATGGCTTATCTCTCACAGCCGCTCCGCCTGCAAAAATTAAGCAGGCGGTATCTTGCCCTTACCCCGGCGCGTTCTTACCAGATGGCAGATAATGTGAATTCTGTTGCTGTTCGGGAAAATTTAAAAAGTGAAAATTTTAAACTGGTTTCCTATCCGGTGGATGAGTTTCCGCTATTGTTACCTCAGCAGAAGCCGTCTTTTCAGAAAAAGAAATATAAC
>JAJFIP010000360.1 GCA_021774875.1 Emcibacter sp.
AAATTGTCCATAATGGTATGGTTGTCGCCACAAGGAAACTTGGCGAAAATATCGAGTTGGCCGAAGTGATATGTAAATTGAAGGTCACAGAAAGTGGGTGGGTAGCCGCCCGGGTAAGAGGGTCAAAATTACTTGAATATCAACGCAACCTTACATTGGGCGCTCAGGGTGTGCCCTCAATGGCCCACACCAGTCCCATATATATAGAGCTGGGCAATGATAAGGTCTGGTCAAAGGAGGATGCCAAGTTTTTGGCTAATCAGATTAAAAAAACTATTATTTGGGCTAAGTCCAAAGCCCATTATCGAACAGCAGCGGAGCGTGAGAAAATTCTTGAAATTTACAGGCGTGCTTTAAATAAATATGAAAATATCAATACAAAGAAAATTTATAATAATTGAGGTTACTTTATGACTGATCTGAATGAATTTCAGCAAGAGGTACGAACTTGGCTTGAGGTCAACTGCCCTGCGTCCATGCGTACGCCTATGGTTGCTGATGAGGTTACCATAGGGGGGCGGGATACTACATTCAAGAATCCTGATACCAAATTATGGTTGGAACGAATGGGAAACAAGGGCTGGACTGCCCCCACATGGCCTAAAAAATATGGTGGTGGGGGTCTGTCACCACAAGAAACTAATATTTTAAAGCAAGAACTTAAACGTATTAAGGCCCGTGTGCCGATGATCAGTTTTGGCTTGTGGATGATTGGCCCCGTATTGTTGGAATATGGCACGGAAGAACAGAAGCAGGAACATCTGCCAAAAATTGTCCGTGGGGAAATTTCCTGGTGTCAGGGTTACTCAGAGCCAGGATATGGATCAGATTTGGCCGGCTTGCAAACTCGTGCAGTTGAGGATGGTGAAGATTATATTATCAATGGCCAGAAAGTATGGACATCCTACGCGGATAAATGTGATTGGATTTACGCATTGGTGCGAACAAATACCGAAGTTAAACACGGCGGGATCACAATGATCCTTTTCGATATGGCATCGACGGGTGTTTCCACACGCCCCATAAAACTGATCTCTGGGCTGTCCTCATTCTGTGAAACTTTTTTTGATGATGTGCGCGTGCCCAAAAAGAATGTTGTGGGCGAAGTTAATGATGGTTGGGCCGTTTCAAATCGGCTGCTGCAATTTGAGCGTGAAAATATTTCGGCGGATGTTTTTGCATCGGATGAAGTTTTTGATGTCAGAAAAATTGCCAAAGATTATTGTAGCGGGTCTGATGGCAAAGTATCAGACCCTTTGGTACGGGATAGTCTGTCAAAAATACTGATGAAAGACCATGCTCTTAAACTTACCTTTAAGCGGGTTATGGAAGGAACCAAGGCCGGTAGCTCGACGGGTTCGACCTCCTCCATTTTTAAGTTTATCGGGGCTGAATTAAACAAAGACCGCTATGAATTTGCCATTGACGCAATGGGTCAGCAAGGCATGGGATGGGAAGGAAAAGCTTTTACGCCATATCAGCTCGATGTGGCACATGAATGGTTGCGATCTAAAGCCAATTCCATTGAGGGCGGCACAACAGAAATAAATCTAAATGTAATTGCCAAGCGCGTGCTTGGTCTTCGTGACAGCTAGTGAGCTTGGTAAGCAGGAGAAAAAAATGTCTATGATATTGTCGGAAGAACAAGTTCTATTGCAGGATAGTGCGCGTGAGTTCATTAAAGATCAGTCTCCTGTTAGCCTGTTGAGGCAATTGCGTGATGAAAAAGATGACTTTGGCTATTCGAAAGAATTATGGTCATATATGACTGAAATGGGTTGGGCGGGTATTAATATTCCCGAGAAATATGACGGCCTTGATTTTGGTTTTAAAGGTTTAGGTATAATTATGGAGGAAGCTGGACGCACTTTAACCGCATCCCCTCTGTTATCCACCGTTGTCTTAGGGGCTAATTCAATAGTCTTAGGTGGTTCTGATGAACAAAAATCCACAATTTTACCGAAAGTCGCAAGTGGCGATTGTATCCTTGCTCTTGCCGTTGATGAAGGCCCTCATCACGATCCCGAAAATATTTCTGTAGAGGCTAAGAAAACAGATACAGGGTATCTTCTAAATGGGACTAAACAATTTGTTATTGATGGGCATATAGCTGACTATTTTATAGTAGCCGCCCGCATATCAGATCAAGCCGGTAGTTTAACCGGCTTGTCATTATTGCTGGTGGATAAAGAAACTTCAGGAATACATATTGATCGATTATCAATGGTGGATGGCCGCAATTCAGCAAATGTAACATTTGATAATGTGTCTTTAGGTGCGTCGGCTCTGTTGGGTGAAGAAAAAAATGGCGGAGATTTGCTATATAAGGTTCTCGATCTGGGCCGTATTGCCCTTGCAGCAGAAATGCTGGGAACAATGCAACAAGCTTTTGATACCATCTTGGCCTATTTAAAAGAACGTAAGCAATTTGGAAAATTAATTGGTTCTTTTCAGGCACTTCAGCACCGGGCTGCCATTATGTTTAGTGATATCGAACTCTGTAAATCTGTGGTGATGGCGGCCTTGACGGCTGTAGAGACTAATAGCGATGACCTTGCACAATTGGCGAGCTTGGCGAAAGCAACAGTCAATGATGCTTATCACCAAATATCCAATGAAGCTATTCAAATGCATGGCGGAATTGGCATGACCGATGAGTTTGATATTGGCTTTTATCTTAAAAGAGCCCGCATAGCAGAGGTCACATTAGGTTCAAGCAGTTATCATAGAAGAAGATATGCAAATCTGAACGGATATTAGATTGTCAGCAGGACTAAAAATTTATTACAGAGAGATAATATGCGATTTTCACCGAGATTATATGCTGAAGTAACGCCGGATAAGGCGGCTTATATTATGGCAAATAGCGGGGAAGAAGTAACCTACAGGCAACTTGAAGAGCGCGCTAACCAGTGCGCTCATTTTTTTCGGGATGTGGGGCTAAAAAATGGTGATCATATAGCCATTTTTATGGAGAATAGTCCGCGGTTTTTTGAAATTGCATGGGCCGCCCAAAGATGTGGATTATATTATACAGCAGTTAGTCGATACCTCACGGTTTCCGAAGTTGAGTATATTTTGAATGATTGCGGGGCAAAAGTTTTTCTGACATCAAAGGCCCTTCAAGATGTTGCTGAAGCATTAGGGGATAAAATTCCTAATGTTAAAGTGAAAGTTATGATTAATGGGATAACTCAGGGATATAACTCTTATGAAGATACCATCTCGGAATTCCCAATTATACCTGTGAAGAATGAGTTTGAAGGGTCAGATATGCTATATTCGTCGGGGACGACGGGTCGCCCCAAAGGTATTATCTCTGCCATAATAGAATATCCTTTTGATGAGGATGAAGACCCTGAACCCTGGTCTTATTTTGATTTGTTTCACTATAGACAGGATATGATTTATCTTTTGCCGGCACCACTATATCATACAGCACCATTGCGTTATAGCATGGCGGTTCATCGGTTCGGGGGAACGGTAATTGTTATGGAAGGGTTTGATGTCCTTTATTCTCTCTATTTAATTGAGAAATACAAAGTCACTCATTCACAATGGGTGCCTACTATGTTTGTTCGAATGTTGAAATTACCTGAAAAAGACCGGAAAAAATACGATGTATCCAGTATGCAGATGGCCATGCATGGCGCAGCTCCTATTTCTGTTGGGACAAAGAGACAAATGATTGCATGGTGGGGGCCGGTATTGGTGGAATATTATGGTGGAACAGAGGGCAATGGCGGAACATGCATATCAAGCGAGGAATGGCTTGAGCACGAAGGATCTGTTGGCAAGTCAGTAATGGGTGAAATACATATTCTTGATGAAAACGGATATGAGCTCCTTGCCGGAGAGGTCGGGACTATTTATTTTGCCAATGGAAATTCCTTTGAATATTATAATGACTCTGAAAAAACAGAAGAATCTCGAAGTTCCAAAGGGTGGAGTACATTAGGTGACATTGGATACCTGGATAAGGATGGTTATCTTTACCTGAAAGATCGAAAAGCCGATATGATCATATCGGGCGGTGTCAATATTTATCCGCAAGAAGCAGAGCAGGTATTGATTGAACATGATGATGTGATTGATGTCGCCGTATTCGGCATTCCAAACGACGATTTTGGCGAAGAAGTCAAGGCCGTTGTCCAGCCTAAAGATATGAGCAATGCGGGCCCGGAGCTGGAAAGAAAATTGAAGACCTATTGTCGAAGCAAAATATCAAAAATTAAATGCCCGGCAACCATTGACTTCAAGGAGGATCTTCCCCGCACGCCCACAGGGAAACTTATCAAGCGAAAGCTTAAAGAACTATATTTCAAGAATGAAATTAACTAGTCCAGATACTTTTTAGAACACGCTTATAGTTATCACCTAGAATATTGCGGATATTATCATCGGAATAACCACGACGGATCAGACCGTCAACCAGATCAAAGGTTCTTTTAGGGTGGTTAAAATCATCAACATCCAGTTTTTCACGGAATTTATAGCTTGATCGATAAACGGACTTCAAGATTCTCTTGGCCTTTTCCGGCATGTCGTCGTAACCGTCCATATCTATGTCTGAACCAATTCCTACATGTTCAATGCCAGCAAGCTTTGAAACATAGTCAATGTGATCAATTAATTGTTCAATGCCTGTCGGTTCTTTATCACTTATGAACTGACGTACCGCAGAAATTCCCATAACACTGCCAGTTTCACCCATTTTTTTAATGACGTCATCAGTTTTGCAACGGATATGACCTCCCGATAATTTACGAACATTGGAATGAGTTATTAAAACAGGTTTTTTGGATATTTCAATTGCATCCAATGTTGTACGGTCTCCACAATGAGATACATCAACGGCCATGCCAACCTTGTTCATTCGTTCAATAATTTCTACGCCGTAATTACTCAGGCCACCATCGATACGATCTGTGGAACCTGTACCGATTAAATTGCGACTATTGTAGGTTAATTGGCTGATACGTTGCCCTAAATGATAATATTGGTCAACATCATCCACCTCATGGAAGTGATCAGAATTTTGGGCACCTAATATTATACCAACACGAAAGCCCTTTTTTAAATCATCAAAGTCAGCTACCGAGCCAATACGGCGTATGTGATTTGGATGATCGCCAACAAGTCCATTTAATCTGGCTATCAAAGGCATAACAGAATCAGCACTTATAGCCATTGCCGGATGAAAAATATCTATTCCAGAAGATAATACCTTCTGTAAATATTCATCCGTGATTTTGAAAATATCATTTTGTTTGGGGTTTTCCGCTTCAACAGATAACCACAGGGGGCCTAAAGGGAAAGGGGTTGAAAGCATATCAATGACGTGATTTTCATTGACCAGATCTATGACCTTGGCGCTGTATTTCTTTTGACTGGCGGCAAAGACTGTAAAGCTGGCCACATTGATCATTGGGAAAGCAAGTGCGGCGGTGCCTGCTGTCCGCATAAATTTTCGCCGTGAATGATTAATATTTACCATCTGTTTTTCCTTATCCATTAGAGTATGTTCTGATCATAATATTGGGGGTTTGCGGGCCATGGTAGCCTGCTCGAAAGCGTAGGCTAGTCTGAGCAATGTTGATTCCTGAAAGGCCCCCGAAATGAATGAGATGCCAATTGGAAGACCAGAAATAAATCCTGCTGGAACTGTAATGCTGGGATATCCGGCCACAGCCACTATGGATGGAAGGCTGCTCCAAAAACGATCCCCCAGAATTGCATCTGTTTTCCATGCGGGGATACCGGATGGGGTGATTATGGCATCCAGATGATGTTCGTCTATGGTGGCATCAATTCCCTCATTGCGGGAGATGCGAATATTCTCGGCCAGGGCTTCCAAATATTGTGGGTCCGTTAATGGTCCCATTTGTTGGGCTTTAAGTAAATGTTCCTGCCCAAAATAGGACATTATTGTGTCTGAATGGCTTTCGTTAAATGCTATTAATTCTTCAAGTGAATGAACAGGGGCAGTGTTGTCTAAATTTGCAAGATAGGCATTCAGGCTATGTTTGAATTCGTATAACAGCACTGTATATACGGACTTACTTAATTTCCTTGATAATTTAATATTGGCCGGATCAATAATTTCCGCGCCAAGTTCCCTCATTTTATTGATACTATTCTCCATAATTGCATCAACAGTTGGATAAAGTCCGAAAAAATTTCGGGTAATGCCAATTCTTGCACCCTCTAAACCTTTAGTATCCAGAAAGTGAGAATAATCGGCTTCTAACTTACCATTTGGGTTAATTATTGTCGGATCATCAGGATCACGACCAAGGCAGGCACCAAGGGCCAATGCAACATCCTCGACTGATCTACCCACAGGCCCAACCGTATCCTGACTGGGTGCTATGGGGATAATGCCTGACTGGCTAATTAAGCCACGGGTAGTTTTTAATCCAACGACACCATTAGCATGGGAAGGACTGATAATTGATCCATCAGTCTCAGTTCCAAGAGCAAAAGCACAAAAATTAGCCGCTGTTGCCACGGCTGAACCACTACTTGACCCACTTGGGTTGCGGGTCGCATCATAGGGATTTCTGGTTTGTCCGCCCCGACTGCTCCATCCACTAATAGATTGATTAGATCTGAAATTTGCCCATT
>JAJFIP010000037.1 GCA_021774875.1 Emcibacter sp.
TGCATCCCGATTACCCGCCTCTGTTCTCGTGGGCATTGGTTCCACTTTGGAGTTTGGATGGAAGCCGGTCTTCACTTGCTGTTGCCAGTTTGACGATCCCTTTTTTTTCTGGCTGGATGTTGATTCTTGTGGGATGGTGGCGTTTCATCGAAAATCGAAATTCTCTGTGGGGGTACCTCACAGTTGCCATCATTCTGGGAACACCGTTTATTCTTTATCTTCATGCAATCAAGTCGCTCGACTTCATTTTGTCCTATGCGATACTCACTTCCCTGGCCTGGCATCAGTTTGCGCAGAGTGAGCAAAGCAAAACTGGCTGGATAATTTGTGGATTCGTAGTTGCCTGGGCGGCGTTGGTCAAAAACGAAGGATAACTTTGGATGGTCTCGTTTTTTGGCTCTTTACTCCTACTTCATTCTCTTAAAATTTTTATGCCTTATTCAAGAGTGGATACCAATTCTCAGCTTTCCAGAAAATCAATTCTCTTTGCAATTCTTCAGGGAGTCTTTATTCCCATCAGTTTTTTGATTTGGTTCAAATTTAGTTTGGCACCGCCGAATGATTTAATCGAGCCTCAGCGGGCGTTTGAAATTAGTCAAGTCCTTCAGCCTGAAGTGTTTTTCAATTCTTTCAGTCTGCTAGTCCGGCTTGACCAAGTCGAGGAATGGCAACGGCATCAATTAATCTGGGACCATCTGTGGAATATCTCGTTCGATTGGAAAGCGGAGGGACTTTTGCTCTGGTCGGTTCCAGTTCTGCTATCGCTCAATATCCTTCTAAGAAGAAAGTCTTTTCCGTGGATGTTTTTGGCAATTGGAATTCAGCTCACTGGTTACTATGTCGTCTATTTACTGACACCTTACAATCCTTATTGGCATGTTTCCTCATCCATGAATCGGCTTTTAATTCACATTGCCCCAGCAGCAATTTGTCTTTTGGGATTTACTTTATGCCGTTCGCCCCTTGATTCGGATAATTCCAAACAAATCATTTCTGGATTCCCTCAGTTTCTTCGAATTACATTATTAAGCCTCCCTCTGGTTTGCCTCGTCTTCTGTTATGCACAAATTCGGAGCAACACTTTCCCTTGGGATTTTCAGAGTGAGTCTCTTGTCAAAGAAGAGCAATTAGCGGGGCTTGAATTCCCGCAGGTTTCCCACGCAACCTTCGTGACGAATCAATTTGAGCCAGCAACATTATATCAAATGCAGTTTGCGGCCCTTCCCACAGTACTCGTTGTTGATCGACGAGAGAAAACTCTCATTGCCAGTTTTCCTACAGAACGGGAACTCAAAACGTACTGTGAACAAAACGGATGGGATCTCAAAAATAATCGAGCAGGACTCGGCTGGGCAAAATCGATTAATCTGGATGGCCCCCTGCCGCACATGGATCAAATCCGGCAACAAATGGGAATGTAGCTTGCCTCGAACCAAGACGGCAGATTAACAACATTCACGCTTTCCAGAATTCTAAAACGCTCTGAAACAATTGCAGTCGCATTTAACTTTCCAAGAATCAACTGCACCTCATGTTGAATGTGTTTCCATAAAATCTATTTCAAATCAGAATTCGCTTATTTTAATTGACAGCGCCATTTTTCACCTGTACCATATATCAAACATTATTCTACAGGACAAACAATGAAAAAGAAATCTGCTGAGATAAATACTGACCGTTATCATGTGCCTAACCTCGAACGAGCGATCAAAATAGTGGAATATCTGGCGGATCGCCCTGAAGGAATCACAATGAGCGATGTGAGTGTCGCCTTGCAAATCCCCAAAAATAGCGCGTTTCGGATACTAAACACCCTCCTTGCTTATGGTTATGTGCTGCGTGATGAAAAAACTCAGCAATTTCGTCTGAGTGGAAAGTTCCTCGGATTGGGCGGCAGAGGAACCGGGGCAGAACAGCTATTGGAGAACTCGATTGATGTGTTACGTCGGCTCCGTGACGAGACGGGTGAAACGACTTTGGTAGGACGGCTGATTGATCGGGAAGGCGTTGTGCTGGGACAAGTTGCCAGCAATCACCCGATTAAGGTACTCGTCGAATTGGGCACGCGTTTCCCATTACATGTCGCTGCTCCTGCCAAAATCATGCTGGCTTACCTGCCTCCAGCAGAACAAGAACGGCTCATCGCAAATTTGACACTCAAAAAATATACCAGCCGTACGATTACGAGCATGAAGAAATTGAAGTCCACACTCAAAGCAGCTTGTGAGCAAGGTTATGCTATTGATTGGGGCGAAGAAGTCGAAGGGATTAACTGTGTCGCCGCGCCCATTTTTGACCATAGTGGCTATCCCATTGCTTCAGTTTGGGTGACTGGTCCTGAACCAAGAATCGGGCATCAGCAATTTGACAAGTTTGCTGAAATCGTAAAAAAACATGCCGATGAAATCTCATCACGAATGGGTTATGTATGACGTTTTTATCTATTTCTTAATTAAAAGCAGTCTATTTTGTACTTGATAGAGGAGCAAAACATTATGCTAGCAACACATCAAATACACAGTCAGAACTCACATCCACTGATATAAAACAGCACAAAGATTGAACTTAAATAAGAAAATAAACTGATGACAAAACAACGAACACTCTTTTTTTTGATCTTTCTGACGCTTTGTCTTCCGGTACGTGCAGAAGTCAAAGAAATGAAGACCGACTTATTAATCGTAGGTGGAACGGAGTCAGGTTGGGCGGCCGCGATTCAAGCCGCTCGATTACAGGTGAAATCAATCACGCTCGTATTGGATGGTGAATGGCTGGGAGGCCAATACACCGAACAAGCTCTAGCTTGTGTTGACGAAAATAAAGGCATGGGAAAAGTCGGTTGGGGGGTCGACTGGCATCCGATGAAACGCTCCTTCCATCGCAGTGGTCTGTTTAAAGAATTAATGGATCGCATCGAAGCGTTCAATACTCAGAAATATGGTTCTCCCATGCCAGGGCGTCCTTATCACGGTCCTTCCACCTTTCGCCCTGCAGAAGCAGAAGCCATTTTTCGAGAAATGTTGCAACCTTACATCGACGGCGGACAAGTTCGACTCATCACACAGCGATATCCCGTCAAAGCAGATGTGAATCGCCAGAAACAACATCCGCAATTAACGGGGCTCTGGTTTGCGTCCATCGGTTCTGAAAAACCAGACTTGCACATCACTGCCAGGTTAACTATCGATGCCTCAGACTGGGGAGAGGCGATTCAGGTTTCAGGAACAGAATTTGAATTCGGAGCCGATCCTCGTTCACGTTACAACGAGCCGAGTGCGCCACTGGATACAAGTAACTATCCTGCCAACGAAATGAATCCAATCACGTGGGCGATGATCGTTGAAGAATCCGACAATGATTCACCAATTCCTAAACCAGAACGCTACGATGACCGTAATTTTGTGCGTACTTCAAAACTCAGTCTCTCTAAGATGAAACATCTTCAATGGGATCGACCGGTGAGACTAGGATCAATTCCACATTGGCCTGATGCAGACAAAGTATCGCCGCGGCAACTTTCGATTTTTACTGTGCGTCGAATCGTAGATGGTTTTACAAGTCAAGATCACAAAACGATTATTCTCTTGAATTATATGTTAGGCCAGGATTATCCACTCGAACGACTCCCACAACACGTGATTGATGCACTGGAAGAAACCGAACCAGGCGCTTCAAAGAAAAATATTGTGCTCATGAACCGCCAGCAAAGGCAAATTATATTTGAGGATGCTAAACGACATTCTTTATGCCTGTTGTACCATCTGCAAAATTTTGTGCATGAACATGCTCCTGATAAAACTAACAGTTTCAGACACTTTCAACTCAGTAATGAATTTGGAACTGACGATCGACTACCCCACAAACCCTACATTCGCGAATCGTTGCGGCTGAAAGCCCTGTATATGATGCGCGAACAGGACGGTCGGAATAATGATGGATCGACAAAAAAATCTGCACGCGAACGTTTTGCACGTGTGATGTACCCTGATGGTCTATTCGCCTGGCAATTTCATTACGATTTCCATCGAACAGGACGTGCTTATTTGAAAACAGAAGGGAACCAAGGCCCCTGGATCGACTATGAAAAACCGGGACGCAATACCAGCCTGGTCAGTGATCGTTCAGTGTTTCCTTTAAGGAGCTTAGTTCCAGTAGAAATGGACGGGCTACTGGGAGCACAAAAAAACGTCGGATACAGCAGTATTGTCAGCGCGGCAATTCGCTTGCACGATCAATGTGTCACAATCGGTCAGGCTGCCGGTGCCACTGCGGCTATTTCTTTGCGTCATGGAATTCCGCCACGAGAAATTCCGCATCATCGAGCGCACTTGGAGCAAGTACGAAATGCGTTGTGTGGAACATCTGAGACAGGAACGCCCGTGTTAATCTGGCCGTATCGTGATTTGGCACCGTCACATCCTCATTTTGTGGCCATCAATCGTCTGGCAGCACGCGGAGCGATCCCGATGGAAGTGCGGAAAGTCGATTTTCGACCGGATGACCGGGCAACTGCTGAGTGGCAAAAGGAAACAAAACGCTTAGCATTGGAGCCCCTTG
>JAJFIP010000361.1 GCA_021774875.1 Emcibacter sp.
GATGATCGCCAACAGCCGCCGCAATCGCTGGCAAAGCGTGTGCTGTGGATGGCACGCCATCAAGCTGACGACCCCCGTGGTTTGATACAATGATACCATCTGCGCCTAAATTAACCGCTTCTTTGGCATCTTCTGTGTCCATTATGCCTTTAATGATTAATGGGCCTTTCCATTCATTTCGAATGAATTCAAGGTCTTTCCAGTTGACTGTCGGGTCGAAATTACACCTCATCCAGTCAAAGAAGTCATCCATGCCTGTATTGTCACCCAAAACTGGTGCAATATTGCCCAACTGGTGAGGCCGTCCCATAATGCCTACGTCCCATGCCCATTTTGGATGTGTTGCTCCCTGAAATCCGCGCCGCAAGTCACCCATCAGTCCGGGCGACCCCGCTAACCCGCTATGGATGTCCCGGTAACGTGATCCGGGGACCGGCATATCAACAGTGAATATCAGTGCGGAGCATTTCTTTTCAGTGGCTTTCGCAATAAGGTCTTTCATAAAACCCCGGTCGCGGATCATATAAAGTTGAAACCAGATTGGTTTTTGAACGCCAGCACAAACTTCATCTAACGGGCAAACTGAAACGGTTGACAGGGTAAAAGGGATACCCGCTTCCTCAGCCGCGCGCGCAGCCTGTACTTCTCCGCGTCTTGCATTCATACCGGCAAGACCAACGGGGGCCAATGCAACGGGCATCGCTACTTTTTGGCCAAATAATTTGACGGAAAGGTCCAATTCGGAAACATCCCGTAGAACACGTTGACGCAGCGCAATCTGTTCAAGGTCAGAAATATTGCGTTTTAGAGTTACCTCTGCAAAAGAACCCCCATCTATATATTCAAATAAAAATGGTGGTAACCGCCGTCGGGCCAATTCGCGGTAATCGGTTATGGATGCAATTTTTATGATATTGCCCCTTCCATTTTTTGGATTTCTTGTTTCCACAATGACTTATAATCGGACAAATCATTATCTAAAGGTTTGACCTCGACCAACTCAGAGATTGGTTTTAATTCAGGATTAAGCAGTAGCAATGCCCCGCGAGATACGTCATTATGCGTATTCGTAGTATAAATTCTCATATGGGGGCGCAGGGTAGCAAGCGCCCTGACAAAAACATCGGCTTCGGCAAAACGACCTTCAATTAAAAGGCTTTTTTCAGCCCCGATCATATCCAGAGACTTATCCGCAACCAGAGCCGCATAAAGGCACACCGCCGCCCGACGGGCCATCCAATTATCAGGCATACTCAGCCACTTGCCTCGGGCTTTTGGATAAGGACCAGAACCGGGCGTAAAACACGGTAATATCATCATATTTCCAGTGAGAATTTGTGGAACCGCTGCGATAAGTTCTGTCTGGTCCTGTTTAATATCAATTCTGTGGTTGTCTTTACCAATTAATGTTTCAATTTCCCGTCCCCCCATAAAACGTGATGACAATGTGGGTTTGCCAAACGCATCAACATTGACCAGACAGTCGCGTGTTTCGGGTAATGTTGAAATATCAATATCTATTCCCTGACCGGGTGAGCGCATGGCAATGAACCAAGTTCCTGTGGACAGTACCGTTGCTTCATTATCAGCGATTTCTGCATAACCGCGTGCTGCAATCAAGGCTGCATTGCTGTCATGAATTCCGCAATATATTTTCACGGTATCCGGCAGGCCTGTACGTCTCACCCATTCTTGCGTAAGGGGTCCCAATATGTCATTTGCCGGACGTATAGGTGCCATTAATTTAGCCCAGCCCCGTTTTTGGGCAAGCGCGGAAAATGCCCCCCGATTGGGATGCCATAGATCACTGTGGCATCCCAGACTTGTGACCTCAGACGCGGCCACACCGGAGAATCTCCACGCCCAATATTGGGGCCAGAGAAGCAGGGTTGTTTCCTTAAGAATCTCGGGGTCTAATGCTTCCAGCCAATGTAATTGACTGCCGAGATTTAAACCATCGGGCAGGGCAGGTGAGCCGGTAACAGAAAAAGAGTCCCGTTGCTCACGATAGGCCGCGAGGTGATTCTGAGGTATGGGATTTTCATAATCAAGCGGGGATAAAATAAGGTTATCCTCCCGAATAACGGCCAATCCGGCCCCGTGGGCAATGGGGAATAATGCGGTAATTTTCCCCATAGCGGAAAAATCACGCAAACTTTCCACCAGCCATCTTTCGATGCCATCGGTATCAAGGGCCATATAATCTTGGGTTACGATCCGTTCATTCAGGCGTGTGCGATGGTCAACCATTTCACCTGAAGCAGTCCAAAGCGTTAATTTTGCTTTTGTTTTTCCTATATCCAGGACGATAATCAAATGGCTTTCCTTGAGATCTATGATTAATTTTGATTATTATTAATTATAAATGATTGGAATTGTCAAACTTTAATGATAATAATCATTTTATACAACATTTTTTTTGGAGCCTTTATTTTATGAGTAACCAGTCAAATCTGAATAATAACCAGTTGTCGGCACGACTTTTTGCGCTACCTGTAAGTAAATGGTCTGACAAGGAGGCCGCGGGGAAATCGGAGGCAGAACTTCTGCTCTACAGATCCAACCTGCTGGGTTCTGATTTGACGGTGACCAATTTTGGCGGTGGTAATACCTCTGCTAAAATCACAGAAACCGACCCTTTGACAGGAGAGGATGCAAAAGTCTTGTGGATTAAAGGGTCCGGCGGTGACATTGGGTCAATGAAACTGGACGGTTTTGCAACGCTTTATCTGGATAAATTGCTTGGTCTTGAGAAATTATACCAGGGTGCTGAGTTTGAAGATGAAATGGTTTCATACCTCCCTCATTGTGTGTTCAATAATAATGCCCGGGCAGCCTCTATTGATACGCCCTTGCATGGATATTTGCCTTTTGAGCATATTGATCATGTGCATCCTGATGCCTTGATTGCACTTGCGGCATCTTCCGGTGGACAGAAGATTACAGAAGAAATATGGGCGGGAAAAATTGGCTGGTTACCCTGGAAACGTCCGGGGTTTGAACTCGGGATGCAACTTCGCGAATTTCAAAGGGAAAATCCGGATTCAAAAGGTGTCATTCTTGCTGGACATGGTATTATTTGCTGGGCAGATACGGCAAAAAATTGTTATGAGTTGACCATTAAACTTATTACTGATGCTGTTGAATATCTGAATAAGCTACTCTGTGAAGGCCCCGCATTCGGTGGACAGATTGCCGGGCATAAAGAACCTGAGGCCCGCGCCGCTATTGCGGTATCCCTTATGCCTAAAATAAGGGGGTTAATGGGGGGCGGTCACAACAAAATAGGCCATTTTTCAGACACCCCTGAAATATTGGAATTTGTATCGTCATCTGAATTTCAAAGGCTTGCTGCGATTGGGACGTCTTGTCCGGATCATTTTCTTCGCACAAAGATTGCCCCCCTGACACTGGATGAAAAATGTCTTGATGATATGGATTATCTTGAAAAGAAGGTGCGTGAATATCGCGAGGGTTATAAAGCCTATTATAAACGTTGTTCAGAACCAAAAGATCCGGCAATCCGCGATGCCAATCCTGTTGTTATTCTTATTCCGGGCATTGGGTGTATAACTTTTGCTGCGGATAAGACGACCGCAAGATTGGCCAGTGAATTTTATGCCAATGCCATAAATGTGATGCGTGGGGCAGAAGCCATTGGCCGTTATATTGGTCTTGATGAACAGGAAGCATTTAACATTGAATATTGGGCGCTCGAAGAGGCTAAATTGCAGCGAATGCCAAAACCCAAGCCGTTAGTGGGGAAAATAGCTCTTATTACGGGCGGGGCAGGTGGTATAGGCAGTGCCGCCGCCGCCCGGCTTATGGTAGAGGGGGCATGCGTTTTTCTTGTTGATCGTGATTTTGATGTATTGATGGATGTTCATGCAAAGTTTGAAAAGCAATTTGGCCCGGATATTATCCGCTCCGCAATCTGTGATGTCACTGACGAGCACCAGGTTCAGGCTGCATTTGATAAATGTGCCAAAGAATTTGGTGGGCTGGATATTCTGGTTGTCAATGCCGGCATTGCGTCTTCCGCTGCCATAGAAGATACAACTGTTGAGTTATGGCGTAAAAATTATGATGTGCTGGCAGAGGGGTATTTTCTCACCTGTCGGGCGGCCTTTCCCCTGATGAAAATTCAAAAGAATGGTTCAATTATTTTTATTGGCTCAAAAAACGGGGTTGCTGCCGCAAAAAACGCTTCGGCTTATGCCTCTGCCAAAGCCGCGTCATTGCATTTGGCCCGTTGTCTCGCTCTTGAAGGTGCAGAATTCGGTATCCGTGTTAATAGTATTAACCCCGATGCGGTGATTAAGGGTTCTAAAATCTGGGATGGTGATTGGCGCATGGAACGTGCTGGCGCACATGGCATTGATTCAGGCAAGGAATTGGAAGAACATTATCGCAGTCGCTCCATGTTGAAACGTGATGTTCTTCCAAAAGATATAGCGGAGGCAATTTATTTCCTTGCCAGCGATATGTCGATGAAATCAACCGGAAATATGATTAATGTGGATGCAGGCAATGCCCTGTCTTTTACCCGTTAAGACACTGAATATATAATATGACAGGAAAAATTAATGACTTTAAATTTACCTCTTTCCAGTGAACACATCAGTAGTATGAATGAAAAAAACATGGCTGGACTACAGGATGACTACGACAGTTTGGGTCGTCATTTACAACGCCGTGGTCTTGATATAGATGAAATTAAAGCAAAAATTTCTCAGTTCAGCCTTGCTGTACCCAGTTGGGGAGCCGGGCGTGGCGGCACTCGTTTTGCCAGATTTCCAATGCCAGGAGAGCCGAATAATATCCATGAAAAACTGGAAGATTGTGCTGTTATTCATCAGCTTTCATCTGTTACGCCACGAGTGTCACCTCATTTCCCATGGGATAAGGTAAGTGATTTCAAGGCCTTGAAAGAAGAAGCTGAGGCATTTAATCTTGGTTTTGACGCTGTTAACTCAAACACATTTCAGGATCAGAAAGGCCAAGAGCAAAGCTATTCCACAGGCTCTCTTGCGTCCACATTGGCCGCAACCCGCGCTCAGGCGATTGAACATAATATTGAATGTATTGAGATCGGGCAGCAATTAGGCTCGACAGAAATTACTGTCTGGGTCGGTGATGGCAGCAATTTTCCCGGACAGCAGGATTTTGGCCGTGCATTTGACCGCTATCTTGATGCTGCCGGTGAAATATATAAAAAGCTGCCGGATAACTGGCAAATGCTACTTGAGCATAAAATGTTTGAACCGGCCTTTTATTCAACGGTTATTTCTGACTGGGGGTCGTCCATTCTGGCGGCACAGACATTGGGCGAAAAATGTAAATGCCTTGTTGATTTGGGTCATCATGCGCCAAATGTTAATATTGAACAGATCGTTGCCCGTCTGCATAGTTTTGGCAAACTTGGCGGATTTCACTTTAATGACAGTAAATACGGCGATGATGACCTTGATTCCGGGTCAATTGATCCCCACCAATTATTTCTTGTTTTTAATGAACTGGTGGAGGCGGAATTGAACCCGCGTGAGGGTTTCTCGCCTACCTATATGATTGATCAGTCACATAATGTCACAGACCCGATCGAAAGCATGCTCTCTTCTGCTGAGGCGATTGTCAGTTCTTATGCCAAGGCCATCATTGTTGATCGTCAGCTTTTGCATGCGGCTCAGGATGAAAATGATGTCATGGCGGCTTTTCAGTCTTTGCGTCAGGCCTACAGGACTGATGTTTCTCCAATCCTTGCCATGGCCCGTTCAGAAGCAGGTGGTGCGATAGATGCCATAAAAGCGTATAGGATGAGTGGCTGGCGGAAGCAAAAAACGCACGAACGTAAAGCTGTGGGGCTTGGTGCTGGTATTGTATGAATGAAAATGATCCGGTAAAGTAAGCGAAGATAGAGGCTATAAGAAAATGAGTATCCATGCACGTAACTGAACGAGAAGAATTTATTCTTAATTTACTCAAAGAACGTAATTTTATTTCTTTCCGTGAAATAGAACGTTTGATGACAACCTCTCCCGCCACATTGCGTCGCGATCTGAAACGGTTGGGAGGGGAAGGTAAACTTATTCGTGTGCGCGGTGGGTTGCAAATGGCTGAAAGTCTGAACGATCCAGAAGATGTTCCTTTTGGAAGTTTGCTGCGGCCCTCTTTTCAGGAGAATTTAGGCCGGAATAAAAAACAAAAAAATGCTATTGGACGCCGGGCGGCGGCAATGTGTAATTCTGACGAAGCTGTAATGATTGATGGCGGGTCAACAACGTTTCATATGTGTCCTTATCTCGAAAATAAAAATTTACAGGTTTTAACCAATTCTCTGCATATTGTT
The DNA here is from genome assembly GCA_021774875.1 of Emcibacter sp. Lineage (GTDB taxonomy): Bacteria > Pseudomonadota > Alphaproteobacteria > Sphingomonadales > Emcibacteraceae > Paremcibacter. The sequence continues at coordinate 6,347 of JAJFIP010000361.1, forward strand.
AGTGCATTGTTGTCACAAAAAGGAACGCGGATAACGGTGCCCGGGGGGGCTGTATTTCCGGAACAGAATATAATTCTTGCGGCTGTCGGAGATGACTGTATGCCGTTGTTTCATGCCCCAAAATTGTTTTTGGGCGCGGCTTCTGTCGGGTCAAAAGGTTTGATGCAGGCTGATATATTGCTAGTTGCGGCGGAACGAAGATTTATTGAACGCGCTGATGAAGTTATCGTTCTGGTAGATAGCTCAAAGTTTGCCGCCTCATCCGGTAACGTTGTATGCAGCTTGGCGAAAATTGATGTGGTTATAACTGATAATAGAATATCGGAATTACAGGCGACAATGCTACAGGATGCCGGAATAAATCTGCTTATAGCAGAATAGGGATGTTATGGATAAGCAAGTGAAGATTGGTCTGTTTGGTATTGGCTTAAATACCTATTGGCTCCAGTTCGATGGACTGGAGGAACGGTTAACAAGGTATCTTTCGACTGTCGAGCAACGACTTGGCAAGAATGGAGGTGCCATTATCAATGCCGGTTTGATTGATACTGTTGATAAAGCGTTTGAGGCTGGCCATATGTTTCGTTCGGAAGATGTAGATATTATTTTTCTTTATGTAACAACCTACGCGCTGTCCTCTACTGTATTACCTGTGGTGCTCCGGGCAAAGGTGCCTGTCGTTGTTCTGAATTTACAGCCGGAGAATGCTATAGATTACAGTGCCTTTAACCGAAATGGCGACCGTACAGAGATGACCGGTGATTGGTTGGCCTTTTGTTCTTCATGCCCGGTTCCTGAAATCGTCAATGTTTTAACCCGCGCGGGTTTGCCGGTTCATCAGGTGACAGGCGTTCTTGATGAGAAAGACAGTTGCTGGGAAGAAATTTACGCGTGGCAGGACGCGGCACAGGTAGCCTCAGTTCTTTTCCATAACCGCATGGGGCTTTTGGGGCGTTACTATAACGGTATGCTCGATATATATACCGATCTGACCAAATTGGCTGTTACATTTGGTGGCCATTTTGAAATTCTTGAGATGGACGAGCTGGCCTTGATGAGAAAGGGGCTGGAGGACGATGAAATTCAGGACCGGGTAACTTTTATCAATGAAGAATTTGACGTTCAGAAAGATTGTTCGTCTCATGAAATTGAGAAGGCAGCGCGAACATCTCTTGCGCTGGACAGGCTGGTATCCAAACATCATTTGGATTCTATGGCCTATTATTATGAATCCGTTCCCGGACATGAACATGAAGAAATTATCAGTTCGATCATTTTAGGCTGTTCCCTGCTTACAGCAAGTGGAATAGCTGTCGCGGGTGAATATGAGATCAAGAATGCGCTCGCCATGAAGATCATGGATGCTTTTGGAGCAGGGGGGTCTTTTACCGAATATTATGCTGTCGATTATAATGATGATATTGTTTTAATGGGGCATGATGGTCCGGGCCATACCCAGATTGCTCAAGGTAAAGCCAAAATTCGCCCTTTACAGGTTTATCATGGTAAGGTCGGCAGCGGCCTCAGCATCGAAATGTCCGTGAAGCATGGCCCCGTCACACTGCTTTCTGTGGTGCAGGACGCATCCGGTGATGCTTTTCTTTTATGTGCAGAAGGAATGTCCGAAAAAGGCCCTATTCTTGAAATTGGCAATACCAACAGTCGCTATCGTTTCTCTGTTGGGGCGCGTGGATTTATCGAAAACTGGAATAGCCATGGCCCCGCGCATCATTGTGCGGTTGGTAGCGGGCATATTGCGGGCAAGCTCAAAAAACTCGGCGAACTTTTGAACATTCCGTTCCATCAGGTCTGTTGAATGATATTATCAGATCAATGTGAATGACGTGGCGGTTTACCTGCTATGTCATTAAAGGCTACCATATCGTCAAATACCGCACCAGAATCCAGCCCTGATACCTTGTCACGATATTCGGCCTGCCACCATGTCTGGGCTTCGGGTATGGGATAGCCCTTATTGGAAAGTTCTGTGCGGCGCAGGGCCATTTCTTCCTTATTCAGCAACAGATTAACGCTTCGTGTTTTTAAATCTACACGCAGCCTGTCACCATTTTCAAGTAAAGCCAGACCACCCCCTGCGGCGGCCTCGGGGGAGGCGTTCAGTATTGACGGGGCTGAAGACGTACCACTTTGGCGACCATCACCCATGGTGGGAAGATCATTGATTCCTTTGGCAATCAGCCGTGCCGGGGGTTGCATGTTGACGACCTCTGCCGAGCCAGGAAAACCAACTGGCCCGGTGCCGCGCATCACGAGGATACTATTTTCATCAATGGGCAGGTTCGGGTCATCGATTGTGGCGTGATATTGCTCTGGGCCGTCAAAGACGATGACAGTGGCTTCGAAGGCATCGGAGTCGTCCGGGTTCGACAGATAACGCATCCGGAAATCATCACTGATGGCCGAGACTTTCATCAGGGCAGACTCAAATAAATTGCCGGATAATACCATGAAGCCAGCGGCCCCGGCCACCGGTTCCGCTACCGTTTTGATTACCCGCCGATCGATAACCTCTCGGTTGGAGCAATTTTCAGCGATCGTCATACCTGAGACGGTCATGGCTTCTTCCCGGATCAGTTTGCCCTTGATGAGTTCGCCGATGACTGCAGGAAGGCCACCCGCCTTGTGAAATTCTTCCGATAGATAGTCACCGACCGGCTGACAATTGACTATCTGTGGTACGGGCTGTCCTATTTCCTGCCAGTCTGCCATGGCTATTTTAATACCTGCATGGGCGGCGATGGCATTGATATGAATTGGTGCGTTGGTGGAACCACCGATGGCGGCGCATACGACAATGGCGTTTTCGATAGCTTCGCGGCTTAGGATGACCGAAGGTTTCAGGTCTTCCCAAACCATCTCAACGATGCGCTTGCCAGTGGCATAAGCCATCTGCTGACGTTCGCGGTAGGGAGCCGGAATTGAGGCATTTCCGGGCAGGCTCATACCGAGTGCCTCAGCCAGACAATTCATGGAAAGAGCCGTTCCCATAGTGTTGCAATGCCCTGCTGATGGCGCTGAGCCAGCCGCCATAGCCATGAATTCTTCCTGGGTGATTTCTCCCATTGAAAGCCTTTGTCGTGCTTCCCAGATAATTGTGCCAGAGCCAACGCATTGTCCCAGATAGTCTCCGTTGAGCATTGGCCCGACCGATTGCGCTATTGCAGGTAAATTCACGCTGGCGGCTGCCATAATCTGCGCCGGGGTTGTTTTATCGCAGCCCGTGGTCAGGACAACACCATCAATGGGATAGCCATGCAGAATTTCGGTAAGACTGATGCACTGAAGATTGCGGTCCATAGCCGCAGTCGGGCGTCTTCCGGTTTCCTGTATGGGGTGGATAGGAAATTCTATGGGAATGCCACCTGCGTCCCGAATACCGTCTTTAATCCGGTCCACTAGTACCAGATGATGACGATTGCAGGGGGTCAGGTCTGACCCTGTCTGGGCAATACCGATCATTGGGCGACCCGATTGCAATTCTTCCTGCGTCAGGCCGTAATTCAGATAGCGTTCCAGATAGAGCGCCGTCATTCCGGGATCACTTGGGTCGTCGAACCATTGGCGACTTCTCAGATTTTCCGGAGATTTGTTTCTTTTTCCCACAATTATTTCCCGGTATAGTAATACCTTTATATTTAGTTGTCTTGCCAGTCATAGCCATAAAGGAATGCACGGTGCAAGACAAAGCGTATTTTTGAAGCCTTTGGCGGAGCAGAATTGCCACCTTTCCAACTGAATATTGCCTGACGATGATCCCCGGTAATCGCCTGACTTTCTGCGACCGTAAAACCCGGAATTGGCAGTCCGTTCTTGTCCAGTAATTCGGCACGTAAAGAGCCTCCGTCTCGAACCCGTACATTGACGGCTAATTGCCGACCGGCGGGATTTTGCGTACGCGTGACCGCCTCACCAAGGGTTGCTCCGCCGACAGATGACACCAATGCCCACAAGCGATCAAATTGCCAGGTAGCCCTGCCCAGCGCCGTATTGAAAGGTAAAGTCGGTGTTTGAAATCCAATAACCGTTTCCCCGCCAACTTCGATCCTTGGTTCAAATCGGGTATCCAGAATTTCGCCGTGGAGTCCCTCGGACCCGGCATAATAGACGTGCATCTTGCCCTCTTCAACAATGGGGTGATGCATCTGCCAGATCATGCCGCTGCCATATTCCCCCAGTGGCGGATTGGGCAATGTGGGTCGCCGATCCGGTCGCCACCAGTTGATACCGTCACGGGATGCGGCCATTTGCAAAGACATGGTTTGGATGGCTGAATTATAATAGGTTACAACACCCACATAACCACCATCGACTTTAACCGGTGTCAGTTCTAAAAATTGTGCAAAATCGGGATCTCGCCAATCCCGCTCCAATACCGTTGTCTCATTGCCCCACGCGATACCATCCACGCTTGTTCTGCGGGCTATTGAACGAAGACCACCTCGGGGATTGTTGTCATAGGTAATGATGCGGCTACCTTCTTTTATCTTTGGATAATTTTTGAAATATGACAAATAGGATCCATCTGTTTGGCGGTAAACGTAAGAAACATCTACGCCGCCACCATGTGACGGGTAAATTGGGCCGTCAAACAATTTCCAGTCCTTGCCATCCTTTGACCGATAGCGATAGGTAGCTCTTTTTTCTTTGGGGGCCGGCAGATGTCCCACATGGTCAGGCTCTGGCCCATAAACAGGTGTCCGAAGCACAAACATCTCATAAGGCCAGTCTTTATTCGAGGGGTCAATAATAACCGAAGCATAAACGGCTGTCCCACCTGAATCCAAATCAAAAATGATGTTGGTATTCTCATGTCCCGGCCATTTGACAAAGGGCAATTTTGGCCGATACCATTTGATCCCGTCTTTACTTTCCAGATAGGTCAGGCGGCGAAAATGTTCGTGTTTGGCCTCTAGCCCTTCGAAAGTTACTTCTGCAGGAGTGGACACCTGCCAGGCTTTCCACAAGCCGTCTATAGGGTCATGCAGAACCGTCCCGTGAGCCATTACCCCACCAGAATCCCAAGGCATGGCTGGCTCCAGCAGTGGATTGTTTGAATCCTGAACGCCTTCTTCCACGCGCCATGCGACAAGTTTCAGGGACTCAAAGTCATCGGGCATTAAAAGAGGCATGCGATATGAGGTGTCAGCATCTGCTGGTTGGGAGGCATTTAATATATGCGAAAAAGCCAACATGAAATGGAGCAGTGCAATAAATATTGCATAGCCTCGCAGGTTGCAGGTATTTTTTGTATTCATATGTTGAGTCTCCATTTTTCATAGTCGTTCAGGAAATACATGAACGTCCTGTCCGCTTTGAATCCGCTACGCTATGACCGCACGAATAACCAAAGAAGTAATCTTCATACATCTATATAAATTCCGAATTTCCCAATTATTCCAATTAGTTGATTTCGTCACGATGGCCGCGAGAAATTTCAATGACGTAATTGCAATCTATAATATATTAACTTGTATTTTAAGGTTGCTATTCCTTGCATATTAAGTGTAATATGTTGTAATATATTAGATTGAATAAAGCCAGTAAAATATTAACTAGAATATAGAAAATGAAACGACTAAATATTAAAATACTTATTGCCGTTGCGGCCATGGCATTGATTGTTGGCCTTGCGACATTGAAAGATACGCCGGATTCTATACGAAATGATTGGCCGCAACGGCCCGTTACTATTATAGTACCGTCCGGTGCTGGCGGTGGTACGGATCAAACATCGCGGATGCTTGCAAAACGTCTTAAAGAAAGTTTCGGTCAGCCGTTCAATATCGTAAATCAGGGTCAGGGTAGCGGGGTGGTTGGTATCAGCTCCATTAAGAATGCAAAACCTGATGGCTATACATTGGGTATTATTTATAACTTTGCGCACTACCTGCCGATGGGTCAGGGGGATTTTTCAGTTAAAGATTTCACCCCTATTGCACAATATAATTTTGACCCTGCCGGATTTCATGTTCGAGGTGATAGTAGCTGGGTGACACTCCCAGAGGCACTTGATGCCATAAAAGAAAATCCTGAAAAATTCGCAATCGCTTGTGGTGGTGGTTGTGGAGGATCCTGGCCGATTGCTGTAGTAACCCTGTTTGATAAATGGGGAGTCGACCTCAACAAGGTAAAAATGATCCCAGGTCGAGGAGCGGCGGCGGCACTACAGGATTTGGCTGCTGGTGGTATGGATGTGGTGCCAAGCTCCATTCCCGAAGCTGCGGCACTCATTTCGAGCGGAAATATCCGGGGTCTTGCTGTTTTCAGTGAGGAAAGGCTTTCATCCTTTCCAAATATTCCCACGCTGAAGGAGGCTTCTGGAATTAGCCTGTCATTGGGTGCGTGGCGGGGCATGGTTGGGCCCGCTGGACTTCCCGACGAAATTATATCAGAACTGGAAAATGCCATGCTGGAAATTGTTTCATCTGAAGATTGGCGCGCAGAGATGACAGAGCGCAGTTTTGGCATCAAGTGGCGGCAAGGGGAAAATTTTAAAGCCTTCATGACACAGCAGCAGTATGAAGTGCGTGCTCTACTTGAAAATTTTGGTTTCTAGGTTATGTTGGTGGAGCGAAATTATAATATCAACAAGATTGATATTGCCGATTGGGCTGACTTGTTATTCGCTTCGGGGCGAGGGAGGGCGGAATGAAATTTGATAATGCGATCAATGGCATT
>JAJFIP010000362.1 GCA_021774875.1 Emcibacter sp.
GCCGGTTTCAGCAAATTGGACGCATCCATGGAACCTTCTGCGGCCCCGGCCCCGACAATGGTGTGCATTTCATCAATGAACAGAATGATCTCGCCGTCAGACGCCGACACTTCCTGCAAGACAGCCTTTAGCCGTTCTTCAAATTCGCCCCGGTATTTGGCCCCGGCTACCAAGGCGCCCATATCCAGCATCATAACTTTTTTTTGGGCCAGACTACCCGGCACATCACCGCCGACAATGCGTAGAGCAAGCCCCTCAACGATTGCGGTTTTGCCAACTCCCGGCTCGCCAATCAGCACAGGATTGTTTTTACGGCGGCGGCTTAGCACCTGTATGGTACGGCGAATTTCCTCATCCCTACCAATGACAGGGTCAAGCTTGCCGTCCCGTCCTGCCTGGGTGAGATCTTGCGCATATTTATTCAGGGCATCATAACTATCCTCGGCTGAGGCACTGGAGGCCGTCCGGCCTTTACGGATTTCATTGATGGCGGCATTCAGCTTTTGTGCATCAAGGCCTGCGGCTTTTAATATTTCCGCTGCATTTGTGTCCTTGGCCAGAACCAGTGCCAGCAACATACGTTCCACTGTGACATAATCATCCCCTGCTTTCTGGGCTATTTCTTCGGCTGTTTCAAACAGGCGGGCAGTTTCAGGCGACAGGTATAATTGCCCGGCACCCTTGCCTTCTACTTTTGGCAGCCCCAGGACATGTTTTTCCACAGCAGCGATTGCGGCTTTGGCATCGGCGCCAGCAGCGGACATTAAATTGGCTGCAAGACCTTCTTCGTCTTCCAGTATTACTTTCAGGATATGTTCAGGAGTGAAACGCTGGTGGCCTTCGCGGATGGCATAGCCCTGAGCCGACTGTATAAAGCCCTTTGTCCGGTCGGTGTATTTTTCAAAATCCATGTCCCTCGATCTCCTTTTAGTCAATATTCTTTATATGGTGTGATAATTTTATCACACAAGGGGGGCGGGGAATTTTATGGATTTACGGTTTGTGCTTCTGTAACTTCCGGCTTTTGTTCTTTTGTTTCCTCAGATTTTACTGTCATTTTCCGGCGCGGTTTTTTCTCAGGTTTTTGCACTGATTTTTCCGGCTCTGAATTTTCTGACTTCTGTTCAGAAGGTTGGGGTACTTCTGCTGAGGCGTTATTACTCCGTGCCGCTTCTTCTTCGGCTTTTCTGGCCTGTTCTTTTTCTCTGACTTCTACTCTGGCTTTTTCCCGTTTTTCCTGACTGGCAGCTTCTGCGGCAGCAAATTCGGAATGGATACGGTAATAATGATCCGCATACTGGCTGAGGGATTCAGATTCCTGTCGGTTCGAAGACCGCTTTTCCTGAGCCAGTATTTTATATTTTTCATACAGCTGTTTTGCATTGCCGCGCTGGTTTCCTGCCGGGCCGCGGCTGTCTATTTGCCGGGTTGGGGAATTGGGCTGCTGCTGCCGATTATGATTATGTCTGCCTTTGCCGGATCGTTTCTGGTTATTATGTTGACCTGAACGACCCTGCCTGTTCTGCCGGGAATTTTGATTTTGTTTCATGAAAACTACGCTAAATAGTGGCTGATCCAAACAAAATGTTCCCTAAATAATTAGGTAAATCATCCTGCCTGACAGCGGTTACTTTTTCAAATATCTAAATATCTGGGGTTCATGTTGCCGGGGTTTATTCTCCATAACCCTCGGACCCTTACACTCCCTATGGAGTAGACCTACAATACCCCCATAGTGATCAAATGCCAACAATATTTTTTTAAACGGGATATTTTTTTAATATTTAAGTGCCACGCATCGGTCCCGACCAGCCAAATCCTGAATTATTCGGATGTTCCTTGCTCCGGTTTTTTTAAAAATCTCTGCAGTCCGATTTCCTTGTGTATGACCGATTTCGAGAAATATCGATGTTCTTGCTTTGACAAGTTTTGGCATTACCTCCGCAAGTCTGATATATTCACTATAGCCGTTATCTTCTGCAAACAGAGCCTTATGAGGCTCATAATCGCGTACTTCCGGGGCTAGGTCAGCCCTTTCTTCGTGTGATATATAGGGCGGATTACACAAAATAATATCAAATTCTCTGGGCAGCGGCAGTTGCTCTGTCCAGTCACTCAAAATAAATTCACATCTTTCTGAAAACCCAAGCTTCAGGGCATTATATTCTGCTACAGCCAATGCCTTGTCAGATATATCGATGCCCACACCAGTACTATTTGGTAATTCAGACATCAGGGACAGGAGCAAACAGCCACTGCCCGTACCCAGATCCAGAATTTTTAAGGCTGTATTTCTATCCCGTATGTCCTTCAGGGCGGCCTCTATCAATGTTTCGCTGTCGGGCCTGGGAGTCAGGCAGTCGCTGCTGACCCTGAAAGTAAGGCTCCAGAAATTTTTTTTGCCCAAAATCTGTGATACAGGTTCCCGCGCTATTCTGCGTGCGAGCAATTCTTGAAAAGCCTCCATTTCCTTTTTCGTCACTTTCTGGTCCGGCTCCAGAAGAATATCCATAGCACTTTGATCCAGCGCTTCCTCCAGCAACAGGTCAACATCCAGCCGGGAGGTTTCACTTCCCGCCCCTTCAAGCTGTAAAATTGCTTTTTTTCGTATTTCCCTTGGCGTATTCACGTTTATTTCATTTCAGTTTATGGCTCGGAATGCTATGATTACCTCATAGCATAATGAGAAGATTGATGAAAACGCGCAAATATATTTTTGACTCTATCCTGTTAATAATCGCAATTGCTGTCCCGACAAGCCTTGGCCTGACATCTCAGGCCATGTCTGCTGAGCAAAAGCCTGAAAAAATCCTGTTTCTTCAGGATATCCAGAGCCAGCTCATCCGGGTCAGCGGGGTAAAAGACCGAAATATACCTATCCTTGTCTCAAGGGATCAAAAACGGAAAATTACCCTCACCCCATCGTCAGTCACACTTTCTTATGGTTTTATGAAGCAAATGAACACTATTAACCAGCTTGTGGCGACCATGGCCCATATGATGGCGCATATCAGTCTTGATTTTGTTGCAACGCCGCCGCTGCCCGAGGAAGACCGGGACCATACGGAAAAAACATCTGTGGAGGATTATATCAAAGACACGGTTCTGCAAAAATATCCTGACCGGGGTTATATCCCGCAGGCCACGGGTGCCTTCCATGATAAAAATACTGGAATGACGATCATTGAGCGGCCCGGCTATCAAAATAAGGAATATGACTATTCGGTGAATAAAGCAGCCATCTTACACGCAGAACATGAACGCGAAGTTGATAAGATCACCGACAAAATTCTACGCCATTCCGGGTTCTGCCCCTCTGATTACAGTCGTATGCTGCATTATTTTTATGAAACTCCGCAACAGCTTTTAGGCAACAAGCATTTTGCGCTCGATGCCGATCAATGGCCGCGCATAGATACGGCAGACAGCAGATCCGACCCGGCCACAAGCTGTGATGACAGTCAAATTGCCCAGATCCAGAAATATGCGCCGGCCTTTGACCAGTTGAAGGTAAATATTATGCAGTCCTTAAGAAAAAAAGACTAGTCAGACATTCATTTCTGCCAGAAGTGCTGCCTGATCCTCGGTGATCAGGGCAGTGATAACCTCTCCCAGCCCGTCGCCCGCTACGATCTGATCCAGCTTGTAAAGCGTCAGATTTATTCTGTGATCGGTCACCCGCCCTTGCGGGAAATTATAGGTTCGTATGCGGCCTGAGCGGTCACCTGTGCCCACCTGTTCCTTGCGCACCAAAGCCCGTTCTGCATCGCGCTTTGCCCGCTCTGCATCATAGACCCGCGCCATCAGGACTTTCATGGCCTTCTGACGATTTTTAAGTTGGGATTTTTCATCCTGCTGCTGAACGGTAATGCCAGTCGGAATATGAGTCATACGTACCGCACTGTCGGTGGTATTCACGCTTTGGCCGCCGGGGCCGCTGGCGCGGAAAATATCGATCCGAATGTCATTGTCATCCAGTTTGATGTCAACTTCTTCCACCTCCGGCATCACCGCAACAGTTGCCGCCGAGGTATGAATACGACCCCCGGTTTCGGTTTCGGGTATCCTTTGTACCCGGTGGCCGCCTGATTCATATTTTAGTCTGGCAAATACGCCCTTGCCCGCAACAGAGATTATTACTTCCTTAAACCCGCCCACATCACTACTTGATGAACTGATCACCTCAAATTTCCAGCCCTGCAATAGGGCAAAACGCTGATACATGCGAAACAGATCGCCAGCAAACAGCGCGGCCTCATCACCGCCGGTCCCGGCCCGGATTTCAAGTAAAGCATTTTTATCATCATCCACATCTTTAGGCAGCAGTATGATCTCCAGTTCCCGCTCAAGTACGGGAATTTGTTTTTTCAGTTCCAGCAGTTCCATTTCTGCCAGTTCCTTCATTTCTGGATCGCTGTCTTTATCCGTGATCATTTCTGCCAAATCAATTATTTCACTGACCTTGGATAAGTAATCATTAGCCCCCTTAACAATCGGGGTAAGCTCGGCATATTCCCGGGAAAGTGAAACGATTTCTTCGGAAGACAGCTCCGCCGACTGGGACATCATATGTTCCAGTTCTTGGTGGCGGGTTATGAGTTGTTCCAGTCGGTCTTGTGGTATCATTTTGGTCTTGCCTCAATCGCCGGCGCTTACGCTTAGGCTTTCCTCGTATTAACTCGGGCGGCCAGTCGGCCTTGCCTCAGACCTTTACGGTCTTCAGTTATTGAGCCTTAATAGCTAACGATAGTGGTTTAGATGGTCCATGAGTTTATCTAGCGCGACCTCTGTTTGTGAGCCATCATCAAAATTTTTGACGGTGACAACACCCCGCGCAAGCTCGTCTTCACCGATTAGAATCGCGGCAACGGCATTGGCTTTATTGGCCCGCTTCATGCGTTTTCCCATGTTGCCGCGGTAGGACATATGGGCCGCATAACCTGTGCTGCGTATTTTTTGGGCCAACGTCAGGGCGTGAGTCTGACAATCCGCACTTACGGGTACAATGGCTATGGGGCGTGACTGTTGCGGTACCAGTTCAGGAGAGATTAGTTCCGCCAGCCTTTCTATGCCTGCGGCCCATCCAATGCCGGGTGTCGCCGGGCCACCCATTTTTTCCATCAGGCCATCATATCGGCCCCCCGCCAATACCGCACCCTGGGCACCAAGTTTGCTGGTGATAAACTCAAATGCAGTATGGCTGTAATAATCAAGACCGCGCACCAGCCGCTCATTAATGACATATTTTATTTCAAGGGCATCAAGACCCAACAGCACGTCATCAAAAAACGCTCTGGTCGCCTCATTATAATAGTCGGATATACGCGGGGCATTTTCCACCAAAGCCCGGTCGCCGTCATCTTTACTATCCAATATCCGCATGGGGTTTTTTGTCAGCCGGGCCAGACTGTCTTCACTCAAACAATTCTTATGGGCCGTGAAATATGTCACCAGAGCATCCCGGTATGCCGTGCGGCTTTCACTGTCGCCGAGGCTGTTTATTTCCAACGTCACATCATCCATCAGTTTCAATTCACTGAGCAACGTGGCGGCAATGGCCAGCACTTCAATATCTGCCTGTGGTTCTGCCACCCCCAGAATTTCGACATCCAGCTGATGAAATTGCCGCATACGTCCCTTTTGTGGTCGCTCATAACGGAACATGGGGCCAAGTCCAAAAAACTTGCACGGCATTGATTGCTGCAGGCCATTTGAAATAAAAGCGCGGGCAATGCCAGCAGTATATTCCGGGCGCAGGGTCAGACTTTCGCCGCCCCTGTCATCGAATGTGTACATTTCCTTGGATACTACATCGGACGTTTCGCCAAGGGTGCGCTTGAATACCTCGGTAAATTCGAAAATTGGCGTGCTGATTTCCTGATGGCCAAAACGGGTGGCAATATCCTGAAAGGTCTGGTGTATGAATCGAAATGTCCGTGCCTTATCACCCATAATATCGTGAGTGCCCCTTACAGGTTGTAATTTAGGCCCGGGCTGTAATTTCGCCACTGACTGCTCCTTAGTTTTTTTCTTTTTCCAACTGGGCGGCTTTTTCCTCTACCAGCTTTACAATATGATCAACCAGCTTGTCATCATCAATCTTGTGATCAGACATACCGTCCAGGTAAATCATATGAGTACCATTGCCGCCACCGGTCAGTCCAATGTCCGTCTCCCGGGCTTCCCCCGGTCCATTAACCACACAACCAATGATGCTCAGGCTCAGGGGCGTTGAAATATGCTCAAGCCGCTTCTCAAGCAGTTCCACCGTTCTGATCACCGGATAGGCCTGTCGTGCGCAGGACGGACAGGAAATAATCCGCACCCCCCGATGGCGAATATCAAGGCTTTTCAGAATATCAAACCCGACTTTGACCTCTTCCACCGGATCCGCTGACAGCGACACCCGGATACTGTCACCGATACCGGACCACAGCAACATACCCATACCAATGGATGATTTCACTGTACCCGCACGCAATGCTCCGGCTTCAGTGATGCCCAGATGTAATGGATAATCGCAGGCCTCCGCCAATCCCTGATAGGCCGCAACTGCTAAAAAGACATCCGATGCCTTGACGCTGATCTTGAATTCAAAAAAGTCATTATCTTCCAGAATTCTGGCATGCTCCAGCGCACTTTGCACCATGGCTTCGGGGCAGGGTTCACCAAATTGTTCCAGCAAGTGTTTTTCCAGTGACCCGGCATTGACACCAATACGCATGGAGCAGCCATGATCCTTTGCTGCCCGGACTACTTCGGCCACCCGCTCAGGTGATCCGATATTACCCGGATTAATCCGCAGGCAGGCGGCCCCGGCTTCGGCGGCTTCAATAGCACGTTTGTAATGGAAATGTATGTCGGCAACTACCGGGACCGTTACGCCTGAAATAATATGCTTTAATGCTGCGGTTGATTCTATATCAGGGCAGGATACCCGGACAATATCTGCCCCCGCGTCTTCCATCTGCCTGATTTGATCTATGGTTGCCTGCACATCCGTGGTCAGGCTATTGGTCATCGACTGCACAGAGATCGGAGCATCACCGCCCACAGCAACATTGCCCACCATAATCTGGCGCGACGCGCGGCGCAAAATGTCACGATATGGTCGAATACTCATATTCGGTCAATTTCCAAATTTTAATCAGGTCGCCAACATGCGAAATACTTTCCCCAAGATCAAGGGGAATCGCTAATATATCTGTAGCTTTAATATTAGGGTCTTTTCTTCAGGGAAAAAGTTGAGTGGTTTTCATCAACAAATCATTCTTGTTCAGGCTGATATTATCCCTGATTTCTCCGGGATTGCCAAAGAGAGACACCGCAACATCGCCAACGAAAACAGACACGGCGCCGGCATTACTGGTCATCAGTGTCATACCCTTGCGGTCCTTCATATAGAATTCTTCACCTGCCAGCAATATGCGATCAACCAATATCTGGTTGTCAGCACCGACAATTCGAATCCACGCATCTTCGCGCACCGACAGACGTACCTGTTCAACCACCGGGGTAACGGTTTTGGCACTTGGCTCCAATGGTGTGGCATTTACCTGCTGGACCAGATGGAACTCCTGATCCTTTTGTAAAGCCTCTTTAGGCAGGGCCTGAGTTTTCACTTCGGTAATAACCGCTGTCTTTTGTTCTTCGTCTGCAGCAGCTAGCAAAATGTTGGAAGTGACTTCTGATACATCTGGTAATGCGGATAACGATAAACGATCATTGCCGCTGGTGGAATACCAGACGCCAAAAAGCACAAGCGCACTTAATACGGCCAGAGATAAGATCATTTGCTGAGCAGGGGCGCGATTTTTTCCCCCGTCAAGAAAAACCAGATCGACCTTTTGCGTGCTGCCCTGAAATTCATTTTTATACTGAGCAACAACCTTGCTCACATTCAGCCCCAGGTATGACGCGTAATTTTTCAGGAATCCTGCCGCATAACAGGCCGATGGAAATTTATCAAAATTATCCTGCTCCAGGGCCTCAAGTAAATGAGGGCGAATACATAATTCTCCTGATATTTTTTCCAGATCAGTTTCGCTCGAACGACGTCTTGCCTCAGAAAGTTTTTGGCCAACTGTCATCCTGCCTGCAAGGGCCTCATCACCCGAGGTCTCGGGCATTGACATTGCGCAGTCCATATCTTCTTTCAAGAGAAAATCTTGATTCACCTGACTTTATCCCAACCAACTCATTAACAGCCCCAATATTTCACTACTATAACATATGCTGTTTGTCACAACCCTTCATATGTCCTCTGTTCTGAAGTATCCTACCCTAATATGCTTGCTATTTTATTAACCGTTAGACTCAAAATGAATAAAATTAACTATTTGTTCACTTTTACCTGAATGGCCCATAGCTTTTAGCGGAAGTTAGTGAACAGTAAACTTAATTAAAGAGTCAATAAAAAACTGCAAATATGCCTAATTTATAGAGAAAATAGCCCTAACCATTAGATTTTGACGCCATGATCCTTGGCGAAGGCCGTCAATAACCCACGAAGGCTGTGATCAGAACGACTCAGCAATTCCGCCATATAAGCCTCTAGTCCGGCTAAATCCAGGCTGCGAATCATCATTTTTACCGGACCCACAGCCGCCGGGGCGATGGACAATCGCCTGAAACCAATTGCCAGTAAAGCGAGTGCTGTAACAGGTTTACTTCCGATTTCCCCACAGAGGGTTATGGGTACTTTATGGGTCTCGCATTTGTCTACAATGGATTTCAGCATCATCAAAGCCGGTGGTGAAATGGGATCGTAACGCCCGGCTAATTTCGGGTTTTCCCGATCACAGGCAAAGAAAAACTGCAACAGATCATTGCTGCCGATGGAAATAAAATCCAGCAGAGGTAGCAGGTTATCCAGCTGCCAGATCAATGCCGGAACCTCCAGCATGGTGCCGACGCGAATTTTTATCGGGGTGGGACTTTTACGCCTTTTCTGTCGGTCGATTTCCTTATTCAGAATTTCCCTTGCCATTTTGAATTCCGATACATCCGTAATCATCGGAAACATGATATTCAGTTCCCGACCCTCAGATGCTTTTAATAAGGCCCGTACCTGATAACGCAGTAATGCCGGACGATCAAAGGCAATGCGGATAGCTCGCCAGCCCAGGGCCGGATTAGCTTCATCATCCCGTTTCAGAAATGATACCGGCTTATCACCGCCAATATCCAATGTGCGGAAGGTAACCGGCTTGCCGTCTGCCGCATCCAGTATATCCCGATAAAATTCGGCCTGCGGGTCTACGCGCGGCAAAGTGGAACTGATCATAAACTGAAATTCTGTCCGAAACAGCCCGACTCCGTCTGCCCCTGTGCGCTGCAGGCCTTCCATATCTATGCTAAGTCCCGCATTAACCAGAAGCTCCACCTCAACGCCGTCCAGAGTTTTAGCGGGCAGATCCCTGAGGGCGTCATATTCGGCCAGCATGGCATCACGGGATTCGATACTTTCCCGGTAGCTCTGCATAATTTCGGTCGGCGGGGAGAAATAAACGATGCCCGCCACACCATTAACAATTACCCGCTCGCCTTCAACCACTGCCAGCAGAGCATTTTCCATCTGTCCAACCATGGGAATACCCAAGGCCCGGGCAACGATGGACACATGGGCGGTCGGGGAGCCATCCTGAAGAATAACGCCACAGAGTTTTTCCCGGTCATAATCCAGCAAATCTGCCGGTCCCATATCATCGGCGACGAGAATAACCTTGTCCGGCAGATTTTCCGATGCCGCTGTCCCAACCCGGCCCATCAGATGCCGATTCAGCCGATTGGCCAGATCGTCCAGATCGCTCAGACGTTCCCGCATATAGGGATCCGACATTTTTTGCATACGGGCCCGGTTATTAAGCTGAACCTTTTCCACCGCGGCTTCTGCTGTAAGACCGGTATCAATGATGGCCTCTATTTTTGTTTTCCAGCCTTTGTCTTTGGCAAACAGCATATAAACATCCAGAATCTCCTGATGCTCGCCCTGATGACGCATATCCTCAGCTGACATCATGTCATCAATCTGATCCTGAAGGGATTGCAATGCTGTCCCAAGTCGTGTTTTTTCCTGAGGAATATCATCGGTCAGATGTTTGACCACCTCGATTTTCGGCTCATGAAAGACGGCGACTCCTTCTGCCATACCTTCTGCCAATACCATACCTTCAAAACGCGATGTGGCCGCCCGTTCCAATGTTGCTTCCTGTTGCTCAAGCGGATTAAACAAATCACCGCTGGAAACCAGTTCAGCCATTACCATGGCTACGGTCTGAAGGGATTCTTTTTCTTCCTGCATATAATGGCGCTGGGTTTTATTTTGAATCACCAGAACCCCGACTACTTTACCGGATCTCAAAATAGGAACACCCATCAGGGAATGATAGATTTCTTCACCGGTTTCCGCACGGTAAACAAATTTCGGGTGTTTCTGGGCATTTGACAGATTTAGCGGCATTGCCGTTGCCGCGATATGGCCCACTAGACCTTCCCCGACGCGAAGTCTGGTATTGTGAACCGCTGATGATTTCAGTCCCTCGGTGGCAAAAAGCTCCAGAATTTCACCGCCGCGCAAAAAATAGACCGAACATACTTCGGCAATCATGTTGCTGGCCACAAGGCGCACGGTTTCGGTCAGGCGTTGCTCGGCACTGCCGGCACCCGCCATAATTCCATGCAAGCGTCTTAATAACTGACGAGGCGCATTGCTAACCGGAGTCACTCTTCCCCTCCTCTATGACTAAAACCCTAAGCTCAATAAATATCTTATAGCACATCAGCGGGCGGATAAATAATCTATGGCCTGTTCCACCAGCCCATCGATGATTTGCTGCGTTGGCTGCTCTGTTTTTACCGTACCCACAATCTGTCCTGCCATGAGTGATCCGGCTTCCACATCACCATCAATCACGGCCTTTCGCAAAGCACCGGCCCAATAATGCTCGATAGCAAGCTGAGCTTGTTTCATATCCATATCTCCGGCCTGATGCTGTCCGATAATATCGCGCTGAGCCTGCATGAAAGATTCCGAGGCCTTGTTTTTCAACGCCCGAACCGGAATCACTGGAAAGCGTGGATCCAGTTGCACCGATGTTATTGCATCCCGGCTATTGCCGCGCATAAAAGCCTTTTTGAAGTTTTCATGGGCAATAGATTCGGTGGCACAGACAAAAAGAGTACCCAGTTGAACCCCGGCAGCCCCCATTTCAAGATATGATGCAATAGTTTCCCCGCGACCAATGCCGCCAGCCACAAAAACCGGCACGTCTTTCACATGAGGTAATATTTCCTGAGCCAATACCGATGTGGATACCGGGCCAATATGACCGCCCGCTTCGGACCCCTCGATAACAATGGCATCGGCCCCGGACCGGATCAGCTTTTTTGCCAGTATCAAAGCCGGTGCAAAACAGATTACTTTGGCCCCGCCTTCTTTGATGCGTGCGATGTCAATCGCCGCCGGAATGCCCCCGGCCAAAACCACATGGGATATTTTATGGCTCAGGCAAGTATCAATAAGTGCGCTGATATCCGGGTGCATGGTGATCAGATTTACTGCAAAGGGTCTCGCGGTCATGGCCTTGGTAGCGGTAATTTCTGCGTCAAGCAAATCAGGTGTCATGCTGCCACAGGCTATTACCCCGAACCCGCCCGCGTTGGAAATGGCTGCAACCAGATTTCTTTCCGATACCCAGCTCATGGCACCACCAAGAATGGCATGCTCAACCCCTAAAAAATCTTTTCCGCTTTGCCACAGTTCTGCCAACCGCGTTCGGCCTGAAGTCGTCATATGCCTCATCCCTTTATGAAAATTTTATGCTGTATTCATTCCTGACCTGAATCAAGGCCAAATACCGTATGCAGGGCCCGAACAGCCAATTCATAATATTCTGCCCTGATCAGCACACTGATTTTTATTTCCGAGGTGGAGATGACCTGAATATTGATGCCTTTTGCCGCCAGCGTCTCGAACATACGCGCCGCAACCCCGGCATGGGAACGCATACCAACACCGATAACAGAAATCTTGACCACATCAGTATCACTCATCAGTTTGGCATATTTCACATGCCCTGTGGCTTTAAGAATTGCAACGGCTTTATCCACATCATTTTCCGGTACGGTAAAAGTCAGGTCGGTTTTCTTGCCGTCTTCTGATATATTCTGAATGATCATATCCACATTGATATTGCCTTCAGCCAGCGGTCCGAAAATCTCCCCGGCTATTCCGGGGGTATTTTCCACACCAACCAGCGTGATTTTGGCTTCATCTTTGGCATAGGCTATGCCGCTTACGACTTGTTTTTCCACTATTTCATCCTCATCAACAACCAACGTTCCGGGCTGGTCCGTAAAACTTGACAATACCTGCAGGCGAACACCATGATTCATGGCCATGACCACAGATCGTGTTTGCAGTACCTTGGCCCCAAGCGATGCCATTTCCAGCATTTCTTCATAAGTAATTTTATCCAGCTTGCGGGCCGCCGATACAATACGGGGGTCGGTGGTATAAACCCCGTCCACATCCGTATAAATATCACAGCGATCCGCATTCAGGGCCGCCGCCAGAGCCACCGCAGAAGTATCTGAGCCACCGCGGCCTAATGTGGTGATCCGATTGTCATCGGAAATACCCTGAAATCCAGCCATGATACAGACTGTACCTTCTTCCAGCCGTTCAATCATCTGTTTGGCATCAATGTTTTTTATGCGCGCAGACCCATGAACATTGTTGGTTTTGAAAGGCACCTGCCAGCCCTGCCATGATCTGGCTGAAACCCCTGTATTCTGTAGGATCAGGGCCAAAAGGCCGGCGGTCACCTGCTCGCCGGAAGATACAACCGCATCATATTCCCGGGCATCATGCAGGGGGGAGGCCTCCTCCACCCATTTGATCAGCTGATCCGTAGTACCCGCCATGGCAGAGACCACGACAGCTACCTGATTTCCGGCGTCTGTTTCGTGCCTGATGCGCTCGGCAACCGCCCGTATCCGATCAAGGTTGGCAACGGAGGTTCCGCCAAATTTCATTACTATTCGTGACATAAATAACTCTTTTTGCCTTAAATCCGCGCTATACATATACGTTTAAGGGGTCAGGGCGCAAGTGGGCATTTAAAAATATAATGTGGTTTTTACTGGAATATGATGAAAGTTTGACTAAATTAGGGTCAATTAATGTTAAAGAATTATGATGACCGCTAAAAAAGAAAAACCAGCCCGTATAAAGTCTTCTGCCTCTGTTGATGAAGCTGAAATCGCCAATTTTTCAGCCATGGCTGCCACATGGTGGGATCCAAACGGCCCGTTCAAACCCCTGCATAAACTCAACCCGACCAGAATTTCCTATGTGCGGGATAGCCTGTGTCATCATTTTAATCGTGACGCTAAATACGGTCTGCCTTTGAAAGACCTCAGAATTCTTGACATTGGCTGCGGCGGCGGTCTGTTATCAGAACCAATAGCACGCCTTGGAGCCACTATGGTCGGGGCTGACGCCTCGGATAAAAATATCAAAACCGCGCAAGTTCACGCGGACGAAATGGGCATTGCCATTGACTACCGCAATATCACCGCAGAGGGTTTGGCAGCGGCTGGTGAGAAATTTGATGCCATCCTTAATATGGAGGTTATCGAGCATGTAGCCGATATTCCGTCCTTTCTGGATGCCTGTCATGCTTTGCTCAAGGAAGACGGCTGCATGGTGATGTCAACCCTGAACCGGACCGCGAAATCATGGGCCATGGCCATAGCCGGGGCAGAATATATCATGCGCTGGTTGCCCGTCGGCACTCATGATTGGCATAAATTCCTCAAGCCTTCCGAGCTGGTGCGGGCCTTAGGCAACAGCAAATTCAAAACCACAGACTTGAAGGGCATGGTCTATCACCCCCTTGCCGACCAGTGGTCCTTGGATGATAAAGATTTTTCTGTCAATTACCTTGTGTCGGCCCAAAATGAATAAACCGACAAAAGCCTATAACCCACGCATCTGGAGGCCCGAAAAATCATGGGTCGAACAACGTCTTGTGGCCAGTGAAATTCCGCTCGCGCTGGAATATAACTGCGTTAGCCATGCGGTCATGATGATTTCGCCCATGGATATTAAGGATTTCACCCTTGGGTTCAGCCTGACCGAAGGCATTATCGACTGCCTTGATGATATTATGGATATGACGGTGGCACCAGCAGAGAAGGGCTTCATAGCATCCATGGAAATCACCCCGGATTGTTTTGAGCGTCTGGATAAATTCAAAAGAACTCTGGCCGGACGAACCGGATGTGGTTTATGCGGGGTTGACCGCCTGGATCATGCTATCCGGCCCTTAAATCCAATAAAAAGCCAACTTACTGTCACGGCAGAAGTTGTCTATAACAGTATGCAAAAACTGTCCGAACAGCAAATTCAGAACAAAAAAACCGGAGCCCTCCATGCCGCAGCCTTTGTAACGGGTGAGGGAGACATCCTTTGTGTCCGTGAAGATATTGGCCGCCATAATGCGCTGGACAAGATGATCGGCCATATGATGGACCAGAAAATTAACCCGGCAGATGGTTTTGCCCTGATAACCAGCCGCTGCAGTTTTGAGATGGTGCATAAATGTGCAACTTTTGGTATTCCGGTACTGGCCGCGGTTTCTGCCACTACGGATCTGGCACTGAAGCTTGCCGAACAGTCTGAACTAAGCCTGATAGCCTTCACCCGGCGGGAGGGTATGAATATCTATGCTGATCCAAGAGGCAGGGTCATAACAAATTAGAGATATTTTTCCGCCTTGGCCAGATCCTGTCGGTTATTGATATTAAAAAATGGATCGGGATTTTCATTGTCCCAGACGACTTCCTTATGGGGGTGCTGCCTGACCCACCACATAACTCGCCGCTCGCCGCTTGCCAGATAAGCTTTCAGGTCATCAAGCAGGGATACCTCAAAAATTCCCATGACCGGATGAGCTTTTTCCCCGGATTTGGCTATGGCTATCCTGACATCATTTTGAGCCAGAAGCCGCGCCACATAATCATCGGGGAAAAACGGGCTGTCACTGGAAAAGCTGATGATATGGCTATAACCCCTGGCTTTCGCTGCTGTCATGGCGGCATGTATTCCGCCAAGCGGTCCTGCATCGGACAAGTCATCGCTGATGACATCAAGACCGAAGGACCGAACCCGGCTCACATCTCCATTCACATTCAGGATCAGGTCCGGGATTTGTTGTTGTGCTCGTCGGATTATTTGGCCCAGCAAAGTTGTCTTGCCAAAGGGCGTCAGAAACTTGTCACTATGTTGGGAATTGTCATTAAATCTGCGTGATTGCCCCCCGGCGATAATGACGCCTAAGGGTTTCAACTGTCCAGCTTGCCCAGACCCGGCACGGGAAGAATATCAACGCCTTCATTGAGCAGCTCTTCGGTTTCTTCCAAAGTGGCTTCGCCATATATACCGCGTAATTCTGCATCGCCCTCGTGGATGGCGCGGGCTTCCTTAGCGAAATTCTCGCCGACATATTCACATTCTTTTTTCACGTGGTTGCGGTATTTTTTCATGGTATTGTGCATATGCTCTAATGCACGCTTCACGTCCTCGGAACTGGTTTCCATGGTATCTGGCACATTGGCACTGGCTGCGACCCTATGATCTGCTGATACTAAATCAGTTATTTGTTTAGAATTGCTGTTGCTTTTTAAAGGAATATTTGGTGACATCAAGGATTTCACAACGTCTGTACTGCCACAAAACGGACATTCAACCAGACCTTCCAGAGTCTGAAGCTCATAAGCCTCACTATTTTTAAACCATGCTTCAAAAACGTGATTTTCTTCACACCTGAGATCAAATACGATCATAGTCAACTTCCATTAATGTCTGTTTTAGTCATACTTTATTACTTATTTCTATGGCCCGATCGTTATTCAGTGACGGAATCCGTGATCTTGCCTTCTCAACCAGAGCCAAATCAATTTCCGCAACAATAGCACCCACGTCCACGCCGCCATCATCTATTATATCGCCCCACGGGTCAACTAAAAGTGAGTGGCCATAAGTTTTGCGGGTCTCGCCCCGGGCATTCTTATGACACCCTGTCTGTGCCGGCGCAAAGATAAAAGCCCCGTTTTCGATGGCCCGGGCCTTAAGCAAAGTATGCCAGTGGGCTTTGCCGGTCACGGCGGTAAATGCGGCTGGAACGGTTAGCATACAAGCCCCGGCTAGCGAGAGCATCCGGTAGAGATGAGGAAACCGAAGGTCATAACATATACTTAGCCCCATATTGCCCCAAGGTGTTGTCGCCATAATTGCTGCACCACCCGCAGCATAAACCCTTGATTCACGATAGGATTCACCGCCGGGCAGATCAACATCAAACATATGTATTTTGTCATAATGGGTAGCAATATTGCCCTCCGGCGATATGACATAGCTACGGTTAGCGATCTTGTCTTCAAGCTTTATCGCCATAGACCCGATCACAAGCCAGATGTTAAGTTCACTTGCCAAAGCCTGAAAGACCGGCAGGCTGGGGTCGTCATCCTGGGGGTAGATATTATCGAACAGCGCTGTGCGGTCCCACTCCATCAGGGTGGTCATTTCCGGTGTCAGAACCATTTGGGCACCGCGTCCTGCCGCCTCCCGGATCAATGCTTCAGCAGACGCCATATTTTCCGCGCGCCTGTTGGTGGATGACATCTGGGCCAGACCTACGGAAAATATTTTCTGCATTATACTAACAAAGCGTCCAGCGCACCGGACCTCTCCAAAGCAAAAAGATCATCGCAGCCGCCCACATGACGATCGCCAATGAATATCTGCGGCACGGTATGGCCGCCCTCAGCCCGGTCTATCATCACCGATCTCTGATCAGGATTTCTGCCAATATCAATTTCATCAAACTGCTGGCGTTTTTTGTTTAATAATGATTTTGCGCCGACGCAATATGGGCAGAATTTTGTAGTATATATGGTAATTTTTTTCATCTTTGTCACATAATTTCAAATTTACTCAGGCGTTTATATAGGGCCGCGGGCAGTATAGTTCAAGATGGTTGACAAACCCTTGCAATAGTCAGTATTTCTACCCGACTGGCCCCTGCACGTTTTAAAATTCGTGCGCAGGCCTGAGCAGTTGCCCCGGTGGTATAGACATCATCAATCAGAATGATCGTCCGGCCCGTGATCTTTTCCTGATATCTGGGTTTGAATCTGAATGCTCCGGCCACATTGCGCTTGCGGTTGCTATAGTTGCCCTTCTGTGGCGGGGTATGCTTTTCCCGGCTCAGCAAATCGGGAATATAATCACAGGCTTTTTTATCAGCAAAAATTCTGGCCATGAGCACCGCCTGATTATAACGGCGGTTGCCTAGGCGTTTTTTGTGTAGCGGCACCGGGGTTACGATGGCCGCCGACATATCCAGTGACTGGCCGGCCTGCAACAGTAACTGACTGAAAAAATCAGCATAGTCGGTACGGTCATTATGCTTGAATGATATGATCATACGACGGGAACCATCATCATAGCGTACTGCCGCCCGCGCCCGATCAAAAAAAGGCTGCTTTGCTGAACATGCCCCGCATAAAGCACCATCAACCTGAAAATCAAAGGGATGACCGCAGCAATCGCAAGCCGGGCCCTGAAGAAATTCCAGATCTTTCCAGCAGTCAGAGCATATACGGCCTGTATTCTGCACCCCGGTTCCGCAAGAAAGACATCTGGGCGGTAACAGCTGATCAAGCAGACGCTGGCCCCAGCTTGAAATAACATCCATTTGGGTCTTTTCCCCCTGCTGCAAAAGTGCCATACAGACAGTATGACAAAAACTGAAGCATCTGACAATCCGGCATTTATCTTTGACCGCCAGGCACTGCGCCGAAACCGGGACCGGGCGGCGAAAAATTTCAAGGCTCATGATTTTCTGGTGCGCGAGGTGGCCGAGCGTCTTTATGATAAAAGCAGCGATATAAGCCGGGATTTTAATCATATCCTTGATCTGGGCTGTCATGGCGGCGAACTGGCTGGCCTGCTGAAAGAAAATCATATCATCCGGCAAGATCTGTCACGGAATTTTCTTGAAAGCAACAAAGGTATCCGGGTTCAGGCCGATGAGGAATTCCTGCCCTACCGCCCGGGCTCGCTGGATTTGATCGTGAGCAATTTAAGCCTGCATTGGGTCAATGATCTGCCGGGCTGTCTTGCGCAAATCATGCAGGCCTTAAAGCCCGATGGCCTGTTTCTCTGCGCCCTGTTTGGCGGGGAGACCCTGACCGAACTGCGTCAAAGCCTGATGGAGGCCGAAATTAACATCCGGGGCGGGGCCAGCCCGCGTATCTCGCCGTTTCTGGATATGCAAGACGGGGGGGCTTTGCTTCAACGGGCGGGGTTTGCCCTTCCCGTGGTTGATACGGACCGGATTACCGTCACGTACGAAAATGCTTTTAAGCTGATGCAAGAACTCAAAGGCATGGGGGAAGCAAATATCCTTGCCAAAAGATACCGTGGCCTGACCTCGCCCACTATCATGGCGGAATGTGCCAGAATTTATCATGAAAAATTCACCGACCATCGGGGCCGGATCACTGTCACCTTTGACATCATATATCTCATGGGCTGGTCCCCCCACAAAAGCCAGCAACAGCCCCTAAAGCCGGGGGAAGGC
This sequence comes from Emcibacter sp., assembly GCA_021774875.1. Lineage (GTDB taxonomy): Bacteria > Pseudomonadota > Alphaproteobacteria > Sphingomonadales > Emcibacteraceae > Paremcibacter. Next base: position 18,654 of record JAJFIP010000362.1, read on the forward strand.
AAAGTTAGTCTGACGGATGTGTTTGGCGGGGAGGGTTAGGTCGTTTTTGGCGGCAAGGGTTAAGCCATCTTTTCCTCATCCTGTTTGCTGTATAATTTATAGAGATAAATAACAGCACCATAATAAATTGACATAATCAAAAGGCTTGCCATCCCATTAATTGTCCCAAGAATAATGGACATTTTTTTATAAAATGTGGAAATTTCAGCCTGTGTGAAACCCGATATATTATTATAAAAATCTGTATATATCCAACCATATGCCTCGCTAGCCAAAGAATAAACATTGCGTTTACAAACCATAAGCACAAATAATATTAAAAAAGTAAAAATATATCTGCCTTTAAGCAGCCTAATGCTGGCAGCCATCGCATCAAAAAGATTTTTATCTTTTTGCACTATTTCTATCAAAGTAAAAACAAATAAAACCCCAATAGCAAAAAACAGATAATGTTGAAAATAATTGGAAGATATATTGTATTCTATACTAAATTGCGTCCAGGGTAATAATGTAAATAGATAAGATAAGATAACGACCAATAAGATTATGGGTCGATAATGTTTTTTTATCAGCCCTCTCACAATATCTAATATTGGCCCTTTACCCGTATCCTTTGCGATGACAGATATAAAAATTACACTTAGCCATAATTGCCATAAAAACTCTTGGATGAATAATACAAAAAAATTCATACCCATATAAAAATAAGAAGACCGGTCTATATTTGCCGATGAATCATAGTAACCAGATTCCTGAGCCATAGCGATCACAAATCCAAATAGATACATCATACCCAATAATAATAAACCAATGAACAGAATACCCACGATTGACCACCCCATCCTAAAGGGCATCGAAAATGAAAATTTCAAGAAATCCAGAAATTGTTTGAATGATGTTATTGGCATAATATTCCCCAATTATTACAGATTATCACAGCATCCTACAAAAAATCCCGGATCATGGCAATCAGGGGTTCGTCAGCGGGGGGCATGGGGTGTTTTGACAGGTCTTGAATCTTGACCCATTTCAGCTTCTGACCTTCTCTCGCGGTGAGGATTCCGTCCCACTGACGGCACAGGAATGTGGGCATCAAAAGATGAAAATCAGGATATGTATGGGACGCAAAGACAAAGGGGGCGAGACAGGCCTCAGTCACGTCAATATTCAGTTCCTCATTAAGCTCGCGGATCAGGGCGCGTTCAGGGGTTTCGCCCGCCTCCATCTTGCCGCCGGGAAATTCCCATAATCCGGCCATGCTTTTGCCCTGTGGTCTTTCAGACAGCAAAATACGGCCATCAATATCGACCATGATCACCGCCGATACCAATAGCAGCTTCACCGGGTCTGTGGTGCGTCCCGGAACCTCAGGGCAAAGTTGGCTCATCCATCTTTCCAGTCTTTAATGTCTATGCGGTAAAATTCACTGCACCCGTCACAATGGCCATCCCGGTCATATTCCGGCGGTGGGGTTCCGGCATGATTAAATCCGGCCTTTTCAAGAATTCGCCGCGAGCCGATATTTTCAGTGGCCGTCTGGGCAACAATGGCTTTAATGATACCGCCTTTAAATCCGGCCTTGATCACCGCTGTAAGAATTTCCGATCCATACCCCTGACCCCAATAATCAGAGCCTATCACATAGCCAATTTCGGTTTCAGGTGTTTCAGAAAAAACTCTGATGCCACCCATATGCCGACCTGTGCTTTTGTTAATAATGGAATATCGCGGACTGCTGCCATCGATAAATTGCTCAATGGCTTCGTCGATGAATTTTTTGCCGTCATAGCGAGTGTAGGGAAAGGGAACATCGTTTGACAGCCATTTTGTCACTTCCCAATTTTCCAGAATTTCCACAACCGCGTCCAAATCCCACTTTTCATAACAGCGCAAAGCCGTGCGTTCTGTTTCGATTCTATGGGGCAGGGGCATCGACCTAACTCCTGTAATCGGCATTAATATCGATATAGCCGTGGGTCAAATCACAGGTCCAGACCGTTGCCACGCCCGAGCCCACGCCCACATCAACGGCAAGATTAATATCCTGTCCTTTAAGGTGAGCTGTGCAGGCATCTTCATCATAGCCCGAAATCGCCATACCCTGTTCGGTCACTTTCTGACCGCCTATGACAATTTCTATTCTGTCCCGGTCTGCGGCTTCACCGGCTTTGCCGACCGCCATAACAATCCGGCCCCAGTTAGCATCCTCCCCGGCAATGGCGGTTTTCACCAGCGGAGAATTGGCAATACTAAAAGCAATGATCTTTGCCGACCGGTTATCTTCAGCCCCAGTGACGGTAACAGTGATAAATTTGCTCGCCCCTTCGCCGTCACGAACGATCTGATGAGCAAGGTCCTGTGATAAGTCCAAAAAGGCGGCACGGAATTCTGCCAGCGCCGGATCATTGATATTTGTTATCTCGCCAATATCTGTGGTTCCGGTGGCAAAGGCCAATACCGTGTCCGAGGTGGACGTATCGCTATCGACAGTAATAGAATTAAAAGATTTATCGGCAGTCTCCGTCAATATGGCCTGCAAAATACCCTGCGGCAAATCCGCATCGGTGAAAATATAGGCCAGCATGGTCGCCATGTCTGGTGCGATCATGCCGGAGCCTTTGGCAAAACCACCAAGCGTCACTGGCATGCCGCCAATTGTTGTGGTCCTAACTGCGCCCTTGGCAAAGGTGTCTGTGGTCAGGATTGCTTTAGCCGCCGCGAACCATTTTCCACTGGCAAGATTTTGTGTCAGGCTTTCGATATGGCTGTTGATTTTCTGATCATCCAGAACTTCCCCGATCACCCCGGTGGAGGAAACATAAACCTGATCAATTTCGCAGCCGATTTCTTCCGCCAGCATATTCACCGTTGACGTCATGGCGGCATCCCCGGCTTTGCCTGTGAAAGCATTGGCATTACCCGCATTGACCAGCAGAGCCCGGGCTTTCTTGCCGGTGGCAAGGTTGCTCCGACATAACCCCACCGGCGCCGAAGACGTGCGCGACCGGGTCAGAACGCCGGCCACGGTCGCCCCATTTGGAAAAGCCACACAGAGCAAATCATCCCGGCCCTGATATTTCATTTCCGTTGCCGCCGTTGCCAGAAGCACGCCGTCAATTTCCGGAAAATCGGGAAAGACATCCGGTGCCAGAGGCGAGATTTGTTCAATTTTAGCCATTTTTTTGGGTAGCCCTTAATTTATTCTCTGTCATATAAACCCCCTACGGGAATATTGTCCATTATTTCCCGCATGATTTAAGTAAAATAATGATATATATGCTTTTTTATCACGCCTTTATCGTGATCAATCATTGACAGACAGGCGTGACGCTCTTATCTGTCATAAGTAATTTTTTGGCGGTTCGGGTATATTTAACATATCCCCTGAATCCATGTATGAGGAAATAAAATGTTGGGAATGGGCAAGATTGCCAAAAAGATTTTTGGAACCGCCAATGACCGGTATATAAAAAGTCTGAAACCGCGCATTGAAGCCATTAATGCTCTGGAAGATGACATACAAAAATTATCCGACGCGGAACTTCGGGCAAAAACCGATGACTTCCGGGACCGTTTGCAGGACGGGGCCACGGTGGACAGCCTGCTGGTAGAAGCCTTTGCCACTGTGCGCGAAGCTGCTATCAGAACTCTGGGCCAGCGACATTATGATGTCCAGCTGATCGGCGGTATCGTTCTTCACGAAGGCAAGATTGCTGAAATGAAAACCGGGGAAGGTAAAACTCTGGTCTCCACCCTGGCCGGTTATCTGAATGCCCTGCCGGGAAAAGGTGTTCATATAGTCACCGTCAATGACTATCTGGCAACCCGTGATGCGGCATGGATGGGACAGGTTTTTAATTTTTTAGGGCTCACAACAGGTTGTATCATTCCCAATATAGATGATGAAAGCCGTAAAACGGCTTACGGGGCTGACATTACCTATGCTACCAATAATGAACTTGGCTTTGATTATCTGCGCGATAATATGAAATTCCATCCCGATGCCATGGTACAGAGACCCCCGGCATTCGCCATTGTGGATGAGGTCGACAGTATTCTTATTGACGAGGCCCGGACCCCCCTGATTATCTCCGGCCCGACTGAGGATAAATCAGAGCTTTATGTCTCCATCAATGGCATCATTCCAGAGCTGGACGATGAAGATTATGAGGTTGATGAAAAAACCAAAGCCGTCTCCCTGACCGAAGAGGGCATGGAGCATCTGGAACAAATCCTGATCAGCCACGATTTGATCAAGGGTGAAAATATGTATGATTTTGGCAATGTAGCCGTGGTTCACCATGTTAATCAGGCCCTGAAGGCCCATAAGCTATTCAGCCGCGAGAAAGATTATATTGTCAAAGATAACGAAGTTATCATCATTGACGAATTCACCGGACGTATGATGGAAGGACGCCGCTATTCCGACGGCCTGCATCAGGCTCTGGAAGCCAAGGAGGGGGCCGAAATACAAACCGAAAACCAGACTTTGGCCTCGGTCACGTTCCAGAATTATTTCCGGCTTTATCCGAAACTTTCCGGCATGACCGGAACTGCCGCCACCGAAGCTGCCGAGTTTGGCGAAATTTATGGCCTGGATGTTACCGAAATTCCCACCCATCTTCCCGTTGGCAGGATTGATGATGATGATGAAATCTACCGCACGGCAGATGAAAAATTTGTCGCCATCGTCGAACAGATTGATCACTGTCAAAAGGCCGGGCAACCCATATTGGTGGGTACGGTAAGTATTGAAAGATCAGAATATCTGTCTGATATGCTTAAAAAACGCAAAATCAAGCATAATGTGCTGAACGCCAAATTCCATGAACAGGAAGCCTATATTATCGGACAGGCCGGACGCTTTGGTGCCGTAACCATTGCCACCAATATGGCGGGGCGGGGCACCGATATTCAGCTTGGTGGTAATCTGGATATGCGCCTTGAGGCCGAGGTCACCGACATTGAAGAAGCCGCCCGCAAAAAACTCGTGGCAAAAATTACTGCCGAAATTACTGCCGAAAAACAGCGGGTGATAAACGCAGGCGGGCTATATGTGCTTGGCACAGAGCGACATGAAAGCAGGCGCATAGACAACCAGCTTCGTGGCCGATCCGGTCGTCAGGGCGATCCGGGTCATTCCAAATTCTTCCTGAGCATGGAAGACGACCTGATGCGTATTTTTGGTGGCGAGCGCATGGACAGCCTGATGCAGAAATTCGGCTTTGAAGAAGGAGAATCCCTGATCCATCCCTGGCTTAACCGGGCCGTGGAAAAATCCCAGGAAAAGGTTGAAGCCAGAAACTATGAAATCCGCAAGAACCTGCTGAAATTTGACAATGTGATGAATGATCAGCGCAAGGCCATTTATGAGCAACGCCGGGAAGTTATGATCAGCGACGACCTGACCGACACCTTGACCGATATGCGGATTCAGGTAGTTGAAGATATGGTGGAAACCCATATCCCGCACCGCGCCTATCCACAAGATTGGGATGTGGACGGCATGAGCGTCGAGGCAAATCGAATTTTTGGCCGGGATTTCAATCTGAAATACTGGGTTCAGGAAGAAGGCATAGATGCGGGCGGCTTTGAAGATCGACTCATAGATAAGACCGACCGCTTTATGGCAAAGCGCGCCGCCGACATCGGCCCGGACATTATGCGCCAGGTGGAACGCAGTCTGTTGCTACAGGCCATTGATCGTTACTGGAAAGAACATCTGTCCCAACTTGACCATTTGCGTCAGGTGATACAGCTTCGGGCCTATGGTCAGCGTGACCCGCTCAATGAATATAAAACCGAAGCTTTTGCCATGTTTGAAACTATGCTGGAGGAAACCCGCGATAATGTGGTGATGCTGTTATCCCATATTGAAGTTCAGGCCACAGACCCGGTGCCGGAACTGGAAAATCCTGACCATAGTCAATTTGACACCACTCATATTGATGCCACAACCGGGCATAATGATGCCACATCGGGCGTGAGTTCAAATGATCCTAAATCCTGGAAAAACACCCCCCGCAATGGCCCCTGCCCCTGTGGCTCGGGCAAGAAATACAAACACTGCCACGGAAAAGTTGTGCCAAAAGTTGGCCGCAACGACCCCTGCCCTTGTGACAGCGGCAAAAAATACAAACATTGCCACGGGGCTTTGTAAAAAATTTAGGTACAGCCTAGTAATGCAGATAAGTAATGTTATTTTGTACTATGAGCAAATATACCAGACCGAGAAGATGAAATAAGGTTTGTTATAAATTTTAAAATATTGTCCTTAATTGCTCCCTCATTTGCTAACTGTAACCGTTTTGAAGCCAAAAACGAGTCTCCAAACTCCGCTGTATATTCAACGTCAACTGTTTCGTCATAAACAATCTTTTGTGTTAGCACATCCATTAATTCGTACTTAATAGAAGACTTCACAGTAAGACTTAATCCCATTAGTGGTTGCTTAATTTTCAAAAGCTTCGCTGTTAATTTATATTTAGTCTCACTTACTGAAATCAACGCATGGGCTTGTAAGCTATTTAATAATGCTTTCTGAAATTCTTCATTACCAATTTGCGAAGTCCACAGAGGATTGGTTTTCTTGCCTCCGGAAACTTCTGCAAGTTCCATAGACTGATATAACTTATTTTCCTCTGTTATTATATTATTGGATGTTGTTGGCACTACCATAGCGCTCATTCGTGCTCCTGATGAACATGCATTTAATATTAATGCGAGCAGTAAAGACAAAAAGATTTTTAAGATTGATGTGTTTTTCATTGAATATTCCCCTTGTAATATTAATGGCTTACCTATATCAACTAATTGTATTAAAATCAATGCTTACATAGGATAGGGGTCAATGAAAAATATGTCTATGCTTGTATTGCTCATGTTAGCTTCTTGCGGCGGCAGAGTTGGCAACATTGTTTCAGAAACGCGCAATATTGATAGTATTCTTACTTGCGGCCACATGGCTGCTGAATTTGAAAATAATTTGGATACAGTCAAAGACATTGCAAAGGAAAAAACCGCCCAAGAAGTCAACAATTTAGGTCTTCTCATTGCAATGCCGCTCTTTCTTGATCTCAAAAATACTGAAAGAAAAGAGATTCTCGCATTACAAAAAAGAAACGAAAGACTTTCGATGCTTTTACAAGAGAAAAATTGTGCCTATACTTATCGAAAATCAACATCCAAAGCCAAAATTGAAACTGATAATAATTAAACTTACTTTTAGAAATTAATTGTGGCCTTTAAAGCCCGGCTTTGCCCATATTGAGGAATTTTTTGCGGCGCAGGGTTCTCAGCTTGTCACCGCTGAGGGCGGATAATTCGCTTAAGGCTGTTTCCAGTGATTTACGGATCGTGTCCATGGTCAGGGTATGGTCACGGTGAGCACCGCCGACCGGCTCGGGGATAATTTCATCAATCACTTTTAGTTCCAGCAAATCCTGCGCGGTTATTTTCAGGGCATTGGCGGCATCTTCGGCATGGTCAGATGTGCGCCATAATATGGAAGCGCAGCCTTCGGGTGATATTACCGAATAAACCGCATGTTCCATCATCAAAACCCGGTTTCCAGCCGCCAGTGCCACCGCGCCTCCTGACCCGCCTTCGCCGACAATGATTGTGACCAGCGGGACTTTCAGACCCAGACAGGCTTCCGTGGAACGGGCAATGGCTTCGGCCTGCCCCCGCTCTTCGGCGCCAACGCCGGGATAGGCACCGGAGGTGTCCACCAATGTGATCACCGGAATATCAAAATGTTCGGCCATTTGTAACAGGCGAATGGTTTTGCGGTAGCCTTCGGGCCGCGCCATGCCAAAATTATGTCTGATCCGGCTCTCGGTATCATGGCCTTTTTCATGGCCAATCACCATCACCGACTGACCCTTGAACCGGCCAAGGCCACCGGTGATCGCCTCATCATCGGAAAAGGCCCGGTCGCCAGCAAGCGGCATAAAATCAGTGATCAGACTTGCTACATAATCATTAAAATGGGGTCGTTCCGGGTGGCGGGCGACCTTGATCTTCTGCCAGGGGGTTAATTTGCCATAGGTATCCCTGAGTAGCTTATCCCGCTTGGTTTCCAGCCGCATGACCTCTTCGGCGATATTTATTTCCTCGCCACTTTCAAGGTTATTCATATCGCGGATCCGGCTTTCCAGCTCAGCTATGGGTTTTTCAAAATCCAGATAAGTCAGCATATATATTTCTCAAAAAATAACAGATATATAAATTCATATACTTCACGCCTGCCCTTATAACCCCCATTTCACGCCTTGGAAAGAGGATGTTTTTGCTGCACCAGCGTTTTCAGCCTTTCCTCCAGTACATGAGTGTAAATCTGGGTTGTGCTGATGTCAGAATGGCCGAGCATTTTCTGCACCGCCCGCAAGTCTGCGCCGTGGGCCAACAGGTGGGTGGCGAAGGCATGTCGCAGCACATGGGGTGACAGATGGCTTGGTAATATTCCGGCATCCGCCCCCAATTGTTTTAATAGTTGGGCAAAGCGGTGTCGGGTCAGATGCCCTTTTGCGCCGCGCGAGGGAAATAACCACTTTCCGCCAGTTTCTGCAACCGCTTCACTATAGGACTCTACAGCCCGGATGGCCCGCGCATTCATGGGCACCAGCCGTTCCTTGTCCCCCTTGCCGCGCACATAAATATAGGGCTGACCGGACCTGACCGCCATCAGGGGCAGACTGACAAGTTCAGTCACCCGAAGTCCGGTGGCATAGAGCAATTCAATCAGGGCATGGAGCCGTAGCGATTTCAGATCCCCCTTTTGGTCTGCCTGATTCTGGGCTTCTTCCAGCAATCTGCTCACCTGACTTTCACTGATCAATTTAGGCAGGGTCTTGCCCAGTCTCGGGCTATCAATGCCGAGCACAGGATTGTCATCCCTGATGCCTTCGGCATACAGAAACTTGTAAAATTGTCTTAGCGTAGACAATTTACGGGCTTGAGTTCTGGCCGCCATGCCCTGAGTTTGTAATAAGCTCAGATAGGCCCGTACGTGATCCCGGGTGATGGCTTTCAGGCTTATAGTATTATTTTCTGAAAGCTGATCCAGATCCCTCTCGTAAGATTCCAGCGTATTTTGCGAGGCCCCTCTTTCAGCACCGAGCATCTCCAGAAACTGGCTGATCAGGGTCCGGTCAGAATCCATTATTTGCCAATATTTCGAGCGCGAGATCATGGGCTTCCTGGTCCAGTCCCACAGACCTGAGCGCTCTTATCACCGCACTGGCCCCGGTGGGGTCAAGGTTTGATGCTCCGCCCTCTGCCGCTAGCAGGCAAAGCAGTATGGTTTCCCCCTGCCTTTTTTCCGCCACCGCCTTGATCAGGTTACGCCAGATGGCAACGGGAATCGGATGGCTGTTTTCCTGAGCCAGCGGGCCGATCAGTTCCTGCCACATGGCCTCGGGAACCGTAATACCCAGGGCTTCCACCACGGAATAAAACAGGGATGCTTTTTCCTTGCGCAGTTCCGGGGACAAAACCATCTGCCCGTTCCACCACAGATCCAATATTCCTTTGGACCAGGGTATGTCATCATTCTGATCAGAAACTATCATCATCGGCCATATGTCCACCAATGCCCGGGTTGCGTCCACATGGCCGTTAAAGGCTGCGGTTCTGACAAAAGCGTACCATTCCCGTGCCTTGCGGTCATTGCCCGCCAGCATCAGGGCGCGGGTAATATGGTGTGCATGAAACAGTAATTCTTCCTTAGGTTCCAGTGACCGCACTGTCCTGGCATTCAAAAATGCGGCACGCGGCATGTCCCTCAGCGGTGCTGCTCTCTCCCATATAGCTTTCAGGATTTCTGCCTTTTGGCCATCATCAATCTGTTTGGCAGCAGACTGATAAAGCAGCACATCCCCGATCACGGTCTCATCCGCTCTGGCTATAGCTATGGCATTATCATATTCACTAGCTGAAAAACTTATATTGTTATATAGCGGAATTATCCTGTTCACCGGAAAAGTGGCGTTAGAGTAACTTTGCGCTGCCGCCATAAGGCGGTCTTCCTTATGTACATTGGCATTGCCGGAAAGGGCATATAGAACAAGAGCAGGGGCATCCGCAAATATCTGGGCATCAATGGGCTTTTCCAGAACAGACAACAGACTGTATATCATCGGATTCAACTGTCCAAGTCCCGGTGAATAACTTTCGTCTGCTTCTGCGTCCATCTCGTCCCGAGATAACTTATTTATCAGATCATAAAAAATAAAATCCTGATCTCCCTGCTCAATCAACAGATCTATGGTCAGGGTGGCCGCTTCGGCATTTCCATCCATTGCCTGACAATATGCCAGCAGTTTCAGCCAATAATGTGCATCTGGATCAGCATTCTGGTCTTGTTCCATGGCTTGTCTGGCCAGACCACAGGCCGAAGAAATATCACCGGCCATTAACATCAGGTCACTGACCTCCCTGGATCCGTCATAAGATTCCCGTGGCAGTAGTTTCAGGAATGACACCAGCGTTTTCAAATCCCCTGCTTCACTTATTTTCTGAATTCTGAGCGACAAGAACTGTGCCAGCTCTTCCTCACTTGCCCGTTCAGTTAATATTTCTTCTGGAATTTCACTTTCGGAAAGCATGTCATCTTCTGAAATCAGCGTATCTTCCGGCATAGTTTCTTCTATATGTGTCACGTTTTCGCCGGGAACTTCCGCCGCCGACAACAGCAATTTTTTCGTCAGAGATTCCATGACCGGGGATTTGGTGGGAACCGAAAGGATGGATAACAGTTGTTCAATCCGCTCACGCTCAGAATAATGCCACAGGGTCGTGGGAAATCCGCCGTCCTTTTCTCTCATCAAGCCCATGCCGGCAGGAACAGTCTCGACTAGTTCTAATGTTTCAACCTCCAGCACATCCTGCTCTATGGACTCATCATTCTGTAGACTATCAGCAGTCCCGTTTTCTTTATCTTCTGTAGACGCCGGTTCGATCTGATCTGTTGGCGGCACATAGGGGCCCGGTTCCCCTGCGGGAAATAATATGGAACGCGGTAATTCAGTGGCTGGTTTTTTTGGAGTGCTATCCTGTTCAACAGGCGTGATAGTTTCCGGTTGCTCCTGCTGCTGTTGGGCTAAAACCGTCACCCTGTCCAGCAAAATAATTCCTGTAGCCGCTATGAGAATACTGTATATGAACTGTTTGCAGACCATCTCTATTCCTGATCAATTCGTGGGGAATTTATATGATATTCATTTGGGAAATCTGTCATCGGGCAGGGTTTTTTCCACATGCTCTTTGGGTGGTTCTATATCTACTGTCATCAGATAAACCGCCCCGGCGGCGATACCAACCAGAATAAGCATGATAACCATTGACCAAAATTTACCCATATTCGTGCCTTTTCCCTCGTATTAATTTAATTTTAAGTGCAGTGTAACCATCTCTTGGGCAATGGTAAAGCACCCACTGGCTTCCATATACTCCTTTTGGTCATTGTTTGAAATAAATATGGTCTTTTAATGGCTTTCTTTATATCAATATCTAAGCTAATAGTAGGCCAAGATGAAACGCGTAAAAAAAACCCAAGTAAAATCGCCCACTGCCCGGCTAAGATACCCCTTAACCAAAAGTATCTCGTTAATAGGTCTGATGGGATCTGGAAAAACCACAGTTGGCAAACGTCTTGCCCGCAAACTTGGCCTGTCATTTGTTGATTCCGATGCGGAGATTGAAATAGCTGCCGATCATACGGTCAGTGAAATCTTTGAAAAATACGGCGAAGAAGATTTCAGAAGCGGCGAAAGAAAAGTTATCAGTCGTCTGGTTTCTGACAAACCCGGTGTGCTGGGCACGGGCGGAGGCGCCTTCATGGACCGGGAAATCCGCCGGAAGTTAAAAGAAAAAACTATCACCGTTTGGCTGAAGGCGGATATTGAACATCTGGTGGAACGGACGTCCCGGCGGGATAACAGACCATTACTGCGCGATGGAAATCCAGAGGAAATATTGCGGAAACTGGCCAAAAAGCGTTATCCTGTATATGGTCGGGCCGCTATCACCGTGGAGACCGGTGCCGGACCCCATGAAAAAGTGGTCAATGATATCATCTGGAAACTCAACCAGTATCTGGCAAAAGAGAAAAAGAAACAAGACAATGTGCAGCCAAAAAATAACCGTTAATCTTGAAAATAACAGCTATGACATCCATGTGGGCATGGGGCTTCTGGATAAGGCCGGAGAGCTTATTGCGCCCGTTTTATCCCGTGCCAGAACTGTCATTATCACGGACACCAATGTGGCGCACCACCTGCTTCCCCGACTGGAAAAGTCACTATCTCAGGCAGGAATAACTTTTGATACCATCATCCTGCCCGCAGGAGAAGCCACCAAATCCTTTGAACAGATTGAATATTTACTGGATCAGCTGCTTAGCTTAAAGCTGGAACGCAAAGACAAAATAATTGCCTTTGGCGGCGGCGTTATTGGCGATCTCGCGGGTTTTGCCGCCAGTATTTATCTGCGCGGTATCGGATTTATCCAGATTCCAACCACTCTGCTCGCCCAGGTGGACAGTTCTGTCGGTGGCAAAACCGGCATCAACAGCCCGCGAGGGAAAAATCTTATTGGCAGCTTTCATCAGCCAGACCTGGTGCTAACTGATGTCAGCACTCTGGATAGTCTGGATACAAGACAGCTTCGTGCGGGTTATGCCGAAGTGGTCAAATATGCCCTGATCGGCGACCGGGTGTTTTTTAACTGGCTGGAAGAAAATGGCCAGAAAATAATCGCCGGTGATCCTGAAACCCGGACGCAAGCCATTCTTACCTGTTGTCGGGCCAAGGCGGCTATAGTCGCCGAGGACGAAAAAGAAGCGGGAAAGCGGGCCTTGTTAAATCTGGGCCATACTTTTGGCCATGCGCTGGAAGCGGAAGCCGGCTATAGTGATCATCTCTACCACGGTGAGGCAGTGGCCATTGGTCTTTGTCTGGCCTTTGACCTGTCCGCTAAAATGGGCTTATGCCCCGGTGAGGACGCCGTTAAAGTCAGGCAGCATCTGGAGCAGATGACCCTGCCAACCCGGATAAGTAAAACAAACCACCCCATCAGCCAGATAAATATGACGGCGGCGCAACTGCTTGATCATACCCGCCATGATAAAAAAATGTCTGATGGAAGGGTGACTTTTGTGATAGCCTCTGCCATTGGAAAAGCTTTTTTAAGCACCGAAATAAATCCTGAAGATGTCAGGCATCTCTTTCAAGTGGCCATAGATTGAGCAAATGATCACAGAAATTCTTATTTTTTCCGGCATAATTTTTTTGCTGATTTTATTATCTGGTATTTTCTCAGGTTCGGAAACTGCCCTGACCGCCACCTCGCCGTCACGTATTCACCGCATGGCCAAGGGCGGTAACAAACGGGCCCATCTTGTGGAAAGACTGATGGATAATTCCGGCAAGCTGATCGGGGCCATCCTGCTCGGCAATAATCTGGTGAATATTCTGGCGTCCGCGCTGGCGACTGCTTTTTTTATCCGATTGTTCGGTGAGATAGGTGTGGTATATGCCACCCTGATTATGACTGTACTGGTTCTTGTTTTTGCTGAGATTCTGCCCAAGACCTATGCACTCACCTATCCTGAGCGAACAGCGTTGAAGATGGCACCTTTCGCCAGATTGACGGTATGGTTATTTTCACCTTTTGTCAGTCTGGTTCAGATTATCGTGCGCCTGACCCTGAAGCTGTTCGGGATAGACATCAATCAGCAGAATATCCTCTCGGCTCATGATGAAATCAGGGGTGCCATCAGCCTGCAGGCACAAGAAGGCGGACTGATCAAAGATAATAAAGATATGCTCGACAGCATTCTTGATTTACAGGATGTCCATCTTGAAGATGTGATGAAGCATCGGAAAATTGTTGAGATGATCAATGCGCTCGACAGCCCCGAAGAAATTTTTGCCCAGATTGTCACCAGCCCCTTCACCCGACTGCCCATGTGGAAAAATGACCCGGATAATATTATCGGCGTGCTTCATGCCAAGGAAGTCCTCAGAGCGGTCAAGGCCAATGACGGAAGGGCCGAAGGACTGGATTTTATTCATATTTCAGGCGAGCCGTGGTTTGTACCCGAAACCACAAGCCTGCAGGAGCAGCTGGCAAAATTCCGCTCAGAAAACGCCCATTTCGCACTGGTGGTTGATGAATATGGTGCCTTCATGGGGGTGATTACGCTGGAAGATATTCTGGAAGAAATCGTCGGTGATATATATGATGAGCATGATACCCTGTCTTTGGGCGCAAAAATTCTGAAAAATGGCGCCGTAGTTGTCAGCGGTGACAGCGCTATCCGCGATTTGAACCGTCAGTTTAACTGGGATTTAAATGATGATGTTGCCATCACTATCGCGGGTTTTGTCATCGACATCGCCGAAACCATCCCCCTGCCCGGACAGAAATTTATCTATGACGGTTTTGTTTTTGAAGTCCTGAAAAGAAGACGAAACCAGATTACTTCCGTATCGATAAGTCCGACAAAAAAATAATCCTTTAATCGTCTTCCTGTCGATCAAGCAATTCTGACATTGTGGCAATCCGTGACGGTGAAAGACTGCGGATTTTTCGAGCCAGCTGATTAACCAGCGCCACGGCTTCAGCTGAAAGCCCCGAGCTATCCACCGTAATCCGGGGATGGGACAGACGGGCTAGCTGCTCTATTTCCTCCGCATCATCCCAGATCAGATCAAAATAACTGATCACACGCTGCACCATCGCCCAGGTCGGCTGACCCCGATGGCCATGCTCGAGCGCGGACAGATAAGCCGGACTCACGTCCAGATCAGCGGCCATCTGTTTCTGATTAATGCTTTTGCTTTTTCTTAACTCGCGGATTTTTTTGCCAAAGGGTGTCATAGGGGTCGCTAGCTCCTGTTTCTTTTCAGAACCACATATAAGGCCCCGTCTCCGCCATGCCGGGCGTTGGCATACGAATAGGATATGACCCGCATGGCCAATTCCCCTTGTGATAACCACCTCGGGACATTGGCTTTCAGAATCCCCCGTCCCCGCACGTAGTCAGAATGGGACATCTCGCCCAAGTCTGTTTTTTTACTACCCTTGCCGGTAATGACCAGAATAATCCTTTTTCCCCGCCCTTGTGCCTGTTCGATATAACGGTTCAGGGCAGCGTAAGCTTTATCTTCTGTCATGCCATGAAGATCAATTTTACCCTCCGGCTTCACCCTGCCGCTGCGCATTTTCTGAAGCCAGTTATGGTCTGCGTCTCTTAAGCTGGATGACGGTTCCACCAAATCTCTGGCTGGCGTCCTGCCAATATTGGTATCTGGCGCCGCTACCCTATAGGCCGACCTACGCACCAGCGGAGTCGCTGCCTGATTACTGTCCAGTTCAGTGATGCTTTCGGTCACTTTTTGCCACAGCTTTTTGTCGGCATCACTTATTGCACCTCTGGCTTTTTTCCGGCTCATGGTGCCGTCCTTTTTTCTGACAGCAGCCGCTTAGCAAGTGGTTTGGGCAGCAGAAAATAATATCGTCCCCGATCTTTCATTGCTCCGGCCAGCCGTCCGGCATCTTCGCCAATACCCCAGTAAATATCAGCCCGCACCCGACCCTTAATCGCCCCGCCGGTGTCTTGAGCAATCACCAGCCGCTTTATAGGTTTCATTTTTTGATCTGCTGATTTTACGTCGAGCCACAGCGGTATTCCCAGCGGCACATAGGTCCGGTCTATGGCCAGAGAACGTCCTGCCGTCAATTCCACATTCATTGAACCAACCGGGCTTTCATTCTCCAGTGGCCGGAAAAAAACATATGACGGATTTTTCCACATCAGGGCTTCAGCCTGCATCGGGTTGTTGACGATCCATCTCCGGATTGCCTGCATGGACATATCTTCTGGTGCGATTTCCCCGGCTTCAATCAGAAACCTGCCAATGGCATGATAGGCTTTGCCGTTTTTACCGGCATAGCCATATGTTTTCCGCTCTCCATTTTCAAAAAGAATGACGCCTGACCCTTGAATATGCAGAAAAAAAACATCGGCCCTGTCCTTTAGCCACACCAGTTCCAGCTGTTGATTATTCAGAGCCCCCTTGTCAATATCCTCGCGGGTGTCATAGGGAATAAATTCCCCGTCCTTCACCTGCCCAACGATGGATTTTCCAGATAAAGCCGAGCTGAACTTGCCCAAATCCAAAATCTGTAAATTCTCCGGCACGGCGTACAGCGGATAACGATAATCCTGGGTGAGCTGATGGCTGCCATTGAATTCCGGTGCGTAATACCCCGTGAATAATCCATCTGTATCCTTGGAATAGGATACAGGCGTAAACTGACGTTCAAAAAAATCTCTCGCAACCTGATCTGTCGGATTGGCCAGTTTTTCTGCTTCCCGGCAAGGGGGCTGCCAGTCTGCCACTGTTCCACCAAGCTGTTCTGGTAATATTTTTGTTGTTGTTGGCTTAGATAGAAAAACCACACAGGATTTATTAAAGGCCGTCAATGCCAGTGCCTGACTGTCCGATGACCAGTTTTCCAGATCATCATAAGAAACCTTGATATATTCGGCAGGTTTATGGGTTATTTTTATCAATAGCCACAGGGACAACAGGATTAAAAATCCGGCTCCGGCAATGATAAAAAAATTCCGCATGATTTAATCAGCCTGCCTGACTTTTAACCGGTTCTTGTTGCAACCAATGTCCAGTTGGGGTCTGCGCTTTTCACATCGCGACAGAATGTCCAGATATCTGATATTCTGATAGGCTTGTCTGCATTTCCGTCAACTATTTTATCATCCTCGTCCCGGGTTGACATAATCATATGACTGGTAAATTCAACAGTAACCTCTGCCAGCGACCCAGAAAGGTTGGCGTCCACAAGATCAATTTTTTCAATATCCATCAATTTGTTTGCGCTACTTAGCTTCTGTTGTTCCAGATTTCCGATGGCCCCGTCAAACTGATCGAAAACCTGTCGGCTCAACATACTGCGCAGGGTTTTCCGGTCCTTGCTCCAGAAGGCATTTAAGACCAGACCATAAGCATATTCCGCACCATCAAAAAAATTGCGGATATTAAAACTGTGATCGAAGTGGTTAATTTGCTCAATGATGGCGTAATAGGGCGAAGATTTACTGAGGCCCAGATTCAAACCGGGTGCGGGTTGTTCCTGATCGGGCTGGAGTTGAACTATATTATCCTCTTCCTCGTCTTCACTCTGATCGGATTTGCGCTGATAAGAATTGCTGTTTTGATCCTCAGACGGATCATAACCGGTTTTCTTCCCTAACGTGCGACGCAGTTGAAATAAAATAAAAACAGCAACCAGTGCCAATATTATAATAAGTTCAAAGCTTTCAGATTCAGTTTGCATTTTTTTCCTGTTCTACATCTTGGCGAAAGATGTATGATACTTATATAGACTATATATAAGACTTATTCGGACTCATTTAAATACACCATTTTATATTGCAGGTAAATAATGATAAAATCCTTTATAAAGAGCCTTAAATAATGCCTTTATTGATATTAATTATTCTTATAGCAGTACCCTATCTGGAATTTCTGGTTTTTCTGGAGGTGGGAAATGCTATTGGTGGCTTTCCGGCCCTGCTACTTACCATACTTACGGCTATTATCGGCGTTTATCTGATCCGCCAGCAGGGACTTATTGTCATGAACCGTATGCATCAGACATTACAGCGGGGTGAAAGTCCGGTTGCAGAGATCATGCATGGCTTCTTTTTACTGATTGCCGGACTGTTTTTCCTGCTACCGGGATTTATTACTGACACGATCGCACTTTTTCTGGCCTTTGAAACTGTGCGGGCTGTGCTTGGAAAAGTCTTCGTTAAAAATATCGGCACGGCCTTTTACAGAAACAATTCCGGCCCTGAGAATAATAACCCACATCAGGAGGGAATCATCATCGACGGGGAATATGAAGAAAAGCCGGATGACCAGAAAAATATTGATCACAAAGAATAGCTGTAGCGGCTAAATGTACTGTAATAAGCCAATATGGCCAATATTTTGCCCTATGGGTCATGTTCGACTTGTGTAAGAGTAAAATCCGTGTTAGCCAACATGTTTTTACAAGGGACCAACATAACGATTGGGATAATTTTATGTCAGACGAAACCGAAAACA
>JAJFIP010000363.1 GCA_021774875.1 Emcibacter sp.
TGGTACTTTTGCAGTAGATGCTGAATATAAAATTAATGCTAAGGATAGTATAAATCTGTCTTATACTGAGACGCTAAGGACCTTCCAGTCTTTGGCATTTGACAATAATACTGTTGTGAATATTGATCCTTCGCTGGATACTGATTTTATCAGTGACGCCCTGACTAGAAGAAAAAGAGGGGTCCTTTTCCTTTCTGGGATAAGAGGACGCACAACTTATCGGGCCTCTGTATTTTACCACGAAACCAGGACTGATATTTCTACTTTGGCTGAAGATCGATATGGGGGTGCGATTTCAATTAGCAGGAATATGAGTCGGCGTTTAAACATCGCGGGTGCATTTACCTATAATTTTTCAAAATTTATTTCCGATAATGTTGGTGATAAATTCTGGAACGCCTCTGCAAATATTAATTATAAAATTTCAGAATCTTTGGTGGGCACCCTTGGATTTGCTCATTCTGATCGTGACCAACCGCGGCTCGCTAATTTAAATGGCGGTTCAAACTATATCTCTCTGTCCATCAGGGCGGCACTTTAGGTGAATAATGTATACGGAATTTTACGGATTTACGGATAAGCCTTTCCAGCTCACGCCTGATCCCAGCTTTTATTTCGACAGTTCTACCCACCATAAGGCGATGGCGTATCTTACTTATGGTCTTAGTCAGGGAGAGGGCTTTATCGTTGTAACCGGAGAAATCGGTGCCGGGAAAACAACGCTTGTCGCCCGCTTGCTTGATGAATTGGATACGGATCAATATGTTGCTGCAAAAATTGTCACTACTCATCTTGATGCGGATGATATTTTGCGAATGGTTGCTGCCGGATTTGGCCTGAATATCTTATCCAAGGAAAAGGCCATCCTGCTCACTGAAATTGAAGTGTTCCTGCGGCGAAATCATAAAATGGGTAAACGAGCGCTTTTAATTATTGATGAGGTGCAAAATCTTCCAATAGCTGCGTTGGAAGAATTGCGAATGTTATCAAATTTTCAGGAAGGTGATCGTGCCTTATTGCAGAGTTTTCTTATCGGTCAGCCGGAATTCAGGGAAAAATGGGCCTTTGCCCCGGAACTGGAACAACTTCGTCAGCGGGTGATAGCTACTCACCATCTGCAATCCATGACCAATGAAGAAACCCGGAACTATATTCATCATCGTCTGAAAATTGTCGGGTGGGTAGACAGGCCCCATTTTACCGATGACTCATTCCAGATGATTTATCAGTATGCCAATGGCGTACCCCGGAAGTTGAATACACTCTGCTCACGCATTTTGCTATTTGGGGCAATTGAAGAACTTGATAACATTGATAAAAATACTGTGCTAAATGTTATCGAAGATATGGAAGGTGATATCAGATCATCCGGTCCCCGCCCACAAAATGTTAATGGGCAGAAACCAGCTCTTGGGAATGAAGACCCTTCACAGCAATTACCAACGAATAACGATGAAGTAGAAGTCCTGAAAGAACGCATTTTTGTGCTCGAAAAATACGTCAAAGTTCATGATGAGACGATCAAGAACGCTTTGGAAATTGTAACTGATATTATAGATCATAATGATGACCAGGGTGCATAATCCTCATGTCCAACCAGATTGTAAATGCAATGACCGTTGACGTGGAGGACTATTTTCATGTGGGCGCTTTTGAAAAGAATATAAATCGGTGTGACTGGGATAATTTTGATTGCCGTATAGAGCGTAATATGGATGTCATCCTAAAAATGTTTGATGATCATTCAGTGAAAGCCACTTTTTTTACTTTGGGCTGGATTGCAGAAAGATATTCAAATGTTGTCCGGCAAATTGTTGAAAATGGGCACGAACTGGCTAGCCATGGTATGAGCCATACCAGAGTTACCGACCAAAATCAGGCGGAGTTTACGGCTGATGTGCAGACAGCCAAAAAATTACTGGAGGATATTTCAGGCAAGCCAGTGAATGGTTACCGGGCACCGAGTTTTTCTATCGGTGAAAAGAACTTCTGGGCACTGAACATTCTACTGGAAGCGGGATATAAGTATAGTTCCAGTATTTATCCTATTCTGCATGATCATTATGGTATGCCATCGTCGCCGCGTTTTGCTTTTTCTCCTATTGTGGGGCAGGACTTTTTGGAAATGCCAGTGACAACGGTTGAGGTTATGGGTCGTAAAATACCCTGTGGCGGGGGGGGCTATTTTCGCCTTCTACCATATTTTGTATCAAAGTCAGCCATACGGCGGGTAAATGCAAAAGATGAGCAATCCTGTATTTTTTATTTTCATCCCTGGGAAGTTGATCCGGATCAGCCACGTCAGAAACGGGCCGGACTTAAATCAAAATTCAGGCATTATACTAATTTAGGGGTAATGGAAGATAAGATCAGAAGGGTTCTGGCAGAATTTTCCTGGGGGCGAATGGATGAGGTTTTTTTGAGCAGTCAGGGTTATAAATGCAAGTGAAAATGCTGAATATCTTTGGTAACTGCAGAATATGGGATGATTATGTCAAAAACCATCCGGGGGCAACGGTATATCATATGTCAGCCTGGGGCAGGGCGGTATCGCTGAGTATGGGCCATCAATGCTACTATATAACAATTGAAGATCAGGGGAAAATTTGTGCCCTCATTCCACTGATACACATAAAAAGTGCACTTTTTGGCAATTCGCTCATTTCTGTGGCTTTTGCCACGGGTGGGGGCCCCTTATTTAGCGACCGGCAAGCATTAGCATTTCTGGATACAGAATGCCAGAAGCTGGCAAAAAGTCTGAATGTGGATTATCTTGAATGTCGTAATGTGGATGAGGTCCATGATGATTGGCCAGCAAAAAAAGATATGTATTCCACTTTTCGTAAAACTCTGTCCGCTGATAATGAAGAAAATTTACTGGGTATCCCCCGGAAGCAACGGGCAATGGTGCGAAAAGGCATAAAATTTGGTTTGGGAGCTGTTATTGACGACCTTCCTGAGCGTCTGTTTTCCATGTATTCTACAAGTCTTCGCAATTTGGGATCTCCGGTTTTCCCAAAGAGTTTATTTTATTTTCTAAAGCAGGAATATGGTGATGATTGTGAAATACTAACCATTGAAACTGATCAGGGTGTAGCCGTATCCAGTGTGATGACCTTCTATTTTCGTAATGAGGTAATCCCTTATTATGGTGGCGGGACTTTTGAGGCAAGGGGGCTTGCCGCCAATGACTTTATGTATTGGTCATTGATGGAACGTGCAGTTGATATAAGAAATTGTCGGACATTTGATTTTGGACGCAGTAAAAATGGTACGGGTGCTTTTAGTTTCAAGAAAAACTGGGGGTTTGAACCTAAAGCTTTGCATTATGAATTTATCTTGAAAAATGGCGGGGAAATTCCCGATATCAATCCCCTAAACCCTAAATATCAATTGATGATAAAGATCTGGAAGAAACTACCCCTAGCCATTGCCAATTTTGTTGGACCACTGATTTCTAAATCGTTAGGATAGGGTAATGCTACGAAGTAATTCTTTTTAAACCAGTTTAGGGCATAACGATATATCCAGAAACAGTTAATATTGGGGGTGGAGAAATGGCAGAAATGCACTCAGAAGAAGTAAAAATTCAGTGGCGTAATGCAGGAATTGCCTTGGCTGGTATTTCCATGGTTATATTGGTTGCATTTTTTGAAACTGTAACGACGCTGGTAATGACATGGTGGGACAAGCCGGAATATAATCATTGTCTGCTAATTCTACCAATTATCGCCTATTTGGTTCATGAAAGACGGGATATTTTTCAAAAATTAGCACCTAATCCTTCCCTTCTGGGACTTATTCCCCTGCTTGGTGGAGGATTTTTGTGGTTGTTGGGTGATCTAGCTGATGCCAATGTGGTTCGACAATTTGGATTAATTATTTTGATCCAGGGTTGTGTTTTAACCATTTTGGGCTTGCGTGTTGTTCTTGCACTACTGTTTCCGTTTTTTTATATGATCTTTTTGATACCTTTTGGTGATTTTCTGGTTCCTATGCTACAGGATTATACTACCTGGTTTATACTCATTATTTTGAATATGTTAAATATTCCAGTATTTGCTCAAGGAGTTTATTTATCAATACCTGCGGGTGATTTTCATGTAGCAGAGGCTTGTGCTGGCCTTAGATTTCTTGTGGCTACCGTTGCGCTTGGCACTTTGATGGCCAATATAGCTTATAAAACAGTTGGGCGGCAGGTAATTGTGGTCGTCCTGTCTTTCATCGTACCTGTGATTGCAAATGGTTTTAGAGCCAGTGGTATTATACTTATTGCTCACTGGTCCGATATGAAATACGCAACAGGTGCAGATCATATCACATTTGGCTGGATATTTTTTGCGGTGGTTCTGTTAATTTTTATTTCCATAGCCATGACTTTTACCAATCGTGGATTGCATGACGGATATATTGATTTTTCTAAAAAATACTGGTCAGGCACTGCGGCAACATCGGTAAAGAAATTTATTTTATTTTCTGTAATTGGGGTAATTTCTGTTGGCATAGCTCCATTTTATATTGTCACTATCGAACAAAGATACAAAACGTTTGAAAATAATTCAGTGGTTTTAGATCAAAATATCTGGGGCCAGGATGCTTCCGATAATACCGATTGGAAGCCGTATTACAGGGATGCTTCTCAGACTTTCTTTCTTCAGCAAGGACATTTGGAATCTGAAAAAATTGATATATTTATGGCTTATTATAAATATCAGAGCCAGGATACTGAAATGATCCGCTATGGTAACGGTGTGGTCCCCTCAAAAATATGGGGACTGATCAGTAAAAGAAATGTAAACGCTGTTATCACCGGCCTTCCTGGCTCTGTTAATGAAGTATTATTACAGTCCGGAAAACAAAAAAGGTTGGTTTGGTATTGGTATTGGGTAGATGAAAAAATAATAGCTAACAACTATAAGGCCAAGTTGTTGGATGCCAAAGTAAAACTCACAGGCGGTCGGCTGGATTCAGCGATCATTGCACTGTCTATACCTGTAGACAATGGTGATATTGAACAAAAAAGAGAGCTACTAGCAAATTTTGCTACTCGTTTACCACTTTTTGAAACTTTGGTATCCACAAACAAGTAGCTCAACACTAAATCTGAATAT
>JAJFIP010000364.1 GCA_021774875.1 Emcibacter sp.
GGACACGCAGTAATAAATCGACAGATCGTTACATTGTACGGTCACGTCACGAACGTAAGAAGGGCTAGAAGCATGTCACGTTCAGTAAAGAAAGGTCCATTTGTCGATCTTCATTTGCTTAAAAAATCAGAAGCAATGACAGAGTCGAGCAAAAATTCACCGATCAAGACCTGGTCGCGTCGGTCAACTATTTTGCCGCAGTTCGTCGGACAGACATTTAATGTTCATAACGGTCACAAATTTATCCCTGTCTATGTGACAGAAGATATGGTTGGCCATAAGCTTGGTGAATTCGCACCGACCCGTACATATTATGGTCACGGTGTCGATAAAAAAGCTAGGAAGAGGTAGAAACCGTGGGTAAAAAATCATCACCACGTCGCATTGCGGACAACGAAGCCATTGCAACATGCAAGATGGTTCGTATCAGCCCCCAGAAATTGAATCTGGTGGCGGGTCTCATTCGCGGCAAAAAAGTTGAAAAGGCACTTGCCGACCTCACTTTCTCGAAACGCCGTATTGCGGCTGATGTGAAAAAAGTTCTGGAGTCTGCCATTGCCAATGCGGAAAACAACCACGGTCTTGATGTGGACAGTCTGGTTGTTGCCGAGGCAAGTGTTGGCAAGTCTCTGGTCATGAAACGTTTTCGCCCACGTGCCCGTGGACGTACTGGTAAAATTTTAAAACCATTCAGTCGGATCCGTATTCTGGTCCGCGAGGTTGAGGAGCAAGCATAATGGGTCAAAAAGTTAATCCAATCGGTCTTCGCCTTGGAATCAACCGTACCTGGGATAGTCGCTGGTACGCTGATGGTGAAGAATATTCAAATTTACTCCATGAAGATCTCAAAATTCGTGAGTTCCTCATGGAAAAGCTGAAACAGGCCGCAATTAGTCGTGTGGTGATTGAACGTCCGGCCAAAAAAGCCCGGGTGACAATCTATTCCGCCCGTCCCGGTGTGATTATCGGCAAAAAGGGCGCCGACATAGAAAAATTACGTAAGACAATTTCCGGTATGACAGTGGCCCTTGATGTTAGCCTGAATATCGTTGAAATCCGCAAGCCGGAAATTGATGCTCAACTGGTTGCTGACAATGTGTCACAACAGCTTGAACGCCGTGTTGCTTTCCGTCGTGCCATGAAACGGGTTATGCAGTCCGCCATGCGCCTTGGTGCTCTTGGTATTCGGATCAATACTGCCGGTCGTCTGGGCGGGGCTGAAATTGCCCGTACAGAATGGTACCGCGAAGGGCGCGTGCCGCTTCATACATTGCGTTCCGACATTGATTATGCGGAAAGCCGTGCCAAAACACCTTACGGTATTATTGGTGTCAAGGTATGGATATTCAAGGGTGAGATCATGGAACATGATCCAATGGCCCGTGATAACCGGATCAATGAACAGCAGAAGAGTTCTGGCGGCGGCGAACGAGGTCGTGGCCGGCCTTCAAGACCTCCCCGGAATCCAAGATAAGGAATGCAAGGTAGAGATTATGCTTCAACCGAAAAAAACAAAATTCCGTAAAGCACATAAAGGCCGTATTCACGGTGCTGCAAAGGGGGGCACTTCGCTCACTTTTGGTTCCTGTGGTCTTAAGGCACTGGAGCCGGAAAGAATAACCGCCCGTCAGATCGAAGCGGCCCGTCGTGCCATGACTCGCCATATCAAGCGTCAGGGTAAAGTATGGATTCGTATATTCCCAGATGTGCCAGTATCGAAAAAACCTGCCGAAGTCCGCATGGGTAAAGGTAAAGGTTCTGTTGAATTTTGGGCCTGCCGGGTAAAACCGGGCCGTATTATGTTTGAAATGGATGGTGTTCCACTGGATCTGGCTCGCGAAGCCTTTGAACGTGCTGCCGCCAAACTGCCGGTTGCGACGCGTTTTGTCACGCGCCTCGGCGAAAATTAGGAGCTCAGGAGATGAGAGCATCAGAACTTAAAGGTAAGTCGGTAGATGAACTAAACGGGTTGCTTGTTGACCTGAAAAAAGAGCAGTTCAATCTGCGTTTTCAGCGTGCGACAGCCCAGTTGGAAAATACCGCCCGTGTGCGTTTGGTACGTCGGGATATTGCCCGTATCCGTACGCAGATTAACCACTCAATGAAGGGTGAAACTAATGCCTAAACGTATTTTGCAAGGTGAAGTCGTCAGCGACAAAAATGACAAAACTATTGTTGTTCGTGTTGAGCGTCGGTTTAAACATCCATTGTATCACAAGGTTGTGCGCAGTACCAAAAAGTACCACGCTCATGATGAAAACAATGAAAGTAAAGTGGGAGATATTGTTCGTATCGAGGAATGTCGTCCGATTTCTAAAAATAAGACCTGGAAATTTGTCGGAAACGTCTGAACAACGTTTTCAAATTTAATGTAATAAAGTTGGAATAAGCCAATGATTCAAATGCAAACCAATCTTGACGTTGCCGATAACTCTGGCGCCCGCCGTGTTCAGTGCATCAAGGTACTCGGTGGCTCCAAGCGTAAAGTTGCTGGCGTCGGCGATGTCATTGTCGTGAGTATTAAGGAAGCAATTCCGCGCGGCAAAGTGAAAAAAGGTCAGGTGCATCGTGCTGTTATCGTGCGCACGAAAAAAGATATTCAACGCTCCGATGGAACTGCTATTCGGTTTGACGGCAATGCTGCTGTTCTGATCAATAAACAGAATGAGCCTATCGGAACGCGTATCTTTGGCCCTGTGGTACGTGAGTTACGTGCAGCCAGACATATGAAAATAATTTCTTTAGCACCGGAGGTGCTGTAATGGCGACTGTAAAATTTAAAATCAAGAAGGGTGATGAAGTCATCGTCCTCACCGGTAAGGATAAAGGCAAGAAAGGCGAGATCTTGAAGATGATCACTGCCAAGTCACGTGCCGTTGTTCAGGGTATCAATCTTGTTAAGCGCCATACCCGCCAGACTCAAACCGAGGAAGGTGGCATCATTTCCAAGGAAGCCTCTATTCATGTTTCCAATCTGGCCTTGATTGATCCCAAGTCGGATAAAGCAACCAAAGTTGGATACAAACTTGAAAAAGATGGAACCAAGGTTCGTATTTCAAGAGCATCAGGGGAGGTAATCTAATGGCTGAATATACCCCTCGGCTACGCGACGCATACGAAAGTGATATTCGCGGTGCTTTGCAGAAAGAATATAAATTTGGCAATGTGATGGAAATTCCTCGCCTTGAAAAAATCGTAATCAACATGGGTGTTGGTGAAGCAGTTGGTGACAGCAAGAAGATTAAAAAAGCTGTTGAGGAAATGGCCAAGATTTCCGGCCAGAAGCCTGTTACGACCAAAGCAAAAAAATCTATTGCGACGTTTAAACTTCGTGAAGAAATGGCAATTGGCTGCAAGGTTACCCTTCGCGGCAACCGTATGTATGAGTTTCTGGATCGTCTGATTCAGGTTGCATTGCCACGGGTTCGTGATTTTCGCGGTGTTCGCCCAACAAGTTTTGATGGTCGGGGCAATTATGCTCTGGGCCTGAAAGAACAGTTGGTATTTCCTGAAATATCCTATGACGACGTAGACGATACCAGGGGCATGGACATCATTATTTGTACATCAGCGAAAACTGACGATGAAGCAAGATCGCTTCTGTCCGGTTTTCAGATGCCGTTCCAGAAAAAAGAATAGGCAGGGAAATTTGATATGGCTAAAGTAAGTGCTATTGAAAAAAACATGAAACGTGAACGTCTGGTTGCTAAATATGCTGCCAAACGCGCAGCTTTGAAAAAAGCAGCGGTTGATCCGGACCTCAGTCCTGAGGAACAGTTTATGGCGCGGCTTAAGCTTGCCAAACTGCCTCGGAACAGTGCGCCGACCCGGTTGCGTAACCGTTGTCAGGTCACAGGCCGCCCGCGTAGTTATTATCGTAAATTTAAAATGTCTCGTATTGCACTCCGTGATTTGGCCTCAGACGGCTATCTCCCCGGTGTGACGAAATCAAGCTGGTAAGGAGAAGAGACAGATGTCAATGAGTGATCCTCTAGCAGATATGCTGACACGTATTCGTAACGGGCAGCGTGTTAATAAAGAAACTGTTAGTTCGCCTGCGTCCAACATGCGTCAGCGTGTGCTTGATGTGCTGGAACGCGAAGGCTTTATCCGTGGTTATAACCGCTCAGATGATGAGCGTGGGAAACCACAGATCAATATTGAACTGAAATACCATGAAGGAACGCCTGTTATCCGCGAAATCAAGCGTATTTCCAAACCGGGACTTCGGGTTTATTCTTCTGTGGCGGAATTGCCCCGGATCAGAAATGGCCTGGGTATTTCTATTGTATCAACCCCTAAGGGTGTTCTCTCCGATTCTGAAGCGCGTGCGAAGAATGTTGGTGGCGAGATCATCTGTACAGTATTCTAAGGATATTATTTATGTCTAGAATTGGTAAAAGACCGATTGCTGTACCGCAGGGTATCGAAGCAAACCTTAATGGAAAAGACCTTAGTATCAAGGGACCAAAGGGCACACTTTCAATGACTTTTGTTGAAGATGTTGATGTGAAGCTTGTGGATAGTAATATTTCTATAAGTCCGGTTGGTGAAACGAAACGCGCCCGCTCCATGTGGGGTATGCAGCGTACATTGGCTGCCAATCTGATTGAAGGTGTTATAAGCGGATATTCCAAGACGCTGCAACTGGTTGGTGTTGGTTACCGTGCTTCTGTACAGGGTAAGCAAGTAAAGCTTCAGCTTGGCTTCAGCCATGATGTTATGTATCCGATCCCCGCAGGCATTGACATAAAATGCCCGGATCAGACAACAATCATCATAACTGGTATCGACAAGCAACAAGTCGGGCAGGTAGCTGCAGAAATTCGGGAATGGCGTAAGCCGGAGCCTTATAAAGGCAAGGGTGTTAAATACGTTGATGAATATATCTTCCGTAAAGAAGGTAAGAAGAAATAACAGGTGGTCGTTATGCTTAATGGACAAAAATTATTCAATCGTCGCCGCGCTCGGGTGCGGACAAGTATCCGTAAGGTGGCAGCAGGACGGCCCCGTCTTTCTGTACATCGTACTAACCAGCATATCTATGCTCAGGTTATTGATGATGCACAGGGCGTGACAGTTGCTGCGGCATCCACATTGGATACTGACCTGCGCAAAGGCTTGAAAATAGGCAGCAATGCTGAGGCCGCTGCACAGGTAGGAAAATTAATTGCAGACCGCGCCAAAAGTGCCGGTGTTGATACAGTGGTTTTTGATCGGGGTGGTTTTCTTTTCCATGGCCGGGTCAAAGCTCTGGCTGATGCCGCGCGTGAAGCTGGTTTGAATTTTTAAGGATTATGCCTAAAATATTTAGGAAAGGAAGACAATATGGCGCGATTTGAAAAAGAAGCCCGTCAGCAAGAAAGTGACCTGATTGAAAAACTGGTCCACATAAACCGTGTGGCCAAAGTGGTCAAGGGTGGTCGTCGTTTTGGTTTTGCAGCTCTGGTCGTTGTTGGTGACGGCAAAGGCAAAGTAGGCTTCGGTAAGGGTAAGGCCCGCGAAGTTCCAGAGGCAATCCGTAAAGCGACGGAAGAAGCGAAGAAAACTATGATCCGCATTCCTCTGCGTGAAGGCAGAACACTGCATCATGACATTGAAGGCCGTCACGGTGCTGGTAAAGTTGTTATTCGTTCTGCACAGGCAGGTACTGGTATCATTGCCGGTGGCCCCATGCGTGCGGTGTTTGAAGCCCTGGGGGTTCAGGATGTTGTGACCAAGTCTACAGGGTCATCAAACCCCTATAACATGGTTCGCGGTACATTTGATGCTCTCAGTAAACAATCCTCTCCGCGTATGGTTGCCGCAAGACGAAGCAAAAAGGTCAGCGAAATAGTAAGCCGTCGCGGTGGACGAGAAGCTGTTGTTGCTGTCGAAGCTGTGCCTGAAGTTGTGCAGGAAGTTGCCCAGGAAGTAACGGAGTAAGCTGATGGCGAAGAAAAAAACATTGAAAGTGACCCAGATCGGCAGCCCGATCAGGCGTCCACAGGACCAGCGGGCAACGCTTGTTGGCCTTGGTCTGAATAAAATGCACCGTACCAGAGAGCTGGAAGATACACCAGCGGTACGTGGCATGATCCACAAGATTCGCCATATGGTGAAGGTTGAAGAAGTTTAATCCCACCCTATATGATTAAGTTATAGGGAACAGGTTGTAAGGTTAAGTGCCATGAAACTGAATGAATTAGCCGATAATCCCGGCGCAACAAAAAACCGCAGACGTATTGGTCGTGGTATAGGCTCCGGCAAAGGCAAGACCGGCGGGCGCGGCGTTAAAGGCCAGAAATCCCGTTCCGGGGTTGCGATCAAAGGCTTTGAAGGCGGCCAGATGCCCCTCTATCAACGTCTGCCAAAGCGCGGCTTTAACAATATTAACCGGAAGAATTTTGTTGCGGTGAATATCGGACGGTTGCAGGAAGCAATTGATGCCAAAAAAATCGATGCCAAGAAAGCCATTACAATTGCCGTGTTGCAGGAAGCCGGAGTAGTCAATGGTGTAAAAGACGGCGTCCGTTTGCTGGCTACGGGTAAATTGAAATCTAAAGTAACAATCGAAGTTTCCGGGGCTTCAGCGGCTGCACAGGCGGCTGTTGAAAAAGCAGGCGGCAAGGTGAGTATCATCGCCAGAGCAGAGCCAGCAGAAGCTTCTGCATAATTATGGGTACAGGAAAAAATTAGATGGCATCAGCAGCTGAACAACTTGCAGCAAATCTGAACTTCAGTGCCTTTTCCAAGGCGACCGAACTGAAGAAGCGTATCTGGTTTACTCTGTTTGCCCTTATTGCCTACCGTTTGGGAACTTATGTTCCGCTGCCGGGGATCAATCCCGTTGAGCTTGCCCGTATGTTTGAGCAGAATCAACAGGGAATTCTGGGTATGATTGATCTGTTTAATGGCGGTGCCATTCAGCGGATGAGTGTTTTTGCCCTTGGTATCATGCCCTATATCTCGGCGTCCATTATCATGCAGTTGATGACCTCTATTTCCCCGACCATCGGTCAGTTGAAAAAAGAAGGTGAGGCCGGGCGGCAGAAAATAAACCAATATACCCGTTATGGTACGGTGGTCCTGACCATTGTTCAGGGATATGCCATTGCCTCCAGCCTGCAATCTAGCGGTATTGCGTTGGAAGGACTCGGGAATTTTTTCATTGCGACAACGGTCATTACCCTTGTGGGGGGGACGTTGCTGTTGATGTGGATGGGCGAGCAGATTACAGCCCGTGGTGTAGGTAACGGAATTTCGCTGATTATCTTTTCCGGCATTGTGGCGCAACTGCCGTCAGCGATTGTGGGCACACTTGAACTCAGCTCCAAAGGACAACTCGGTGGTCCGCTGGTAATAGTTGGCCTGATCATAATGGTTGTTGTTGTGATTGGCTTTATTGTATTTATGGAACGGGCGCAGCGTCGCTTATTGATCCAGTATCCAAAACGCCAGACCGCCACAGGGGCATCAAAGGGTGAGCAGTCGCACATGCCACTGAAATTGAATACTGCCGGTGTTATCCCGCCGATCTTTGCTTCATCGCTGCTGTTAATGCCCATGACCGTTGCAGGTTTTGCATCGGAAGGTGGCCCGGAATGGATGACAACTGTAACGACTCTGCTTGGCCCTGGTCAGCCGCTCTATATGACGTTTTATGCGGCGGGTATTATCTTTTTCTGTTTCTTCTATACAGCTATTCAGTTTAACCCTGAGGAAACAGCCGATAACCTGAAAAAATACGGTGGCTTCATTCCCGGAATTCGCCCGGGCAAAAATACTGCCGATTATCTGGATTTTGTTCTGACACGCCTGACTACCGTAGGTGCCCTTTACCTGACCCTTGTGTGTCTGCTGCCGGAAGTGCTTCGGGCGAAATATGCGATACCGTTTTATTTTGGCGGTACGTCCTTGCTGATTGTGGTCAGTGTTACCATGGATACGGTTGCCCAGATTCACAGCCATCTTATGGCGCACCAATATGAAGGTCTGCTGAAGAAATCCAAAATCAGAGGCAAGGGGAGACGGCGTAGATGATTATCGTCCTGCTTGGACCTCCCGGTGCCGGTAAAGGCACACAGGCCGCGCGAATTATGGAAGCCCAGGGCCTGGTACAATTGTCAACTGGTGATATGTTGCGGGCTGCGGTTGCTGCCGGGACGGAAGTTGGCATAAAAGCCAAAGAATTTATGGCTGCTGGTAAACTGGTCACCGATGAAATTGTGATCGGAATTATTGCAGACAGAATAGAGGAAGATGATTGCAGGGACGGATTCCTGCTTGATGGTTTTCCCCGCACAGTTGCCCAGGCACAAGCTCTGGATAAACTGCTGAATGATAAAGACCGGAAACTCGATGTGGTTATCGAAATGAAGGTGGATGACGAATCTCTTGTTGACCGTATTACAGGACGCTACATATGTGCGGAGTGTAAGCAGGGTTACCATGATACTAACCTCAAACCGCAAAAAGCTGACGTGTGTGACGGCTGTGGTTCAACGAATTTCACCCGCCGGGCTGATGATAACCGCGAAACGGTTACTGCCAGACTGGCAACTTATCACGCACAAACAGCACCTTTGCTGCCTTTTTATGCAGCGCAGGGGGTGTTGAGAACTGTTGACGGAATGGCAGATATTAATGCTGTCGCCGTTGAGATAAATGATGTATTGAGTAGGCTGTAGTCGTTATCGGCGAAAACTTGTTAAAAGTTTCGTAACTAAGGTTGACTGCGGGTTTTTAATACATATAATCGCGCAACTTCACAGTTTGACTGTGAGGGCTGCTGTTATAGAATTTTTAGATCGGGAGAAACGATCGTGGCACGTATTTCTGGCGTGAATATTCCCACCGGAAAGAGGGTGGTGGTTGCTCTGACTTATATCCATGGGATTGGTCCGGCAATATCGAAACAAATTTGTGAGAAAGTTGGCATTAAGCCCGAAGTAAGGGTAAGTCAGCTCAGTGACTCTGAAGTTATCCGAATCCGCGAAACAATCGATAGTGATTGTATGGTGGAAGGTGATCTGCGCCGGGATACGGCCATGAACATCAAACGTCTGATGGACCTTGGGGCTTACCGTGGCTTGCGTCATCGTAAGAAGTTGCCCGTACGTGGTCAGCGTACAAGTACGAACGCCCGTACCCGTAAGGGTAAAGCTGTCGCCATTGCTGGCAAGAAAGGGTAACTGAAAATGGCTGAAGAGAAACGAGTTAAGCGCAGAGAACGCAAGAATATCACCAATGGCGTTGCCCACGTGAATTCTACATTTAACAATACCATCATCACCATTGCAGATGCTCAGGGCAATACTATTGCCTGGTCAACTGCTGGAGTTATGGGCTTTAAAGGATCCCGCAAGTCTACACCATATGCGGCGCAGATGGCAGCGGAAGATGCTGGCAAGAAAGCTCAGGAACATGGGATGAAAACGCTTGAGGTACAAGTCAAGGGCCCCGGTTCAGGCCGCGAGTCAGCCCTGCGTGCTTTGCAGGCAATTGGATTTACCATTACTACCATTCGTGATGTGACACCTATCCCCCATAATGGATGTCGCCCACCGAAACGTCGTAGAGTATAATTACAAGATATTTGGCACCAGAAACTACCGAGGATTTGAACCGTGATCCAGAAGAATTGGCAAGAATTAATTAAGCCGTCTACCGTTGAGATTAATCAGGAAGGTGATGAGCACAGAAAAGTAACTATCGTTGCAGAACCACTGGAACGTGGTTATGGCATGACTTTGGGCAATTCATTGCGCCGGGTACTGCTGTCTTCACTTCAGGGTGCGGCAGTAACATCTATTCATATTGATAATGTTCTGCATGAGTTTTCTTCTATTCCCGGCGTCCGGGAAGATGTGACCGATGTGGTATTGAACATCAAGAAGATCGCCGTTGAAATGGAAGGTGCTGACAACAAGCGTCTGACGCTTCAGGCAACCGGTCCCGGTGAGGTAACAGCCGGACAGATCAGCGAAGTGGCTGATGTAACCATTCATAATCCTGATCTTATCATCTGTACGTTGGATGAAGATGCGGAATTGCGTATGGAACTTACCGTTGAAACTGGCAAGGGTTATGTTGCGGCTGTGAATAACCGCCCGGAAGATGCGCCTATTGGCCTGATCCCCATTGATAGCCTGTTCAGCCCGGTCACACGGGTTAGCTACCGGGTGGAAAATACCCGTGAAGGCCAGATATTGGACTATGACAAGCTGCTGATGACCATTGAAACAGATGGCACCATTACGCCTGAAGATGCTCTGGCATTCTCTGCGCGTATCCTTCAGGATCAGCTTCAGACGTTCATCAACTTCGATGAACCGGAAGATCTGGCGGCTGAGAAAGAATCAACCGAACCTGATTTCAACCGCAACCTGCTGCGCCGGGTTGATGAGCTTGAATTATCAGTGCGTTCGGCCAACTGTCTGAAAAATGACAATATTGTTTATATCGGTGATCTGGTGCGCAAGACAGAAGCAGAAATGCTGCGCACCCCGAACTTTGGTCGGAAATCACTGAATGAAATTAAAGAAGTACTGTCCACCATGGGACTGCGTCTGGGTATGGATAATCCGGGCTGGCCACCAGAGAATATTGAAGAGCTGGTCAAGAAAATGGAACAGGAATTCTGATTTTTTGAATTTTTAATTGGGTAGGGTCTGAATAGCGGATACCCCCTCAAGGAGTAAGAGATATGCGCCATCGTAAAGCTGGGCGTAAGCTGAATAAAACAAGTTCTCACCGTAAAGCGATGTTTGCCAATATGGCGAGCGCCCTTTTGAAGCATGAGCAGATTATTACAACTCTGCCCAAAGCCAAGGAACTGCGCCCCATAGTGGAGCGTCTGATCACATTGGGCAAGCGTGGTTCGCTCCATGCCCGCCGTCAAGCGGCCTCAAAGCTGCCGGCATCTGACAAGGAAATCGTGCAGAAGCTGTTTGATACCTTGGCCGAACGTTATAAAGAACGCAATGGCGGTTATACCCGTGTCCTGAAAGCCGGTTTCCGTCATGGTGATGCAGCTCCGGTGGCAGTTATCGAACTGGTTGACCGTGATGAAGATGCCAAGGGACAGGACAGCGGCCCGGTACAGGAAGCCGAAACTGACGATACCGAAGCAGCTTAACAGCCTTGATATAAAGAATTAAAAACAGCAACTCACAGGAGTTGCTTTTTTTGTGGTGTTTTATCTTGCGATAGATACTGCAGATTATATAATCACATGAACTCTTCTTGAAATAAAAATAAGGATTAATCTGATGGCTCTCAAACCCGGCGTCGTGAGCGGCGAAGACTATAAGCAACTTGTCAATGCCTGTAAGGAAGGCGGTTATGCGCTTGCTGCTGTGAATTGTGTTGGCACAGATACCGTGAATGGGGTCATGGAAGTCGCAGCAAAAAACAATTCTGATATCATTATCCAGTTTTCCAACAGCGGTGCTCAGTTTTATGCCGGACTTGGCATGAAAGACGCGTTTCAGGCCAAGGTTCTGGGGGCAGTCGCAGCGGCACAGCATGTGCATCTGCTGGCGCAACATTATGGCATTTGTGTTGTTCTGCATACGGACCATGCCAACCGGAAACTGGTGCCTTGGGTAGATGCTCTGGTTACACAGTCCGAAGTTTATTACAAGGCCATGGGCCGTCCGCTTTTTACCTCACATATGCTTGACCTGTCGGAAGAAGATATTGATATGAACCTGAGTGAATGTGCGCGGGTTCTAAGCCGGATGGCGAAGATTGACATGAGTCTGGAGATTGAACTGGGCATTACTGGCGGTGAGGAAGACGGTGTTGGCCATGAAGTTGATGTGGATGCCGATAACTCCCACCTCTATACCCAGCCAGAAGATGTCCTGAAAGCCTATGAATTGCTGTCCCCGATCGGTCATTTCTCCGTGGCGGCATCTTTTGGTAATGTTCACGGGGTATATAAGCCCGGAAATGTGCAATTGCGCCCGGAAATCCTGCGCAACAGTCAGGCTTTAGTCACTGAAAGTCATAATACGGCAAAAAATCCACTGAATTTAGTATTTCATGGGGGGTCTGGTTCCGAAAAAGCCAAAATTGCCGAAGCCCTGACTTATGGCGTGTTCAAAATGAATATTGATACGGATACTCAGTTTGCCTTCTCGGAAGCGGTGGGTAAATATGTTGATGCTAATGCAAAAGCCTTTAAATATCAGATCGATCCTGAGGACGGCACACCCTATAAGAAGCAATATGATCCCCGTAAATGGCTTCGTGCCGGTGAACTTGGTTTTACTGCCCGTCTGGATGAGGCGCTTGTGGATTTGGGATCAATTGGAAAGTCAATAGCAGGATAATTTTAGTCATCATTTTCATCGGTGCAGAACAGGGACTCAGGGAAGTTCAGGCTGACTGTTGTCCCGACACCGACTTTACTCTGAATTTCCAGCTTTCCACCATGCATTTCGGTGAAAGTTTTTGCCAGATGAAGCCCTAGCCCCACACCTTCATGGGCGACATGTGAATCCTTCCGGGATTGGCCGAAGGGTTCCAGGACAATGTCCATGTCTTTTTCGGGAATACCATGTCCTGTATCGCTGACCTCGATCATAAAACCATCACTTGTCCGTTCCGCAGAGATAGTAATCTCTCCGGCAGGTGTGAATTTGATGCTGTTAGAGAGAAGATTCAACAAGACTTGTTTCAGACGGATTTCATCGGCCATAATATCAGAAAATTCCGGGTCGATTTTGACGCTCATAAAAATTTCAGCTATTTCGGCCTGCTCTCTGACCATGCGCAGGCACCCCTCCAGAAATTCTGGCAGGTTGATTTGGGTTGCATTAAATTCAATATCACCGGTTTCAACGCGAGCTATATTCAGAATATCGTTGATGATGCTCAGCAGATGTTCCCCGGCATCGTGAATATCGCGAACATAGCCCTCATAATGATTATTGCTCAGCGGACCAAACAGCTGATCCTCCATAATCTGGGAAAAGCCAATGATACCATTGAGCGGGGTACGCAACTCATGGCTCATATTGGCCAGAAAAGCAGTTTTTGCACGATTTGCGCTTTCAGCCTGATTTTTGGCTTTATTCAACTCCCGGGTTCTCTCCTCTACCCGTATTTCAAGGATTTCATTTTGATGGCGTATGAGTTTATCAGACATCTGAACGTCCAGCAAATTGCGCACCCGCGACAATAATTCACTGGCATCAAAAGGTTTGGTCACATAATCCCGGGCCCCATTATCCAGAGCGCGTTGGCGAAAGCTCTGCATATGTTGTGCAGTCAGGACAAGGATGGGTGGTGGATTATTATTGGTCAGTTCATTGAGTTGATCCATGACACCATAACCATCCAGTTCTGGCATATCGAGGTCGAGAAGAAGAAGGTCACAGTTATGTTCTTGATATAGGGATAACACCTCAGTCGGATCCTGCGTACAGACCACATTATTGTAGCCCTTGGTCATGAGCATTTTTTCAAGTAGTCTGACATTGGTCGCTTCATCATCCACGATCAGGATGCAGGCTTCTTTTGGATTAATATTCAATTTACTGTTTAAATCACTCATAAAATTTGTCTCTCGTGCCTATTGGCCATTTCAAATTCTACGCAAAACTCACAGCCTTGCCCCGGTGTACTTTCAACATTGATAGTCCCGCCCATTAATTCCACCAGATGTTTGGTTATAACCAGTCCAATTCCAGTGCCCTCCACATTATTTATCGTATCAAGGCGTTCAAAAGAAGTAAATAACTTGGTGATTTCTTCCTGATTTAATCCTTTCCCGGTGTCAATGATACTTATGTTCAGGCGGTTCTTATTGATTATTTTGGCTTCCAAAGTGATGTGACCATGATCCTGATTATATTTCACCGCATTGGACATCAGATTGAGTAATACTTGTTTTAGGCGCGTGTTGTCAGCGTTCAATGTGTATCCCTTGCCGCTGATATTATCTATCAGTTTTATATGACGACTATCCGCTTGTGCTTTGATCAGGGAAATACTGTGTTGCAGCACATCATCAATCTGAACTTCTTCCATGGATATTTCAATATGGCCAGATTCAATATTGGTAAGATCCAGTAATTCGTTTATGAGTTTGAGCAGATGATGACCGGCATCCAATATTTCTTTGACGTTGCTTTGCTGGGTATCATCAAACTCTTCCGCATCTAAATTAAGCATTTGTGCGAAGCCGAGAATGGCGTTCAGGGGAGTGCGCAATTCATGGCTCATGTGGGATAGAAAATCTGATTTGGCCAGATTGGCCCGTTCAGCTTCCTCGGCTTTATTGACAAGATTGAGGTGACTTTTTTGAAGATTATCGGTCATTTGATTAAATGTTTTTGCCAATTGACCAATTTCATCGTGACTTTTTACTTTCACCCGTTGATGAAAATCGCCCGCTGCGATTTCTTTTGCCACCTGGGTCATCTTACGAATGGGACGTACGATGGATTGCCCAATAAAATAACCTATAACCAAAATAATCAATAACAGGGAAAGAAGAACAAACTGGCTCAGTTCACGCATATCCTGTACGGAGGAAAAAACTTCTTTAACATCCTTTTTTACAACAATACCCCAGCGAAATACGGGTAAGTAACGCCAGACTGCAATTACATTCTGACCATGATAATCTACGCTGAAATCATGACCCGACAATCCTTCCAAAGCATTTTGCATTGGAATGGCCAAGTCGGAATCCATTGATATTGCCAGTTTTGAATCTGAAGTTTCCTTAAATTTGAGAGGTCCGATAAAAGACATGATATTATTTTCTTTTCGTGCGATTACGGTTTCGCCGGTTTCTCCCAGACCCACATTATCTGTAACAACTTCAAATACCCGGTCAATATCAATTTGTGCCACCAGGACTCCCAGAATTTTACCCTGTTTCATTATGGGGGAAGCAATGAAGGCAGCGGCTTCATCAGAAGGTTGATAATAGAAAAAATCAGATACATCAGTTTCTAGCGCGGCCATAACATTACGGGAGACGTTGGCCAAGCCGCTATTGCTATAGGGTCCATCTATTAAATTAGTCGCAAAATCAACTTCATGGAGCACAGTAAATACAATATCACTATTTGGGGCTATCAGGAATAAGTCATAATAACCAGCCCGCAGGAAATTGGCAGCGAATGCTCTTATTTTATGGTCTGCCCTTTGATATTCAACAGGATTGCTTGTTCTGTTTTTAAAGGCAGCATCAATATCTTCTATGGCATTGACCATGACAGGATTTCTTGAAAGTGCTTCCACATCAGCGATGCGTTCGTTGATATAAGTGCTGATCTGTTCTATTTTTTTATCAGACATTTTGGCAAGATGATTGAATTCTATCCTTTGAATTTGCTCTTCAAATTCAGATAAAAATATCTCAGACATTATGATTAGCGGTAATAAGGAAATTACCACGGATCTAAAAAATACTTTGACAGAAAGGCTGCTGAAGTGCATCAGTAATTTCCCTCCTTGGCAATTTTTTTTATTATTTCCTCCCATTCCGGACGGCTACGGTAAGTGGGAAAAGGCACCGGACTTATGGCATGATCTGTTCTCCAGATAATATCAAATTGACCATTGGGCTGTGCTTGTCCAATGCAAACATGTTTTCGCAGATGGTGATTATTGCCATCTATGGAAACAATACCCTGCGGCGCATTCAAGGATTGTTCGCTTATAGCTTTATAGACAATACCGGGGGTTGTTGATTGTGCATTTTCTACAGTTTGCGCCCAGAGCAGCAATCCAATATGGCTTGCTTCCATGGGATCTCCGATCGCCTGTTCAGGGCCAAGTCTTTGCTGAATCTGCTCAACAAATTTATGGTTAATGGGATTATTCATGTTCTGAAAATAGCTCCATACCGCATAATGGGATTTATTATTCGCAAATGGAATTTTCGCCAGTTCTTCTTCGGGTATACTGAACGAAATGACGGGAATGTTATCAAGACCTGCCTGATATTTTCTCAGGAAGAAAGAGTGATTGCTATGCCCATTAACAGTATTAATGATCACATCCGGGCGTAATTTTATAATTTGGGAGATAATTTCATCGAAATCATCTGATCCAAGCGGCAGATATTGTTCTGCAATTATTTCAGCATTTTTTGCATTTGCGATGTCGCGAATGATGAAATTAGCAGTTCTGGGATAGATATAGTCTGAACCCAGCAAATAAATGCGGTGGCCAAGATTTTCTATGGCCCATATCGTTCCCGGGATTATCTGTTGATTGGGGGCAGCACCCGTATAAACTATATTATCTGATTGTTCCAATCCCTCATATTGGATTGGATAAAATAATAAATGATTATATTTTTCAACAACAGGCTTCACTGCCTTTCGACAAGCAGAGGTCCAACATCCAAAAATCACTTCAACCTTTTCTTCCCGGATTAGCCGTTCGGCTTCCTGTGATGCATGGTTCGGGTCAGAACGGCTATCGGTAACAACAGCTTCCAGTTTTCGACCCAATAGCCCGCCCTTTTCATTGATTCCATCCATGGTTATCAGCAGGGTATCTATCAATATTTTTTCATTTTCCGCCATTATACCGCTAAGGGAGTGCAAAATGCCGATACGAATGGGCTGTATTTCGCTGCGCCTACTATATTGGGTAAATAACAGTACCGACAACACTATCAAAAAGGTGAAGCCAGCCAATATTTTGAGTCCAAAAGAAGATTTAACCGCCATTATTCCTTCTCCAGAAAAGCCTTGTCCACGGCCTGCAGCAGAATATCGACATCAATTGGCTTGGTAATATAATCTCTAAAGCCGGCGTTCATTCCCTTTTTAATGTCACTTGGCATGGCATTGGCACTGATCGCAATGACCGGGGTATCTTGGGTGGCTTCGCGTGTCTGCAAATGTTTAAGGACTTCAAAGCCATTCATTCTCGCCAGATTGATGTCCAGCAGGATCAAATTCGGCTTATGTTCCGCAGCCAATTCAAGTCCCAGCAATGGTTCATGGGCGCTATACATTTTAATATTGGGTCGGCGACGTTGAAAAAGCTGGTTTACCAAACGCAGATTGGCGGGATTATCCTCGATATACAAAATGGAATATTCATGCTCCAGTATAGTGGGGGCACTTGGTTGGGAGTCAGTCTTGGGGGCGGGGATATTTTCTTGTGACGGCGGCAAGACCTCACTCAAGTTGTCTTTGGGTAACTCGACCCAGAAAGTACTTCCCACACCCGGCTGACTGTCCATACCAATGGTTCCGCCCATGAGTTCAACAAGATCTTTGGTGATGACCAGACCAATTCCAACCCCTTCCACGTTTGACTGATCTTTTCCAACCCGGCTAAAGGGTTTGAATAATTGTGCCTGTTGTTCCCCGGTCAGGCCATCGCCTGTATCGGTAATCCCGATGCGTATCTGATTGTCATCTATGTTATTACAGTCAATGATCAGTTCACCATTCTCGCTATTGTATTTGATGGCGTTGCTCAGCAGATTAAGTAATACCTGTTTGAGCCTGATACGATCTACCAATACGACAGTTTGATCCCGTAAAAATTGATCAAACGTTATATCATCTCCATTTTGGGTCAGGATGATTTCAATACCGCGTCGCTGAGCCAGTGGGGTGATAAGTTGCAACGATTCAGCTAAAACCTCTGACAGAATGATTGCTTCGATGGAGAGATCAATGCGCCCGGATTCAATTCTTGCCAGATCCAGAACTTCATTAATAAGTTCCAGAAGATGGTTGCTCGCTTTGACTATCTCATCGACATTTTCCTGCTGGGATTTGTTTAACGGCGGGTCTGTTTCCATTTTCAGAAGTTGTCCAAAACCCATTATGGCGTTCATGGGGGTGCGTAATTCATGGGACATGCTGGAGAGAAATTCTGTCTTGGCCCGGTTGGCATTCACGGCTTCCTCACGGGACACGATAATATCCTGTTCGGTTTGCTTTTGTTTGGTAATATCACTATGAATGCCAATCATCCGCAGGGGCTGACCTTCATCGTCTCGACTTACCACTGTGCCACGACAGAGTATCCATTTGTAACTGCCGTCTTTGCAGCGTTGCCGCAACTCCTGAGAATAATTTTGTGACCGACCTTCCAGATAGCTATACAGATTCTGTTTTGCCGCCGCCAGATCATCGGGATGAATGCCATTGATCCAACTGTCCACATGATGTGGTAATTCATTCTCGCTGTAACCAATCATGGCTAAATAGAATTGGGAGAAATGCATAAAGTCCGTCTTCAGATTCCAGTCCCAGACACCATCACCGGCACCCTCAACGGCGAAGGTAAAACGATCTTCAGTTTCCCGCAGTCTGGTTTCGGCCTCCACACGTTCAGTAATGTCCTGCACAGTGCCGGACAGCATAACCAGATTGCCCTCCATATCCGTATCAGCTTTCGCCAGATCATGCACATGGCGTATGGTGCCGTCTGGCAATATTATGCGGTACACAATGTCTTTGTGACCAACTTGTTCGGCCCATTCTGCACTTTCGCGCACCCGATCCAGATCGTCAGGATGGAC
This sequence comes from Emcibacter sp., assembly GCA_021774875.1. GTDB lineage: Bacteria > Pseudomonadota > Alphaproteobacteria > Sphingomonadales > Emcibacteraceae > Paremcibacter. The sequence continues at coordinate 18,506 of JAJFIP010000364.1, forward strand.
TATGTCATAGAAAAAGTCTGCGTTTGGTTCAAAACTGTTCGGTTTTTGTCCGATGATGCGAAATACCTCTTCTGACCATATGCGTTTGCCGGTGGTCAGGTTGGTCTGCCAGTTGCCAATATGAGACAAAGCCTGAGCTTCCCGCAATTGTCGTTCGCGGTCAATTAATGCAAGTTCAGCACGTTTGCGGGTATCAATATCCTGTACGACGCCCAGCATATTTAGAGGGTTGCCATCTCTGTCACGCACTACATTGCCATTATCATGCACCCAATGCGAACTTCCGTCCGGCCAGATTACGCGATATTCGATATTATACTCACTACCATGCTCAACGCAGTTATTGACAGCGTCAATCACCATTTGCCTGTCATCAGGGTGGGCAACGGCAATAGAATTATTATAGCAGGATTTGTAGGTATCTTTATCAAGTCCGAATAATTGCCAAATGCCAGCAGACCAGTAGATCTCATCTTTTGGTATATTCCAGTCCCAGTTACCGATATTTGCAAAGTTTTGGCTGCGGTGCAGACGCTCCTCGCTGACCCTGAGTGCGGTAACATCGGTACGGGCAGAAACATATTTATAGGGTTTGCCCCTGTCATCAAGAAAAGGAACGATGGTCGATTCCACCCAATAGATACCGCCATTTTTTTTCCGGTTGCAGATGGTGCCGTGCCATATCTCGCCGCTGGATATTACTTTCCACAACTCATCATAAAATTCCTGATCATGCCGATCAGATTTTAACAATCGGTGGTTCTGGCCCATTAATTCTGCACGACTATAACCGCTTATTTCGCAGAATTTATCATTGACATCGGTAATTTTCCCGGACACATCGGCAGTGCTGACAATATTATGCTGATTAGTGGTGATAATCTGAAACTGGTTCTCTCTCAGGGTTGATTTCAGATCATCATTAAGCCGGCTGGTCCAGCGCGATCGTTTTGCCTTGGCAATGACAGTTGCTACCAGATGCTCTGCTGCTACGGGTTTTGTCAGAAAATTATCACCACCCACACTAATGGCAGCTAATTGACGATCGAGATTTGATTCTGAGGATAAAAATAATATTGGCATCAAGGCCCAGTTATCATCTTGTCGGATCACCTGTGCCAGCTCTGGCCCCGTGCAATCTGGCATATGAACATCTGTGACAAGTACATCGGGCCTGAATTTGGCAACCACCTGCAAGCTGTCCATTGGACTGGAAAGAGTTTCAACTTCCATACCTGCACCCCGCAGTATGGCCCCGTAATATTTTAGCGAGATTTTATCATCATCTATAAGCAATATACGAAAAGCCTCTGCTGTATTCCTTTCCGTTAAACCATTCAGTGTTTGAATCAACTCTTTCATATTCACAGGCTTATGGAAATATCGACCTGCTCCGGCCCGGGCCGAAGCCAGGCGGCTTTTCATGTCATTGCTCTTGGAAATGAATATTATCGGGGGACAGTGGATCGCGTTGCTTTTCATTTCCGCAATAAGATCCACACCTGAAGTGTCGCCGTTGTCGAATGAAATATTTAAAATGACAGCATCGGGCAATTGCTTTTTACAGGCAGCTTCAAAATCCGATAAATTTACAAAGTGCTGCACTTCATAGCCCGCGTCCTTGAGCAGGGTAATCATTTCAGCAGCTTGATGTTCATCGCTCTCTGACAGATAGACAAGTTTGCTGTCAGGGTGTTTTTTGATGACGTCAGCTTCGGAGCTTGTTGTCATGAGGCTATTTCTTTGGTCATTTCACTATCCATTAGGCCCCTTGACTATACTATTTAATTACTTAACTAATTATTATTATCAACTAAGTTTTATTATGTCCATATCCCGGAAAAATATTTCCTAGCCAAAAATAGCAAGATATTAGCTATAAACCGGGTGTTGTGCCCTGATTAAAGCTTTGAATAAGGCTGCCAGCAACCAGGTGCCAGCCATCGACCAGCACAAAAAATATCAGCTTGAAGGGCAGGGAAATCATTACTGGTGGCAGCATCATCATGCCCATTGACATCAGGACAGATGCCACAACGAGGTCAATGATAATGAAGGGTACGAAAATCAAAAACCCAATTTCAAATGCCCGGCGCAGTTCACTGATAATAAAGGCCGGGACCAAAATCTGAAAAGGCGTGTCAGTAGCTGTTTCCGGTTGAGCAATCTTCGATAAGTCCAAAAACAGCAACAGATCTTTTTCCCTGACATGCTTCATCATAAAGCGGTGAAAAGGAG
>JAJFIP010000365.1 GCA_021774875.1 Emcibacter sp.
CCCATGATGGCATGAACTTCGCCGTCATTAATGGTGAGATTGACCCCTTTGAGGATTTCCTTGTCATCAACGCTCACATGTAAATTTTTTATTTCCAGCATTTGTAATCTCTTTAGTTGTCTTATCCAACACTGCCTTCAAGGCTTATGCCCAGCAATTTCTGGGCTTCTACGGCAAATTCCATAGGCAGATGCTGCATTACATCCTTGCAAAAGCCATTGACGATCAAAGCCACCGAATCTTCGACCTCCAGACCCCGCTGCAGGCAGTAAAAAAGCTGATCATCGCTGATTTTTGAGGTGGTTGCTTCATGCTCCACCTGCGCGCTCGGGTTTTTTATCTCGATATAAGGCACTGTATGGGCCCCGCATTGATCGCCGATCAACAGACTGTCACATTGGGTAAAATTACGGGCATTTTCCGCCCCCGCCATCACTCTGACCAACCCCCGATAGGTGGCTTGTGATTTTCCGGCACTGATGCCTTTGGATATTATGGTGCTCGAGGTGTTGTTGCCGATATGCATCATCTTGGTGCCAGTATCGGCCTGCTGATAATTGTTGGTGATAGCGACGGAATAAAATTCCCCGACCGAACCATCGCCAATCAGCAGACAGCTTGGGTATTTCCAGGTAACCGCAGAACCGGTTTCCACCTGAGTCCATGAAATTTTAGAATTTTTGCCGCGACAGGCGCCGCGCTTGGTAACAAAATTATAAATCCCGCCCTTGCCGTCTTTATCGCCCGGATACCAGTTTTGGACAGTGGAATATTTGATTTCCGCATCATCATGGGTGATCAATTCAACCACCGCCGCATGAAGCTGATTCTCATCCCGCTGCGGGGCGGTGCAGCCTTCGAGGTATGAGACATAGGAGCCTTCATCGGCTATGATAATGGTGCGTTCAAACTGTCCGGTATTGGCCTCATTGATACGAAAATAGGTGCTCAACTCCATAGGGCAGCGCACACCTTTTGGAATATAGACAAAGGTGCCATCGGTGAAAACCGCACTATTTAGTGCTGAATAAAAATTATCTGCCACCGGGACAACAGAGCCCAGATATTTCTTCATCAGTTCCGGATAATCGTGGGCGGCCTCCGAAATCGAGCAAAATATTATTCCGGCTTCTTTTAATTTCTTGCGAAATGTAGTTGCCACAGAAACACTGTCAAAGACAATATCAACAGCTACTCCTGCCAGAACCTCTTGTTCTTTAAGGGAAATTCCGAGTTTTTCATAGGTTCGCAATAACTCCGGGTCTACTTCATCAAGACTCTTTGGTCCATCTTCTGCTGATTTTGGTGCTGAATAATAATAGATGTCCTGAAAATCTATTTCCGGGTATTCAACCATGGCCCAAGTGGGTTCTTCCATGGTCTGCCACTTGGCATAGGCCTTCAAACGCCAGTCCAATAACCATCCCGGCTCATCCTTTTTAGCGGAAATAAACCGGATAACTTCTTCGCTCAGGCCTTTGGGGGCTTTTTCAGTCTCAATGTCGGTGACAAAGCCATATTTATAGTCACCTGTGACATCTTCTACTGTTTGTTGAGCTTCTTTTGTTACCGCCATTATCCTGACCAACCTAGTTAATTGACTTAGCGACCAGCGGCAGGTCATCCGCCGTACCATCACCGATAAAGTCGGGTACGCTTTCAATCATATGAGATAACCGTACGCTGTCGAGGGCGCCCTTTACCGCCTGATTAATTCTGTACCACTGGCTTCTGGTGCCGCAACTGCTGATTCTGTCGCAATCGGTCATGCCATCGCCCAGACAATTGGTCAGCTGAACCGGACCGTCCACAGCTTCGATAATATTGGCAATTGTTATTTTGTCTGCGGCTATCGCCAGAGAAAAACCGCCATTAAGTCCTCTGTGGGATGTGAGCAAATCCGACCGCACCATAGTGCCAAGAATCTTGCTCACTGTTGGCAGTGGAATATGGGTAAAATCAGCAAGACCCGCAGACGAATGTACCTGCTCCGGCTTCAGGGCAATACAACACATCAGTTCGACCGCATAATCAGCCAGATTTGACAATTTAATCATCTCAGCTCCCGCCTGCAAATTCCGCAGGCCATAAATCCATACCAATTTAGTACTCTATTAAATGGAGCTTTTTCGGTCAATTGTCAATGGAAATAAGACTAATATAGTCGTTTTAAGTATAAAATACCTGTTATTATCTGTATTTCTGTCGCTTCCCCATGGTAATTTACCGGCTGTCGCTGCTACTCAGGCGCTGGCAAACATCATCCAACTGCTCAAGGCTTTTATAGTGTAGCCGTAATTCGCCGCTTTCGTCACTGTTGAATTCAATGGATACCGCAAGACCCAGACTTAGCGACAGATCATTCTCCAGCGCGATAGTATCCGCATCCTTGTCAAGGCGATAAATTTTTGACTTGCCGTCAGATTTACTGCGGGATTTTGATTTTCCCTTCTTGGCAAGGGCTTCCACCTGACGCACGCTCAATCCCTCGGCCATGATTCTTCTGGCCATAGCTTCGGCATCTTCCACCGTAATCAGGGCGCGGGCATGGCCCATGCTCAGTTTTCCCTCGACCACCATCTGGCGGACAGCTTCGGGTAAAGCCAGAAGCCGCATGATATTGGCAATATGGCTACGGCTTTTTCCAACCACGTGGCCCAGCTGTTCCTGAGTATGGTGAAAATCATCAATCAGACGCTTATAGCCCATAGCTTCTTCAATGGGGCTGAGGTCATGGCGTTGAATATTATCTATCAGTGCAAGCTCAAGTGCCTCAGCATCTGTCATCTCCCTGATCAATACCGGGATGCTGTGCAATCCGGCGGCCTGTGCTGCACGCCAGCGTCGTTCGCCGGCGATAATTTCATATTCATTCAAATTGCCGCGCCTGCGCACCAACAGGGGCTGGAGAATTCCCCGGTCTTTAACGGACTGGATCAGGTCGGATGATTTTTGCTCGTCAAAATAAAACCGGGGCTGGTAAGGATTAGGCACCAGAAATTCTATGGGCAAGTCCCGATCACGTGGTGGGGCCTGGGCGGTAATATTGGTATATTCCTTGTCAGTCGCGCCCATAAGCGCTGATAGACCCCTCCCTAACCCTTTGTTTTTATTCGATTTTTTTATATCTTTTGCCTTGGCTGCCATTTATAGATATTCCTTGGTTTTCCCTGACTATTTTCATGCCGCCTTGGCGACATCACGCCGCAATAATTCACGTGCCAAACGGATATAGGCCTGGCTGCCGCTGCATTTATGGTCGTAAAGCAGTACCGGTTTGCCGTGGGAAGGGGCTTCTGATACACGAACATTGCGGGGTATCACAGTCTTGAATACTTTGCTGCCCAGATAACCTCTGACGTCGCCCGCCACCTGACTGGAAAGATTATTCCGGCCGTCAAACATGGTCAGCACCACACCCTCTATTTCCAGTGCAGGATTAAAGTTGGCCTTAACAGTCTCAATCGTCCTCAGCAGCAGGCTCAGCCCCTCCAAGGCGAAAAATTCGCACTGTAGCGGCACAATCACTGAATGAGCCGCCGCCAGAGAATTCAGGGTTAGAAGACTTAAAGACGGCGGGCAGTCGATCAATACATAATCAAACTGATCAATGACAGGATTCTGCAGTGCCTTTCTAAGCCGATATGTGCGCTGGCTGTCATTGACAAGTTCCAGCTCCGCACCAACAAGATCTATGGTTGATGGCACCAGAGACAATCCGGGAACAATCGAGGGCACAACCGCATCAGCCAGGCTGATATCTCCCATGAGAATTTCATAAATACTGTTATCCCTGTCGTCCCGTTCCTGCCCAAGGCCGGTACTGGCATTTCCTTGTGGATCCATATCAATGAGCAGGACTTTTTTTCTTGTTGCCACCAGTGCCGTCGCCAAATTTATTGTCGTCGTGGTTTTGCCGACACCACCCTTTTGATTGGCGATGGCAATGATTTCTGTTTTTTTGGAGCCTGTGGATAACTTTGTGGACATATTCAACTGTATTTCCTCATAATAACTAACGCAAAGCCTTTATGTGACTTACTTTCAGTATCGCGCCTGATTCTCGGCCAGCGCTTGTGAACTTTTCTACTTCGAAACGCCAGTTTATTCTGGCTTCGGCAATTTCCTTATCTACATTTTGTCCTTTTAAAAACAGACAAATAGTCTCCTGCCCAATAAAATTTTGTCCCAGAACAAACAGTCTGCCAAGAGAGGCGCAGGCCCGGGATATAATATAATCCACAGGAAAGGGCACCATCATTTCCACCCGTGTATTATGGATAAAGGCATTACAGCCAGTCTCCCTGATCACCTGACGCATGAAGGCGCATTTTTTGCCATTGCTTTCCACCATATGAAACTCGCCAGTGCCGACCATGGACAGTAGCAGACCCGGAAAGCCAGCACCACTGCCAATATCGAGAATCTTTAAATTTTCAGCTTTCCGGTGGGCAAACAGTTCATTTAGCTGATAACTGTCATAAAAATGCCGGGCCCACATGTCTGGCAATGTTGTATCGCTGACCAGATTGAGCTTTTTTTGCCATTTTTTCAGGAGAATCGCATAGGTGAGGATATTTTCCCGTGTTTCACGTGAAACATTGATTTTTTCAAAAAATCGCTCTTGATCAATGGTCTCGGACATATTCAGCTAATTCGCTTTTCTTTTGACATATCTGAGCAAGCTGTTGAGCGCCACGGGTGTAATGCCAGACAGGCGTGCGGCACTACCCAGTGTAGCGGGCCTCGCCTCATTCAATTTCTCCCGCACTTCATTTGACAGTCCACCTATAGCAGAATAGTCAAGATCCTTGGACAAGTGCAGATTTTCATCTTTGCGGAATGCCAGAATATCAGCATCCTGTCGCTCAAGATAGGCGCTATAGGTAGCATCAATTTCTATCTGTTCGACAATGCTATCTGGTATTTGACTGAGTTCGGGCCAGATATTTACCAGATCATTCATGGAAATTTCCGCATAGGACAGCAGTGTGCTCGCAGACCTCAATACGCCGTCCTGATTGACTTTCAGGCCGAAAGTTGTGGCTTTGCTCGGGGAAATGACAAGATTATCAACCATATTACTGTATTTTTCCAAGGCCTTAAGCTTGTCGCGGAACAGACTTTCACGGCCCGTCCCGACCACACCTGCCTTAAGGCCTATAGGAGTGAGCCGTTGGTCCGCATTGTCCGAACGCAGTTTAAGTCGATATTCGGCACGGCTGGTAAACATGCGGTATGGCTCGCGGGTACCTTTAGTCACCAGATCGTCAATCATAACCCCAATATAGGCATCTGCTCGGTCCAGATGAAAATCTTCGTCCCCAGCAGATGATCTGGCCGCATTTACGCCTGCGATCAAACCCTGTGCCGCGGCTTCTTCATAGCCGGTTGTGCCATTGATCTGCCCGGCCAGGTAAAGTCCTGCAATACGTTTGGTTTCAAGGGTTACCAGCAATTCACGTGGATCGACGTAATCATATTCTATAGCGTAGCCAAATTGCCTGACCTTTACATTCTCAAGTCCGGGGATAGTTCGCAGAAAGTCAAGCTGAACCGCCTCTGGCAGTGATGTGGAAATACCATTGGGATAAACCGTATCATCGTCAAGACCTTCAGGTTCCAGAAAAACCTGGTGCTGGGATTTATCCGCAAAGCGCACTACCTTGTCTTCAATGGATGGACAGTAGCGCGGCCCTGTACCGGCTATATTGCCACTATATATGGCAGATTTGCTCAGGTTTTCCCGGATCAGGTCATGGGTTTTTTCGGTGGTATTGGTAATATGGCAGCTGATCTGCGGCACTGTTATCTCATTGTTGATAAAGGAAAAAGGCACCGGTGGCTTGTCACCCGGCTGAATTTTACAGGCTTCCCGGTTTATGGTGGTGCCATCAAGCCGGGCCGGGGTGCCGGTTTTAAGGCGATCAAGGGCAAACCCCGCACTCTGCAGGGTTTTGGATAGACCCAGCGAAGGCGCCTCCCCGACGCGCCCTGCCGGAATTTGCTTGTCGCCAATATGAATCATGCCGCGCAGAAAAGTTCCCGTGGTCAGAATTACCTTGCCACTGGTAATTTCTTCACCACTCTCAGTAATCACGCCTGAAATTTGCCGTCCAGATCCCTCGCCTGATTGAATCAAATCTTCTACTGCCGCTGCTTTCACGTCCAGATTGGCTGTATTCAGAATTTCATTCTGCATGGTTTCCCGGTATAATTTCCGGTCTGCCTGAGCGCGAGGCCCCCTAACCGCCGGGCCTTTGCGTTGGTTGAGCATACGGAACTGGATGCCAGCCTGATCAATTATGCGCCCCATAAGGCCGTCAAGGGCATCAATTTCCCGCACCAGATGGCCCTTGCCCAACCCGCCTATGGCTGGGTTACAGGACATTTCGCCGATGGTTTCGATTTTGTGGGTAATCAGCAGGGTTTTGGCACCAAACCGCGCCGAAGCCGCCGCCGCTTCACAACCGGCATGGCCGCCGCCAATTACAATGACATCATAGTGGAACATTCAAATTCTAGGCCTACAGCTCAAAGAACGGGACTTTAGTTTTTTAGCAATATAAAGTCAAAGACTGAATCGTTGTTTCACGTGAAACAGTGATGATGGCTGCGTTATTTGCCGATACAAAATTCTGAAAAAATCACATCCAGGATGTCTTCCACGTCAACTCTCCCTGTAATCGCACCAAGTTTTCTTGCGGCCATACGCAAGTCTTCTGCCAGCAATACCAGTTCCTTGCCCGGTGACTGGTCAAAACGGCTTAAATGCTCAAGACAGGTCGTCAGGGCCTCCCGGTGCCTGAGTCGGGTCAGGTTGGGGCTATGGGATAGTTCCATCCGCTTTTCAACTTCCGCGGATAACCGGGCTAAAAAATCTGTCATGCCGCTACCCAGTTTTGCCGATATGGACAGAATCGCCAGGCAATCAACCCCATGAACCGGAAGGCTACCCACGTCTTTCGTCTGCAGGTCAGTTTTATTAAGCAGAATGATTGTATTATGGTCAATCTGGCTTGTCAGTTTTTCCGGTATGACGGGCCAGTCACCAGCATCCATCATAACGATCTTTATCTCCGCAGTCTCCGCCCTGCCCTCGGCCCGGCGAATGCCCTCGGCCTCAATCATATCCTGACTATCCCGAATACCTGCAGTATCAATAATGGTGACCGGAAAGCCATCAATATCCAGATGAACTTCCAGCAGGTCGCGGGTGGTTCCGGCAATGTCGGTAACAATGGCGACGTCTCTTTTAGATAAAAAATTAAGCAGGGTAGATTTTCCGGTATTTGGCTCGCCCAAAATCACAACTTGCAGGCCATCCCTGATTCGCTCGCCTTTGAAGCCATCACCCAGATGCTGAATGATCTGTCCTTTCAACTGTTCTATGATCGGGGCCACTTGTAGGTTAACTTCCTCGGGAATATCCTCATCGGCAAAATCAATATCTGCCTCAAGATAGGCCTGAGCGGTGATAATCTCTGTACGCCAACCTTCATACAGGTCCGCCAACTGGCCATCCATAAGCCTTAGTGCCTGCCTGCGCTGGGCTTCGGTTTCCGCATTGATCAGGTCAGCCAGTCCTTCTGCTGCGGTAAGGTCCATCTTGCCATTGTCAAAAGCCCGGCGGGTAAATTCCCCGGGCAGGGCACTTCTTAAACCGGGCAATTTCGACAGGGCCGCAAGAAAACCCGTCACCACCGCCCGGCCCCCGTGCAGATGAAATTCCGCCACTTCTTCGCCAGTAAAGCTGTTCGGTGCCGGAAAATAGAGCAACAGGCCCTGATCCAGCCGGACATCAGTCTCCGGTTCTCTGAACCAGCATAGTTGTGCTTCACGTGTAGCAGGCAGTTGTTGTCTGCCGGTAATTTTTAAAATTGCCGCTGCCGTTTCTGGCCCGGAAAGGCGAATAACGGAAACACCAGCCCGGCCTTTGCCGCTGGACAGGGCAAATATAGTTTCTTCAACCATTATCTATTTGTCGCTGGGTTTTGCTGCATTCCAGAATATATTCTGAAAGGCTTCCATACTCTGACCCGCCTGCTTCAATCCGGGACTCAACCACAGATTGAACATCTTATCCATATCTTCGCCTGACAAGCCCGTTGACATTTTCTCTTGCATGGCTGTCATAAAGGAATCCTGAAGCGGTTTAATGTCGGGCAGGCCAAGAAATTCTCTGGCTTCTTCGGGAGTGCAGTCTATATCAACGGTTATTTTCATCGCGCATTTCCATATTTAAATTTGTCCGGTCAATAACTATCATATATCATATCATTATCTTAAAGGTGAGGAATAAAATGGCACAGCTTTCATTTCACAGTCCGGTCGGAGACCTCACCCTCAGCGAGATGGATGGCAAAATCGTCTCCCTTGACTGGGGCTGGTCGCCACTGTCAGAAACAACCGCTTTTCTTAAAGCTGCAAAACAACAGCTGGATGATTATTTCGACGGGCTTAATCCTGAATTCACCCTGCCACTTCAGGCCCAAGGCACAGAATTCCAGAAACGGGTCTGGCGAGCTATGAGATTGATTTCTCATGGTGAAACAAAGACTTATGGGGAAATAGCGGACGAGGTCGGCTCTCACCCCCGTGCTGTTGGCACTGCCTGCGGACTAAATCCCATCCCGATCATCATCCCCTGCCACCGGGTTATGGGCAAGGGCGGCAAGCTGACCGGATTTTCCGGCGGCGAGGGGGTTGAGACTAAAAAGTTTCTGCTGGAACTGGAAAGACTGGACAAGTAAGCCCTATTCCGCAATCGCCAGTTCCGCCTCATTAATTTTTTCAATCTTGAAATTCAGATAGCCATACAACACCGATATCATGGGGCTTAAAATATTGAAAAAACAATAGGGCGCATAGGCAAAGGTGGCGACGCCGAGGGTTCCGGTCATAAAGGCCCCGCAGGTATTCCAGGGGATTAACACAGACGTCACCGTTCCGGTATCCTCCAATACCCGCGAGAGATTTTTCGACGCCAGGTTGCGTTTTTTAAATTCCAGTCGGTACATGCGGCCCGGCAATACTATGGAAATATACTGGTCCGCAGCCAGGATATTCACTCCTATACAGGTCAATGCGGTAGTAAAAATCAGCGATCCCGTTGATTGAGCCATATGTAGCACGCTATCAACAATCCGCTTAAGCATACCCAGCTTTTCAATGATTGAGCCAAAGGTTATGGCGCAGATAATCAGCCAAATAGTATAAAGCATACTACTCATACCGCCGCGGCTGAGCAGGTCATCAAGTTCGGCATTCCCGGTTTCAGAAACATAGCCGCTAAATAACGCGCGCCAGACCCCGTCAAACATAGTAAGTGCTGTGCGATGATCCGCTTTTACAAAAGCCAAAATCGTATCCTGCTGAAAAACTACTGCGAACAATCCGCCAACAAGTGAGCCGAGCATAATAGTCGGAAAGGCTGGCATTTTTTTGAAGGCCATATAGAAAACAATCCCCATGGGAATCAGCAGATGCAGGCCAATATCAAAATTCTGGTCCAGCAGGTCGAGTCGGCCCTGAATATTGATTTCCGTACTGCCGCTCCCGGCAGACAGGCCAATGACAAGATATAATATCAGTGCCATGGTAATGGCCGGAAATGTGGTCCAGACCATATGGCGGATATGACTGAACAATTCAGACCCGGCAACGGCAGGGGCGAGATTAGTAGTATCAGACAGCGGAGACATTTTATCGCCAAAATAAGCCCCCGAGATAATGGCACCAGCGGTAATCTCCGGCGACATACCCAGCCCGGCAGCAATACCGATCAGGCCGACACCAACTGTTCCCGCCGTTGACCAACTGCTGCCTATACTAATAGCTGTCACCGCACAGAGAATGCAGGCAGTTACATAAAAAAAGTTGGGATTGATCACCTGAAGCCCGTAATAAATCATTGCCGGAACCGTTCCCGATAATATCCAGCTGCCGATCAAAGACCCGACCATGAGCAAGATCAATATGGCATTGATCGTATTGCCGACACCGGAGGAGATGGCTTTTTCAATATCGCGCCATTTGTGATTGTTTTTCCAGCCAATCAGAAGTGCCACCCCGCCACTGATCAGCAAAGACATCTGGCTGGCACCCGACTGAGCCTTGTCGCCATACAGGAAAACGGACAGCCCCAAAAGAAATACCAGTACAACCACCGGAATCAGAGATTCCGCTAGGCTTACCTGTTGTATTGAATCTTGATTATCCTGCCCTTGGTCTTGTGACATTGACTGCTTTCCCGAGTTATTGTTTCTTAATTTTAAGAAACTATAAGCAAGCCATATGCAAAAGTATAGGGTCTTGGAATCAGAAGCGTTAATTATTCATGGAATTATAGAATTCATCGTTATTCCTGGTTTCTTTCAACTTGCCAAGCAGGAATTCCATAGCATCCACAGAGCCCATAGGCATCAGGATACGGCGCAGCATATACATTTTCGCCAGGGTTTGTTTATCAAGCAGCAGCTCTTCCTTGCGGGTACCGGACTTGACAATATCAATGGCCGGGAATACCCGCTTGTCACTTACCTTGCGATCAAGCACGATTTCAGAATTGCCGGTGCCTTTAAATTCTTCAAAGATGACTTCATCCATGCGGCTGCCGGTTTCAATCAGGGCGGTGGCAACAATTGTGAGTGAGCCGCCTTCTTCGATATTACGCGCCGCACCGAAAAATCTTTTTGGCTTTTGCAGGGCATTGGCGTCCACGCCGCCGGTCAATACTTTACCAGAGCTTGGAATTACCGTATTATAGGCCCGGGCTAGTCGCGTGAGGCTATCCAACAGGATCACCACGTCCCTTTTATGTTCAATCAGCCTTTTGGCCTTCTGGATAACCATTTCTGCCACCTGCACATGGCGGGTCGCCGGTTCATCAAAAGTGGAACTGATCACCTCGCCATTGACTGAACGGCGCATGTCTGTCACTTCTTCGGGCCGCTCATCAATGAGCAGAACAATAAGATATACATCGGGGTGATTTTCGGTGATGGCATGGGCAATATTCTGCAGCAAGACCGTTTTACCTGTTCTGGGTGGGGCGACAATAACGGCACGCTGTCCCTTGCCGATAGGGGCGACCAGATCAATCACCCGGGCGGAATTGTCTTTTGCATCCTCCGCTTCCCTGTCAAGCGTGAATTTATCATCTGGATGCAGCGGTGTCAGGCTGTCAAAATGAACCTTATGGCGGCCCGCGTCCGGACCCTCAAAATTAATCTGCGATACTTTCAGCAGGGCAAAATATCGCTCCCCTTCTTTTGGCCCCCTGATCTGACCTTCGACTGTATCACCGGTCCGAAGACCAAAACGGCGTATCTGGCTCGGGCTGACATAAATATCGTCAGGTCCGGGCAGATAATTTGCTTCTGGCGAGCGCAAAAACCCGAAACCGTCCTGCAATATCTCTATGGTGCCGCCACCGGTAATTTCTTCACCCTTACTTGCCAGCTGCTTCAGAATGGCAAACATGGTATCCTGCTTGCGCATATTGCTTGCGTTTTCCACGTTTAGCTCTTCGGCTAACAACAGCAGATCGCTGGGGGCTTTCTTTTTAAGTTCCAGAAGATTCATGTGATATGTCCAGATCGGATTGTTAAGAGGATTGTTGCAGGAAATACTGCGAAAGATATTGATATTGGTGTCGTGATATATGGATCAAATAGTGAAAATAGTGTGTGAATAGCTTATGGCAGATATAATAACGTAAAAATATTCTTTAGGGAAGGCTGTTTTCTAATTTCCTCTGGCCCTTCTGTCAAGGCCTAAGATGGTTTCATTATAACAAGAAACACGACAGTGATCATCAGTAACGTTGGAATTTCATTCACCATACGATAAAATTTCTCACTATGGGTATTTTCATCACGGGCAAATTGCCGCCGCCAGCGGGATAAAAACCCATGAAAGCCGCTCATAATCATTACCATCAGAAATTTCAGATGAAACCACTGGTCTGCCCATAATTCCTGACCAAAGGCCATGCATATGCCAAATATCCAGGCAAGTATCATAGCAGGATTTATGATAATCCTGATGAGCTTATATTCCATTTCCTTGAACATTTCATAAGCATCACTACCCACTTCCAGCCGGGTATGATATACAAATAAGCGCGGCATATACAGCATGCCTGCCATCCAGCTGATCACCGCAATAAGATGAAAACTGAGCAACCAATAATAATTTTCTGCAAAAAAAGCAATCACTTGAAAGCATCCCTCGCAAGTTTAGCCAGAGCAGAAATATAGCTATCATGGCAACCAATGGCTCCGATCCTGATAAAATCCGTAACCCCGACTTCTTTGGCCAGTTTCCGATATTCTATATCCAGTTCGACCATGGTTTCTGCATGTTCAGAGACAAAAGAAATTGGCACAATAATAAGTGATTTGCCGTCGGTACCCGCACGCTTTATTTCATCATCTATATAGGGTTCAATCCATTTCATCGGACCGACCCTGCTTTGAAAACAAACTATATGGTCCGGATCAGACAATCTTTCCTGAATGGCATTACAACTGAGCTCAACCTGGACACGGTAAGGATCCCCGGCCTCAATGGTTTTTTCCGGCAGGCCGTGAGCCGAATATAATATCCGGTAATTTTCAGGGTGATCCAGCCTATTAAAAACATCCTGAAGTATATTCACATGAGCGTCAATATAACCTTCAGCCAAAGGATAATCCCTGATTGCACGAAAAGGAATATCCAGCCCGGCCTGTCTGGCCCGCCTGTTCCAGTCAATGAGAGAAGATCCCACTGTGGTAATGGAATAGTGAGGATAAAGCGGTAATAATATTATCCGGTCCGGCATATATAAACTGACCTGCTTGACAGTCTCACGGGAAAAAGGGTGCCAGTTACGCATGGAAATAAAACATTTATACTCTATTTCCTGATCCTGATTTAAATGCTGTTCGAGCGCCTTTGCCTGCAATTTTGTTGAATCAAGTAATGGCGACTTGCCGCCGATATGCTGATAAATTTCCCGGGCCGCCGGGGCACGTCTGCGCGACAGATATGTAGCCGCCAGCCACCTCAATGGATTTTTCAGGGCAATTATCGCCGGATCATAAAATAAGTTAAACAAAAAAGGTTTTACCGCCTTTAGAGAATCAGGCCCACCCATATTTAACAGGACAACAGCGACCTTCTCTTTTGTCTCAAGAGATTCTGACATTATTATTTTTTATATTCCCTGATAATTTCTGAAACCAGTGCGACATTTTCCGGCGGGGTTTCTGGTACAATGCCATGTCCCAGATTAAATATAAACGGCCCACCACTCAAACAATCCAATATCTGTCTCACTCTTTTTTCCAGCCGGTCACCACCTGCCACCAACAACAGGGGATCCAGATTGCCCTGCACCGGACATAACGGCTGAATATGGTCCCTAACCCATTCCAGTGGCATTGTGGTATCAATAGATACAGCAGAGACGCCCGTGGCATTAATATATTCAGGATAACGGCACCCCGCACCCCTTGGAAATCCAATGACCGGAATATGGGGATATTTTTTGCGGATTGCCAGAATTATTTTTCGTGTCGGTTCTATGGCCCATTTGCGGAACTGATCTTCTGGAAGATTACCAGCCCAGGTATCAAAAAGCTGGATAACCTCTGCGCCATGCTCAATCTGTTTAATGAGATATTCAGATGTGGCACTAACCAATAGATCAATCAGGGTCTGAAAGACATCTTGCCTCTGGAAAGCCATTGACCTTGCCGCCGCCTGATCTGGTGATCCATGACCCTGTACCATATAAGTGGCAACTGTCCAGGGCGCACCGGCAAAACCGATTAAGGCTGTTGTATCCGGTATTGCCTGACCAAGTCTATTAACCGTTTCATAGACAGGCGAGAGATGCTGATGAAATTTATCCATGCCAAGCCTGTTTATTTTTTCTGCGCTGTCAACAGGTGTCAGAACCGGTCCTTCCCCCTGTCTGAATTCCAGATGTTGTCCCAGGGCATGGGGAACCACAAGAATATCTGAAAATAATATTGCCGCATCCATATGAAAGCGTCGAAGCGGTTGCAGGGTGACCTCAACAGCAAAATCAGGTGAGTAACAAAGTTCAAGAAAGGAACCGGCAGATTTGCGCTTTTCCATATATTCCGGTAAATATCTACCAGCTTGACGCATATACCAGAAAGGAACTCTATTGGTTGATTGCCCCGCAAGAGCCTGAAGAAAATTTTTGTCTATTGTCATATAATATATGGCCAAAGTTATACACTGAGTAGAATACTACTATATTATTTATATATAAATAAAAAGTAGTAGTTGTAGTGGGTGCCTGTGAAAAGGGGGGATTAAAAGTTATCCACCGAATAATACACAGAAAAAGCACTACATTAGACTTTTATTATATTAAGAATATATAATGCCACGTCTATGAATAAGGCATTAAGATAAGGAATTAAAGTAGGGACATAAATTATTTTACTAAATACAGAGAAAAAATCTGTTATTTTCCACAGGATATTAAAAAACTTATCCTCAGACTGATAAAGCAGTTATTAAAAAAACAATAGGGTGCAGAAAAAATAGCTATATTAAAAATATGGCCAGTTATCCCCATAATTAGAGTTAAGCGGTATTTACATGAAAAATATTCATTTACATTTGGTTTCTGATGCTACCGGGGACACTTTGGAACAAGTGGCCAAGGCGTCACTGGCACAATTTCCTGATGTCACGGCCACCAAACATTATTGGCCCATGATCAGAACAGCCCGCCATATGGAAAGGATTATTCCGGAATTTAAAGACAAGCCCGGGATTGTGATGTTTACTCTGGTTAACAAGGATATTGAAGAAGTTCTGATCAAAGCCTGTGATAAAAATAACTGGCCGTATATTTCGGTGCTTCATGGCATTATTCGTGAACTCGGTCACCATCTGGGGCTGAAAAGTATCGCTCGGCCCGGACTTCAACATAAAATGAACGATGAATATTTTGAACGTATTGATGCTGTGCAATATACTCTGATGCATGATGACGGCCAATGCGCAGATGGATTGAAAGACGCTGACATTATTTTGGTCGGGATTTCGCGTACCTCCAAAACACCTACCAGCGTCTATTTGGCTAATAAGGGTATGAAGACGGCTAATGTTCCGATTATTCCCAATCAGCCTTTGCCAGTAGTGCTGGATAATCTTGATGATAAATTTATCGTCGGTCTGATTAACAGTGTTGATCGTCTGGTTCATATTAGACGTAACAGGCTGTTATCATTAAAAGAAAATAAAAAAACCGTGTATGTGGATGAAAATGCAGTTAAACAGGAAGTTCATCAGGCTCAGCGAATAATGTCGGACAGGGGCTGGCCGATGATTAATGTCACCCGAAGATCCATAGAAGAAACCGCGGGTGCGGTCATGAAGCTGAAATATCAATTCGATGCCGATAAAGAAAAAACCGCAGGTGAATAGTGGCGATCATTCAAACCTGGTGCTGGCTTCTGTCAGTAAACCCAGACGGACCATGATGAAAAACGCCGGAATTTTCTGTTTGTCCGAAGCGGCTGATATTGATGAGACAACGATCAAGGATAGCATGACCCGTCAGGGAGCATCTCCTGAAGATATTTCGGCGAAACTGGCCGCGGATAAAGCCTTGGCCATAAGCCCCGGTTATCCGCGTAAGATTATTCTTGGAGCGGATCAGCTTCTGGTCTGTGAGGGTCAAATATTTAACAAACCGGGCAATTTGCAGGAAGCAGAAAAGCATCTGCGGATTTTTCGGGGAAAAAGCCATATACTATATACATCCTATGCCCTGATTCAGGACAGTGATATTTTAATATGTCAGACGGTACGACCCCGTCTGACCATGCGAAATTTCAGCGATGAATTTTTAGCAGAATATCTGGAAAAATCCGGCACAAAAATTTTGAATTCGGTAGGCTGTTATTTGCTTGAAGATCTGGGTTCGCAGCTTTTTTCAGAAATAAGGGGGGATTATTTTGCTATTCTTGGTCTGCCCCTGCTAAATGTAATGGAAGATTTGAGAAAACTGAATATTTTAACGTCATGACAAAAAAATTGAAAACAGGTGTTGTTGGCTGGCCAATCAACCATTCCCTATCGCCAAGACTACATGGTTTCTGGTTAAGGAAATATGGTATTGAAGGGGAATATAAGGCCTACGCGGTTAAGCCCCATGATTTGGAAAATTTTATTAATACGATGGGCGATAAGGAAATTGCCGGGCTAAACCTGACCGTTCCCCATAAAGAAAGTGTCCTGTCCTTTTTGGACGAGGTGGACGATGTGGCCCACAGAATTGGGGCTGTAAATATGGTTACCTTACGAAAGGGGCGATTATATGGCACCAATACAGACAGTTACGGTTTTCTGACCAACCTGAAAGAAAACGCACCCACCTGGTCGGCACAAAAAGGCCCGGCGGTTATTTTAGGGGCGGGCGGCGCGGCGCGGGCGGTTCTTGTCAGTTTGCTGGATGATGGTATTTCCGAAATATTGCTGATTAACCGAACAAGGGAGCGGGCAGAAAAGCTGGCTGAAATATATAATGACCCCCGGATAACGGTTTGTGACTGGCACGACCGGGCACAAAAATTATCAGCGGCCTCTTTGCTGGTCAATACAACAACCCTTGGCATGACAGGCCAGCCGTCCCTTGAAATTGATCTGTCTCTGCTGCCTGCCGATGCGGTGGTTTATGATATTGTTTACAAGCCTCTGGAAACAGACCTGTTGAAACAGGCAAAATCACGGGGCAATATATGTGTCGACGGGCTAGGTATGCTGCTCCATCAGGCAGTACCAGCCTTCCATGAATGGTTTGGAGAAAAACCGGAAGTGGATAAAGCACTTCGGGAATATGTGCAGGGAAAGATAACTATCATTGGGTTGACGGGATCCATTGCTATGGGAAAATCGGAGACGGCAAAAATGTTTGAACGCGCCCATGTGCCAGTGTTTGATTCCGATGCGGCAGTGCATAGGCTGCTGGCTATGGGCGGACTGGCGGTTGACAGGGTGGAAAAAGCATTTCCCGGCGTGCTTGGGCCAGACGGCATTGATCGCAGCCTGCTTGGCTCAATGGTATTTGGTGATGATACGGCGATAAAAAAGCTGGAAGCTATACTGCACCCCATGGTGTCTGATAGCAGACAGAAATTTTTTGAAGAAGCCGCCGCAGAGGGACATGATATGGTGGTGATGGATGTGCCGCTGCTATTTGAAACCGGTGGGGAGCAGTATTGCGATTATACGGTCGTTGTTTCCGCATCTGCCGAAGTACAGCGCGAGAGGGTGCTGGCCCGACCAGACATGACAGCAGAAAAATTTGATAATATTCTCAAGCGGCAAATGTCTGATTCAGAAAAAAGACAGCGCGCCGATTTTATTGTTCTCAGTGATCAGGGCATCGGCTATGCTGAAGACCAGGTGTATAAAATAATTGAAAAAATCAGGAAAAGTGATGCGGGAAATCGTATTTGATACTGAAACAACGGGCTTTAATCCCTTCACTGGTGACAGACTGGTGGAAATTGGTTGTGTTGAAGTTGAAAATTATTTGCCCACAGGCCGAGTTTTTCATCAATATGTTAACCCGGAGCGGGACATGCCGGAGGGTGCATTTCGCATCCACGGATTAAGCAGTGAATATCTGAAAGACTTTCCGGTCTTTTCTGAAATATACACTAAATTCATCGATTTTGTCGGCGATGCCAAACTGGTGGCCCATAATGCTGATTTTGATATGAAATTCATCAATTGGGAACTCGCGCAGGTCGGTCATGCAGAATACCCAAAAGCACTGGCTGTAGATACTCTGGAAATAGCCCGCCGTAAATTTCCCGGCTCGCCCAATACCCTGGACGCATTATGCAAAAGATTTACCATCGATAATTCCAGCCGCATCAAGCACGGTGCCCTGCTTGATGCTGAGCTTTTGTCAGAAGTTTATCTGGAACTGATGGGGGGCAGACAACGGGGGCTTGCCCTGGTAACCGAAGCCGTCGTATCGGACAAAATCCAGGTCAGTGAACAGAAAAGTGAAGCAATTTTTCGCAAAGCCCGTTCCCATGCGGCATCGAAACAGGAACTTATCCGTCATGGGGAATTTATCGCGGGAATGGGTAAGGCGGCACTTTGGAATAAAATTAACAACCCCGAGGGTACGGCATAAAAAAACCCCCGGCAGAATAACCGGAGGTTTTTGAAGTCTATAGCCGCAGACTGGATTAATTAACGACCACATCATCTGTTGCGGCGGCCTGATCTTGTGCGGCCTGCATCTGTTGCTGGTACAGTGCGGCAAAATCAATCGGCTCCAGCATCAGTGGTGGAAAACCACCGTCCCGGGTCACGTCTGCCAAAATACGGCGGGCGAACGGAAATAACTGGCGCGGGGCTTCGATCATCAAAAACGGCTGCAGGGTATTTTCAGGCAGGTTTTTGGCGGCAAAAAGACCGGAATAGATTAGTTCCGCAACAAAGGCGGTGTCTTCGCCGGCTTTGGCAGTAGTCGTTATTTTCAGATCAACTTCGTAAACATCCTCGCCCACAGCTCTGGCGTTAAGATTCACATTGATGTCCATAGAGGGTTGTTCTTTGGATAACTTCTGTAATGTCTGGGCCGGAGTCGGGTTTTCAAAGGACATATCCTTGATGTACTGGCCAAGAATACCGATTTGCATACCCTCATTAGCTGTGGCATTTGCATCGGCATTGGTCTGGTTTTCTGGAGCTTTTTCTGCCTCAGCAGGTTTGTTTTCGGTTTCGTCTGACATA
>JAJFIP010000366.1 GCA_021774875.1 Emcibacter sp.
CACCACATTGGTCACCCGCTCGGACCCAAGAGCAATAGCGGTTTCACTGAGCGGCAGTTCTATTATCTCGTAATTACCTGTCGGTGGTTTTTTGGTGCGTCTGGGGTCGACTATTACAATGGCATCATCCCGTATAATACCCTCTGATGCATCCGCCGCCGCCTGATCCAGAATCAGAACCGTGTTCAGATCAGTGGTAAGAGGATAATCCGGTGTGCCAACACTGGCGACAATATCAGCCCGGCTGAGGCCACCGCGCGAGGTTGGCTCATAGCTTTGGGACATGGATACATGGTAGCCTTCGCCAATCAGTGCCTTGGAAAATATCTTTGCACAAAGCTGTAATCCCTGACCTCCCGCGCCACTGAAGCGCATTTCAAGCGTTTTCATGATTTCTGCCCTTTGCTTATCTGATCAACCATGGCGCGGTAGGTTGCGCCATATTCCGGACGGTCGGAACGGACAAAAACACCCATATCCATACTGTTGGGCCGGAAGGGCTGATCAACCACATTATTGTCATATTCATTGGGGCGCATGGCCCGGGTCTGACCCAGCACCATTTCCGCTGACGAGCCCAGATCATTCTTGCGGCCATTGATCTCGGTACAGTCGGACATAACCTCGATGAAGGAAAAACCCTTATATTCCAGCCCTTCAGAAATCAGATCACGCAGGCGCGGCAGATGAATGGTAAGTTCACGACCAACAAATCCGGCCCCGGCAGCTTCTGCCAGACGACTGGCATCAAAAACCGGTTCCACATTGCCTGCGGGTGTTGTGGTGGTATAGCGATCATGGGGCGTTGTCGGCGATACCTGACCGCCAGTCATGCCATAAATCTCATTATTCAGCATCAGGCAGGTAATATCCAGATTACGCCGCGCCGCATGGATCAGATGATTACCGCCAATGGCCAGACAATCACCATCACCCGTGATCACCACTACATGCAGATCAGGTCGCGCCATTTTCAAGCCCGTAGCAAAAGCCAGCGGCCGCCCGTGGGTGGTATGATAGGTATTGGCGTCAATATATGTGCCGACCCGACCCGAGCAACCAATGCCACTGACGATGGCCAGTTTATTCTTGTCAATGCCCTGTTCATGGATGGCCCAGAGTAATGCGCGTAGTGCAATACCGTGACCACATCCCGGACACATAAAATGTGGAAACTGATCAAGTCGCAGATAATCGCGTATTTCAAAGTCTTTACTGGTTTCAGCTTTAATAGCAACTTGTTTATTCATGGCCAAGCACCTCCTTCACACTGTCCTTGATCTGGGACGGTGAAATAGGCACGCCGTCAAAACGATTGAGGCCGGTCACTGACTGCTTGTCAACTTTGGCCGCGCCGATTTCCAGTATCATTTGCCCGGCATTCATCTCGGCAACAACAAAATGTTTGGCTTTTCCGGTTAACTTCCGAAAGCTTTTGGTCGGGAAGGGCCAGAGCGTAATAGGCCGAAACAGACCAACCTTAACCCCCTCTGCCCGCAGCTCCCGAACCGCCTTGCGGGCCGCTCGACCGACCACGCCAAGGGCAACAATCACCACATCCGCATCGGCACAGTCAATAGCTTCAAAGCTTTCAATCAGATCATTGTTAGTCTCGATCTTGCCCAGAAGGCGTTTCATGATCGGATCAACCTTTTCGGCTTTCTGGGTTGGGAAACCGCTTTCCTCCACTGTCAGGCCAGAGGTATGGACCCTATAGCCATCACCGGGCCGGGCCATAGGCGGCACACCGTCCTTGTCGGCCTTATAAGGGGAGTAATTTTCCGGTTTTCCTGTGGCCCATTTACGGACCGTCTTTTCATAATCGCTCACATCAGGCAGGGCCATGGTTTCCACCAGATGGCCGAGACTCTCATCAAACAATACCGTCACCGGAATCCGCAATTTCTCTGACAGGGCAAAAGCGCGAGCTGTCTGCTGATAAATTTCTTCCACCGAACCGGGCGTGAGGGCGATCACCGGATGATCACCGTGAGTGCCCCAGCGGGCCTGCATCAAATCACCTTGCGCTGGACGGGTCGGCATACCCGTTGACGGGCCGCCGCGCATGACGTTAATCACTACGCAGGGAATTTCAGCTCCCATGCCGTAGCCCAGATTTTCCTGTTTCAGGGAAAAGCCCGGCCCGCTTGTGGCGGTCATGGCTTTGACTCCGCCCATGCTGGCCCCCAATGTAGCTGCGATGGAAGCAATTTCATCTTCCATCTGAAGAAAGACCCCGCCAACCTTGGGCAGTTCCTTGGCCAGCCTTTCGGCAACCTCGGACGATGGAGTAATGGGATAGCCGGCATAAAAGCGACACCCCGCCGCCACGGCACCCAAAGCACAGGCGTGATTGCCCTGTAAATTTACGGTTTGCTGTCCAGAGTCTGACATGGTCATGCGACTGCCTCCTGAATGATGGGATTAATCGATATGGCAAAGTCGGGACAGAGCCATTCACAGATATGACAGCCGGTGCATTTATCCGGCTCCGCCAGTTCCGCTACCTGATCCTTATTGAGGATCAGGCACCGTTCCGGACACATTTTGACACAGATGTCACAGCCCTTGCACCATTCATCGGTAATCTCTAGGGTAGTGCGAACACTGTTAATTTCAGGCTGAACCAGCGGCACAAATGCAGCACCCTCCACTGGCTCACCCTTGCGGGAGCCATCAATCCAGTACTGTCCCTGATCAAATACGGCAAGGTTCACTTCAACAGTCTTGGGCGGCACCATTTTGGCAATGGTTTTTTTCCATTCTTCCACCGGGAAAGTGAGTGTGGTCGACAATGCCCCCAGCAGCAAGGTATTGGCGGCTCTTTCATTTCCGGCTTTGGTAGCCATTTCCGTAGCATCGAGCGCAAAGGCCTCGGCTACTTTTTCCCTGACATCATCGGGGGTATCTCTGGAATAGCCAATATCGGCCCCCAGAATACGTGACCGACAGGCAAAGGGCGGCACAATGCGCTTGGTATCGGCAATGAAAATGCCCGTACCCGGACGCAGATAGTTCATCCAGCGCAGACCTTCGGCCCACTCCAGCGCAATCAGCACATCGGCCTTGCCCATGGGAATGGTTGGCGACCAGACATTATTGCCAAAGCGCACATGGCTGAATACCACGCCGCCGCGCTTGGCCATGCCATGAACCTCACTCTGCTTTACCTGATAACCCAGATTCTGGCAGATTTGCGCCAACACTTTGGACACCATGATCACACCCTGCCCACCAACACCGACAATCAATACATTGATCGGCTCTTTCATGCCTTTCGGGTCAAGTTTTGGCGGGTCGGTCAATACCGCTATTGAGTTATCTTTTTTTGCCTTGGCCATGACATTATACTCCACTTGGGCAGGCTTTTGCCGCTTTTTGGTCCAGAACCAGTGTCGGTTGAATAGCACCAGTGGGACAGAATTGAGCACAGACAGAGCAACCGATACAGGCTGTTGGATCTATCTTGACCACATGGCGGCCTTCGTACCATTCATCGCTCCACAACAGGGCCGGACAACCCAGGTTCATACAGCCCTGACAGGCATTACAATCCTTGGCATCCACGCTCATGGTCGGGCCTTTGATCTTGACCGGGTCAAGGACACAGGGCCGGTCAGCAATCAATACCGAAACGCCACGGTAATCAATGGATTCACGCATGGTCTGCATCATACTTGCCGCATCATAGCTATCGACCCGTTCAATCCACTCTACTCCGCATGCCCGGATCATTTCTTCGAAATTAACCTGATGGGTCTGCTCGCCCCGCAATGTCTTGCCGGTGCCGGGATTTTCCTGACCCCCGGTCATGGCAGTAATATGATTATCCAGCAGAATGACGGTAATATTGGCCTGATTATAAACTGCATCAATAAGAGGCGGGATGCCCGAATGAATGAAAGTACTGTCGCCGATGGTGGCCACAATAGGTTTGGTTTCTGTACCCGCAAGATACATGCCGACTGCATTGGCAATACTGGATCCCATGGCAACGGTGGTATCTATAGCGGTCAGCGGATCACCAACCGCCAGCGTATAACAACCAATGTCACCTGCAACCCTGACGTCAAGGCTGCGGATAGCGGTATAGCTCATAGCGTGGGGGCATCCGGCACAAAGCACCGGCGGCCTGATCAGTGGCTCGAACTGTGGCCCGAGGGCATTTACTTCAGGCTCAAGAACACCTGCATTTTCAAAGCTGATACGTACCTGTTCCGGGGAAAGCTCGCCGATGCGCGGGAAGAATTCCTTGCCTTCAACTTTCAGACCCCATGATTTAATCTCATTCTCTATGACCGGTTCCAGTTCCTCAACCACGATCACCCGATCATGCTTGGCACAGAAATCCTGAATCAGTTTTTTTGGTAGCGGGAAAGACAGGCCAAGTTTCAGTACGCTGGCATCCGGCAGATTCTCCTTGACGTAAACATAACTCATACTGGCGGTTATAATGCCAATCTTGGATGAGCCCAGTTCAAGCTGGTTCAGATCAGAAGTTTCAAGCTCTTCAGCAAGTCTTTCCAGACGGTCGATGACGATGGGATGGCGCGTA
Source organism: Emcibacter sp. (assembly GCA_021774875.1). Taxonomy (GTDB): domain Bacteria; phylum Pseudomonadota; class Alphaproteobacteria; order Sphingomonadales; family Emcibacteraceae; genus Paremcibacter. Next base: position 4,556 of record JAJFIP010000366.1, read on the forward strand.
CGGGCATGACCCGGAACCATAACATTTTTTGTGACATCCGAATTGAAGCCAAGGTCTTTTGGGGTCTCCCGCTCGCTGACCAGAACCGGGCTGCGGGTATGGGATATGCGGGTTGTGCTGCGGACCATAACTGGTGTGTCGAAACGCTCGCTGATGTCAAAGGCGACCTTGGTAAAATCAAGAGCTTCCTGGGCATCAGATGGCTCCAGCACGGGAATTTGAGCAAACCGGCCAAATATGCGGCTGTCCTGTTCATTCTGGGAGCTATGAATACCCGGATCATCACAGACGATCAGCACCAGCCCGCCATGAACACCGATATAGGACTGGGACATCAGGGCATCGGAAGCCACATTCAGCCCCACATGTTTCATCATGCTGATGGCCCGGACCCCGGCAAAGGAGGCGCCGATGGCAACATCGAGGGCAACTTTTTCATTGGTTGACCACTGGGCATGAACATCACCCACCGGATAATGAGCCATATTTTCCATGATTTCCGTGCTTGGTGTTCCAGGATAGGCAGCAGCTACCTTGACCCCGGCTTCCCACGCCCCGCGCGCGATGGCCTCGTTGCCAGTCATCTGATGGGTTATGCCGGTTTTGATCGCGGTTGGCGATGCCTGTTCAGCCTTTGAGCTCATGCTCATCTCCCGATTCATAGTGATACAATAATTTATTTAAATCCAAATAAAATGTATCATATTTATATAATTTAGCAAGCATAAAACACCGGAATTACCCCTTTTGAGGCAAGAAAAAATCTTACTGTTGGGTATTCAGGAAAGAAAATTCCTCGAACGGTCGGTTAACTAATTGTTTTTTCACGACTTTAACACCAGAATCAGGCTGTGGTAAAATATCATTTAATATCTAAAACATAAGTAAAAACAGGATATTACACATGATTTTCTTTGATATGAATCAATCATAATGTCCAGCAACTGGTCTATAAAACCACCTGATATTAATTTTTCACCGGAAAATTCCGACTCATGCCCGCCAAATCAGAAAACCGTGCCGTCAATGAAACCTTGTCTCCCCTGCTTATGGCGGGCATTATGATCAGGCCTTTGCCTGTGGCTCCCCTTAATCGCCTGCTTGGCCATCTGGCGCGGCATATTCAGAATAATCACCCGGAAATCCTGAAAAGACTGTCACCCCTTGCGGGCAAGCATTTCCTCATCTGCCCCTTGGACCTGCCCCATGACATGCGGCTTACCATCGGGGATAGTTATGTAGACTTCGCGATTGAAGATGAGTTTATGGGTCCGGCAGATGTGACAATTTCCGGTCCTTTTATATCCCTGATGGATATGATGGACGGCAAAGTGGACGGCGATGCGCTTTTCTTCTCGCGCAGCCTGAGCGTGGAAGGTGATACCGAAGCCCTGCTGATCCTGCGCAATGCCATGGATAGTGACGACATTGACCTGCGAGCAGAAATTCTCGGCTTGTTTGGCCCCTTAAAAACACCGGCATCAGCCTTGTTGAAAATGGGCGAACGTCTGCACCAAAGCCTGTCCCGTGACATGAACAGTCTCAGTCAGACCATGACCCTGCCGCTCGCCAGTCGCTGCGATAGTCTTGAGCAGGAAAATCAGGAACTTCGGGAAAAAGTCAACCGACTGGACAGGATGCTCACCAAAACCCAGAATCGTCTGCAAAGCCTCAGCCGAAAGATCAAAATATGACAAAATTGGAGCTGATCTGCCCCGCTGGTACACCTGCGGCCCTTCGGGTTGCGGTGGATGCAGGGGCTGATGCTGTCTATATGGGTTTTCGTGATGAAACCAATGCCCGCAATTTTCCGGGTCTTAATTTTTCCATCGATGAACTGGCCGAAGCTCTTGACTATGCCCACGGG
>JAJFIP010000367.1 GCA_021774875.1 Emcibacter sp.
AGACCCTGACTTGATTTTTGGCACGATATTTATGACATTGCCCACATCCCGGGTCCAAATGCTGGCCCCTAATCCATAGACGGTGTCATTGGCCAGAGCCGGGATTTCGCTGACATCACCATAACGCTGTACACAAACCACAGGTCCGAAGATTTCTTCCTGAACCACCTTCATATCCCGGGTCGTATTGGCGAGTACGGTGGGTTCAACGAAATAACCGGTATCGCCGCTTCTGCCGCCTCCGGCTACTACCTCGGCCCCTTCACCACGACCACTGTCAATATAGCCCATTACCCGGTCAAACTGTATTTGAGAGACCAGAGGGTTGATCATATTTTCAGGATTAAGACCAGGTCCAATTTTCATGTTGTTAGCTTCATTAGCCAACCCATCAATCACTTTGTCATATAGATTGTCGGGCACAAAGAGCCGTGATCCGGCACAGCAAACCTGTCCCATGTTAAAGAAGATCGCACTGGCGGCTCCGGGAATGGCAATATCAAGGTCTGCGTCCGGTAAAATAATGGCGGGGGATTTTCCACCCAGCTCCATGGAAACATTTTTCATGGTGTCTGCGGCGGCCTTGACGATAATCTTGCCCACGGTAGTGGAGCCGGTAAAAGCGATTTTATCCACATCCTCATGCTCGGTCAAAGCGGCACCAGCGGTATGTCCGTACCCTGGGATGATATTTACCACACCATCAGGGAACCCTGCCTGACATATTAATTCCCCAATATACAGGGCAGTCAGCGGTGTTTCTTCTGCTGGTTTTAGAATCACTGTACATCCGCAGGCAAGCGCCGGTGACAATTTCCATGAAGCCATCAATGCCGGAAAGTTCCACGGGATAATCTGACCGACCACACCCACGGGTTCTTTCAGGGTATAGCCCATAAATTTTGCACCGGGGGCATAGGGAACAGACATGGGCAGAATATCACCACCTATTTTGGTGGGCCAACCGGCCATATAACGCATATAATCAATGGCGAGCTGGATGTCGACAGCGCGGGCAATGGCAACATTCTTACCGTTGTCCAATGCTTCCAGCTCCGCCAGAACATCGGCATTTTCTTCCATAAGGTCTGCCAGACGATGCATGATTTTTTCCCGCGCGCTTGGGATCATGCGTGACCATGGGCCATCTTCAAAGGCGGCGCGGGCCGCTATGACCGCGCGGCTGACATCTTCCCTGTCGCCTTCAGCAACACTGACAATGACCTCGCCTGTGGACGGGTCCAGCGTGTCAAAGGTCTTGCCGCTGGCGGCATCGGCCCATTTACCATTTATGAGCATTTTACGTTGGGACAAGATGAAATCCCGAACTTTATCGCTTAAACTAGCTGTAGTTGTCATTGTTATTATCCTATAATTTTTTATCTGAATAATTATCGCATGTGTGGGAGCTATAAAAAATTAGACCTTGGCATGAGGAAATAACCCATTTGATACTATAGTATTAGGAGTGCAATCATATACATCCCTTTGTCTAGGTTGGCCTATGGTCCGTCAAAAGTTATCCTGTACACACTAGAACAAGTATAAACTTTAGGGAGAAACACATGACTAATAGTAGAAAAAATTTCATTTCATCATCAAGAATTGGCCTTTTGGCTGGCTGTGCAGCGGTCGCGACTATGGCGAGTGTCCAGACAGCTTCTGCACAGGTACTGATGGATGAAGTGGTTGTTACCGCGCAAAAACGTGAACAGTCCGCACAGGATGTTGGTATTTCCATTACCGCATTCTCCAGAAAACAACTGGAAGCCATGGGCTATACCAATGCCCAGGAAGTTACCGCCATGGCGGCGGGTGTCAGTACCCTGCAACCCAACGGTGAAGCCAACTATTCTATTGGCATTCGCGGCGTTGCCAATAATGATTTTACCACTAACGTGGAAAGTCCTGTGGCGATATATGTGGATGAGGTATATATCTCCCAGATGTCCGGCGCCGGATTTATGCTATTTGATGTGGAAAGGGTTGAAATTTTACGCGGGCCGCAGGGTACGCTGTTTGGCCGTAATGCGACCGGGGGTCTGGTTCATTATGTGACCACAAAACCGGGTCCGGAATTTGGCGGTTACGGCAGCATCACTTATGGCAGTTTTGACCGGATCAAATTTCAGGGAGCTATCAATCTTCCTGTTAATGACAAGCTGGCCATTCGGGCCTCTGTCTCAACCCATCAGGGCGATGGTTATATCACCAACCGCCTGAAGCCGGGAAGTAAACTGAATAACGCCAACGAATCCGCCGGACGCATACAGGCCCTTTTCACGCCCAATGAAGATGTTGAAATTCTGCTAAATGCCCGTTTCGGCCAGCAGGATATTCGCACCGGTTTTTTTGAGAATGTATCTGTGGAAAATCCCGATGGTGTTTTGACCCCGACGGTGCCAAATGTTTCTCTTGGTAACTATCTGGATAATGATGGCGATGTCTTTGCCGGGGATTATGATTTTCAAGGCCATAACAAACTTGATACTTATGGGCTTAGCGCAACGGTGAACTGGAATTTAGGGGAAGTTGAACTGACCAGTATTACGGATTATCAATCGGTCAAGCGTGATTATATTGAAGATTCTGATGCCTCACCAGTTGACTATTTTAATTTCTTCCTGACCACAGATGCTCAACAGTTTTCAGAGGAAATCCGCCTGTCCGGCGATACGGATAATATGAAATGGGTTACAGGTTTTTATTATATGGACCTGGATATCAATGATACCAACGGTATTATCGCACCGGGGTTCCTGACTGATTTTGTAAATCTTGTCACGCCTGAAGTTCAGGATGGCACAATTCCGGCTTTCACTGATCCGGCGGAATTTGGCTTTAATGGCTTAAGAAATCCGTATCAGACTGATATCAAGACATGGTCCATTTTTGGGCAGGTCGAATTTGAAGTAAGTGAACAGATAAGCCTGATAGCGGGCTTCCGTTACATTGATGAAAAGAAAGACCATACTTACCGTGATATTGCCTTCTTTTTCTCGCCAGATGCTGTAAGTGGTTTGGATCCCAATGCAACGGAAGTCGTTGATTTTGTGGCGCCTTTTACGGGAAATCGGCATGATAAAGAGTGGTCTGCGCGGGCACAGGCCAATTACCGGCCTAATGAGAATAGCTTGTTTTATGCCAGCTGGAATCGGGGTGTTAAGTCCGGTGGTTTTAATGCGCCCCTATTGCCGACAGCAGAATTTGTTACGCAACAGCTTATGAATTATCGCCCGGAAAAGCTGGACGCTTTTGAAATTGGATTTAAGCTTGATTTTGCAAGCGGACGTGCCCGTCTGAACGGGGCGGCCTATTATTATGATTATAATGATTATCAGGCTTTCGCTATTATTGGGCTTGATACTTTTACCCTGAATGCGGATTCGAAGAATAAAGGCTTTGAGCTGGAGCTTCAACTAAATCCTACCGAAGGCATGGATGTGCAATTTGGTATTGGTTATATTGATGCGGATGTAAGGAATGTTCCGGGCATCACCATTGATGTGGAAACTGACTTAGGTGTTGTACCTGCTATATTGCCAGGCGCCGTCCTCCGCCCTGTAAATACACCTAAATGGAATCTGAACGGATTGATCCGTCATGAATTCCCTGTTCAGGGTGGTGCCATAGCCATGCAGGTTGATGGCCAGTACCGCTCCGAACATACCTTTGGTCTGCTTAGTACGGATGCCCTGACCGAGGATGGTTATTTTGTGGGAAATGCGTCGATCAGTTATATACCAGAAGTTCAGAATTGGAGCTTGCGCGTTTTTGTCAAGAATTTTACCGGCGAAGAATATCTGGTGCAGACATTTGATCTGGGCGGATCTTTGGCAGGCGGCGGATTATTCGGTCTGGTGGAACAATATTATGGCCGGCCACGCACATGGGGTGCGAATATTTCTTTTGAATTTTAGTCACTTGTGACATGGGCAGCCTTTTTGTATTATCAGGAAGGCTGCCTTTATTAGTACGACTTTGATAAATCAATATTAAAATATGGAAAAATCCATGTCCGGAAAAGCTCTTTTGTTGGTATCAGGATTAATGCTTTTGGCATTATCTGCATTTTCAACGTCATCGTTGGCGAATGGTTCAGAGGGCAAGATATTGGTCAATGACACTTGTACTGCCTGCCATCAACAAATGGATGATGGGGGACTGGACCGCATTTCTGAGGTTCGCAAGACGCCTGAAGGCTGGGACATGACCATATTCCGTATGCAGCATCTCCACGGGCTTGAGCTTGAGGATGAAGAACGTTTTGCTATCATCAAATATCTATCATCAGAATATGGTCTGGCCCCATCGGAAGCGGCACCTTTCCGGTATGTG
>JAJFIP010000368.1 GCA_021774875.1 Emcibacter sp.
GACCAAAGAATGATATCTATGCTAAAACAAGTTCAAAGTCAATTCAAAAGTGTTCGAGCAATTGTTGTTCCTATAGCAAGGTGGAGGGTTAGATAGATGTCAATAAATTTTGTAACATATATTGCATTCGATGATGACACACCTGCGGATCTTCCTGTTTTTTCGCACAAACCGTGCATATGGTCTTTTTCAGATGATGATAGTTTGGTGACCTGTGGGCAAAGACAACTTTTTGCCGCACTTGGCTATGACCCTGACAATGCCTATCCAACTCCGCTTTATAAACTTCGTGGAATTCCAAACTTTGTCTATCATTCGAGCTATGTCTACCGATATATTGAAGATGAAGAAAATGTTGGATGGTTAGATGTAAATGAATTTGAGAGTGCTCTTCTACATTCTTCCATTGATAGAACTCAGTTAAAAAAATCAGTGCAACGTTTACTTCATACAATGGATTACTTATCTGGTATCTTTGGAAAAGAACGAGTTAGAATTCTATTTGTCTTTATTCATTAAAGAACTTTTTGGGAAAAAGAAGGGAATGGACTTCCCCAGGAATAGTGGGTGCCTTATTAAGGTTATGCCGTATGGTCAATTTAATCAGCCGCGCGATAAGATCTTTGAAAATTTGGTTTTGTTCGCCGTTAGCGAGATCCATTCTCGGCCGACTGTCATCATACGTTGATAAGATAGAAAGCCCTCTGTGCCGGACTTTAATGAGGTCCGTCCTGATGGCAAACGCACGCAAGAAATCGAAACCATCTACCGCGATGAAAACGATGATGGTCTATTTGATGCAAGCGAAATTAAGACAACCACAACCGATTGGACTTACGATGAAGCAGGCCGTCTGATTGATGAAGTCTTCAGTCATTATGACGACTTGCTTACCCAATCAGCTCACTTCTCATACGACCTGACCGGCAACCGTCTGGAACAGCAGGTCGAAAAAGATTTCGACGGCGATGGCGACATCGATAAAAAGTCAACGACGTATAACTATGACGCCAATGACCGCTTGTTGTCAGAACAAACAGAGCTGGACGACAACAATGACGGAACCATCGAACAGACCAACTCCACTACCTACACCTATACCGGCACTCAACAGACAGGCAAAACGGTCAATGAATTGGGAACCGCACAGTCGACCACAGCATTTACCTACGACCTCCAGGGACGGATGGAAACGGTCACGATCACCACACTGGATGGTACAGGTGCGGCGACCCGCATTGAGAAAACGACTTATGACTACAACGCAACGGGAATCCGTGTCTCAGCGCTTCACGAAATTGATACCGATGCCAATGGCACGTTTGATGAAACAACAAAGACAGAATACCTGAATGATCCAAAAAATTTCGCCGGTTATTCACAAGTCATTCAGGAAACTGTTTATGACGAGAATGATGTCATCACCAAACGTGTCATTTATTCTGTCGGTCATGATCAAATTAGCCAGACCACAATTGAATATGTAAATGGAGTTGCTCAAACTCCTGAAACATTGTTCTTCGGTCAAGATGGATTGGGGTCAACACGCGTTCTGTTTGATATGGTAGGCGCGATTGCCTCAGCTGAAGGAATTGAACAACTCTTCTTCTACGACGCCTACGGCAACCTGCTCAACATGGAAGCCAGCCAAGCAGCTACTAGCTTCCTTTATCGGGGTGAGCAATTTGATGCTCGGATAAACCAGCAATATTTACGAGCCCGCTATTATGACGCTGCTTCGGGACGGTTTAATCGACTCGATCCGTTCATAGGGCTGACTGATGATCCGCAGACGTTACATAAATATCTATATGTGCATGGCGATCCAGTAAATTATGTTGATCGAAATGGCAAATTCGAAGGCTTGGTTGGTGCTATTGGGTCTATTGCGATCAGCGGTACTGTAAGTGCAATTTCAGCAGGAGCAGTAAGTTATATCTATGCACGAACTGTGCGTGGCTATAGTCACGCACAAGCATGGGATCAGTCGACTGAAGTCGCTAAAATCGCATTTTTATTAGCAGTTCCAGGAGTTAATTTAGTTGTTGGAATAAAGCTTATTTATGATTTAGGCAGGGCTATATACAATAACCAATTAACTGCCAAAGACTATGGTGAACTAGTTCTGCTTGCTATTGTATTACGCCAAGTAAATACAAAAGTAACTCCACGAATACAAAACGCAGTACTTAAGAGAACTACTCCAACAATCGGTGCGGTTACTGTAGCTGAAGCGGAATCAATAATTGCAGCAATCGTAAAAGCTGAACTTAAGTCTTTTGAAAGTATGGGAAAAAATAATCCGAAAAACCCTGTGGTTGAAGCAATCGCCGTTGACTTAGCTACAGGCGAAGTGTTTATTGCTCGTAGTGGGAACAATATCTTTGCCCCCCTAAAATGGGACCCTCGAATTAACCGGTATACTACGAGGCCCATTCCTGGCGGTAATTCTAGAACTTCTGCGCCACTTGGCAATTGTGCAGAACCACGAATGGTAAACTCATTATTGCAAAATGGAAATCAAATAGGTCCAAACATTATGATGAAAGTATTCGGTGTTAAAGGGACGCCAAACCACCCTACAGGGTGTAACGCAGCCCCTTGTACGAATTGCTCGCCTTTAATTAAAAATACTGGTATAACTGTTGTTCAATAATTATTATATAATGAGACTCTTATGAATCTTTCAGATCGCGCGAAAAACTATTTATTTTCTATTCGAACATCAAATAACGATGTATGCTCTTATGAACAAGTTCATGATTTTTTTGATAAAAAGAATCTACCCAAAAAAGATGTGTTTATTGACTGCTTAGCCGTCTGTGGAGGATTAAGGTTGATTACGAAATGGGAAGATGTGTCTTTCTATTCCCTTAATTATCTTAAGGAATGTGACGAAGAAAATTTGAACTATGCCTTTTTAGAAAATGAACATGGTAAATGGTTTCATGCACTTGAGTGTAGTT
>JAJFIP010000369.1 GCA_021774875.1 Emcibacter sp.
GAAGCATCTCCCATATGGTCTGTAATTGATACAGCCTTTCCACTCTCAAAATTATAAATATACAGCAGTTGATTAAAATTTTTGCCAAGTAAAGAATATGACAGCCATTTTCCATCCGGGGAAAGGCTATAATCATTTGACCCAATTATAAATCCTTTACGAACAGGATCAGTACCTATGGTCTCTATTTCACCACTTTGCAAATCAATCGATTTCAGATTTAGATGAGAATCGCGAAAAAGAATCTTGCTGTCATCATGAGCAAAGCTAACTAATTGAAAATATTGCCTGTCTTTCCCCAAATCGTATGTTTTGCCATTTTTTATGCCAGTCTGGTCAGTGAGAACGAGCTTATAATTGCCAGTGGCATCACTCAGGTAAGCAATTTTGTCCCCTTTACCTGACCAAATCCCCGTCATTTCCCGAATGCCATCACTCTTGGTGATATTCCTGACTGTGCCATCTTTTAATGGGACAGTATATATATCACCACGCGCCGTAATGATGGCCCGCTTGCCATTTGGTGACAGGGCCGCAGATTCGATATTTTTTTGCACGTTTTTCCACTGTACCCGCCTTTGTGGCAGATCAGGATTTATAGTCACTGAAATTGAACTGGATTTTTTCTTGTTGGTATCATAAATATATAGCTCACCACCAGCATCATAAATAACTGAACTGCCATGGGAATTAGCACTCAGAATATCCCAGGGATTGGCATCGATTGCCTTCCATACAGCCTTTTCAGCATTGAAGCCGTGCAAACCTACAGAACCGTCCCGGTCAGAAAGAAAATAAACATCTTTGCCAATCCACATGGGCTGAAAATCATTGGTGCCATCATGGGGGACCAATATAGTTTCATTTGTCTCTGGCGAATAAATCCAGACTGGCGGCGTACTGCCCCCACGATGCTGACGCCAGCCACTGGCTCCTTCATGAGCCTTACGAAAGGGGCGATAGGCTATTTTTTTGCCGTCACCAGACCAAGCCGGGTCCAATGCCCTTGCTTCCATAATTTTTTCAGGATGTCCCCCGGTGCTTGCCACATGGTAAATCTGGCCGGCACGGTTATGATTTATTTCGCGAGTGGAGGTAAAAACGATGGCTTTTCCATCACTGCTCCACCCTTCAACCAAATCGGCCCCTGAATGCCATGTCAGGCGTTTGGGCTGGCCACCCTCAGTGGGGATGACATATACATCTGCATTACCATCAAAGGCCGCAGTGAAGGCAATTAACTTGCCATTTGGTGAAAACTGCGGCCTGACTTCGCGAGCGGGATGTGATGTCAGACGGCGAGGATTTTTACCGTCCCGGTCCGCAATCCAGATATCGCCTGCATAGACAAAAGCAATATTTTTTGCTGAGATGTCAGGTTGTTGAAGCATCAATGTGCCCTTTGCCAGAGCACCTGATGATACAACAAATAACCCAATTCCGTAAGTTAACATAAAAACAAGAACTATGTTAAATATGCGAAGTCTCTTAGTCATGACAATCCCCTTAGGTTTTATTTATTGTCACTTGTACCCTAGTTATTATAGAGACAAAACACCTTTTTTAAATATCTCTGATGCTTACCCCATATATTGAAATCCAAGGAAATTCCAGAAATAATAAAACCAGCACAGGAACAAGGAACTAAGTGCAACAAAGCTGTAACGAATACGTGCCCAGAATCCAGAGCAGAGGCCTTCTTTCCATACTATTACGCCATAGTACAGATTATACAATCCTGCAATGGTGGCAATAATCGGCAATATCATCCAGGCCTTGAACAGGAACGGTATATTTGAACCCAGTTCATTACCATAAGCGACAAGAACAATTGCCAGGAGAATAAAGGTCAGCAAATTGCTGGATGCAGTCATAACAGCGGCCCGGGCGACTTTTTTATTTATCCCCGTCAGAGCTCTAAACCCAGACCATTGATATGCCAGACGTAACATCACCCCGAGGAAAACCAGCATGGAAATACTCAGGAGCGAATAGTTAAAACCACCCGTAGAATAGAAAGGGGCTTTATAAGTAGACATGAAGGGCAAGCCATCCAGCACGAAACCGGTTATTTCACCCTGATTATTTTCCTGAAAGGCAAGTTTGTCAGTTCCATCAATCTTCTGAAACAGATTATTATCTATTTCGGCAAATTGACCGCCAAAGGGTCCGAAGGCCAAAACCAGAGTATTATCTGCTGTAGGCTGTATTGAAACACTGCCCGCCAATCCTAATGCTTTTTCAATTGTTGAAAAACTCCCGCGCCAGAATTTATAGGATCCGGCATATTTAGCAGCCCGATCAGCAAAATCGGCTGGTGGAGTTATTTTTTTACTCTCCACCGGATAAAAAGCATCATAGAATGCCTCCTTAAAAGCTGAACGAACCGTAGAACCACCCCCAGCCGCAAAGGAAACAAAAAAGACCAGATCATTTTCCTGATCAATCACCAGTTCTGAATGGAAAGCGCTAGTATCACCCCCATGACCAAGAAATCGCAATCCATTATGATCAGTTTCATAAAAACCCAGAGCCATGCCCATCATACGATCATCATGGGAAAAATTGCGGGTCAGCATCTGCTTGACCGTTTCCGGCTTTAATATGCGACCGCCATTATATTCGCCGCCATTTAATATGGCTTGTGCGAATATGACCATGTCCGCTGCTGTAGCTGATTGAGCACCAGCCGGGGCAAAATTACTAATAACCTCAAACGGTTTCTCCACATATTTGCCGCCTTCGTAAGCGTATGTCTGGGTCATATTCTCAATTAAATGATCCGGTAAAGGTTCTTTAAAGGATGAATTATTCATGCCCAATACATCAAATATATTCTTTTTGATATAATCTGTGAATTCTATACCTGAAAGATTGGCCACAATTAATCCGGCAATACTGGTGGCATAATTTGAATATGCGGTCTGGGCACCGGGGAGATTAACACGCTCCGGCTGGTACCTCTTCAGTGACTCGGCAAGCGGCATTATCCGCCCTAAATCAGTGATGATCAGATAGCCCATGCCACCGTCTTCAAAACCCGCACTATGGGTCATGATGTCACGCATGGTCACGGGATGTCCGGGAAATGTGTCCTTGATCTGAAATGTATTCAGGTAAGTATTAACATCCGCATCCAGATCCAGTTTACCCTGTTCGACCATCTGCATAACAGATACCCAGGTGAACAGTTTGGATACAGAACCGGGCCGAAACAGGCTTTTGTCTGGATCAACGGGGATGTGCTTTTCCACATCCTGAAAACCGTATCCTTTGGCAAAGACCAGCTTGCCCTCTTTCATAATCGCCACAGTCCCCGCAGGACTATTGTGGTTTTTCATCAACGGCAACACCAGCCCGTCAACAAAAGCGGTGGTTATTTTTGGATTATCCAGATCGGAAATTTCCAATGCCATGGCAGGTTTCACAAGCAACAAAGAAGCCAGAGCAATCATCATCAATTTAATATAATTCATTTTATTTTCCTCATTTTAGGTTTCCTACCACCCTATACTCAACGTTTATCCCTTTAATTTATCCCAGAAAGTCAGTCACTTATTTTCCGGGCCAAATTTCTTTCAGTGTCTCATCATCATAGAGGCGGCCATTTTTCATCACATAAAGCAGTGAGGTCGTATTCTGAATATTCTCAAGCGGGTTTTTCTCCAGAATAAGAATATCGGCATATTTTCCCGCTTCCAGTGTGCCAATTTCAGCATCCCTGCCAATACCCTTAATCAGTTTCAAAAGAAATCTGTCTGGCAATCTCTAGCGATAATGCAGATTTTTGGCCTTTTCATCTGGTTTGTCCTTCTCATCGGCTAACAATGAGAAAGGCATCACCGTAACAATCATCACAATAGTTAAAACTATATGCCGGGCCAGGGGATATATATTGTTCATTTCAATTCTTGATAATAATTTTCGTAGTGACTTAATCATTCTTTCTGCTTTTTTCTAAAAAGTCCGTTAATTGTTTTTTGGCATGAGCAGATTCAGGATAATTAGTAATATTCAACTCAAACAAGTCTTGCGTCTGTTCATCAGAAAGTTCTAATAGTTTACCTATAGTGGCGATCAGGTCCACCAAACCTTCGGGTGGTAAAAATTCTGCGCCGGCACTCTCAGAATAAGCTTTAAAATGGGCGGAAAAAGCGTCCGCACCTCCGGTAAATATTTTCATCGACGGTTTATGACCGTCAAAAACATGCATCAGGCCATTATAGAGGCTTAACAGCGGCACAGAACCATGATCCTGCCCCGGGAATATCTGTATTTTTACCTTCAGGTCCGGGGATGGGCTATTTTGTAATGTTTCAGCAAAATACTTATTGGGGGCGGTCATCGCGGCAATACTGTTAAACTTTCCAGCAGCTTTGTGATCGGCTAGGGACATAAAAATACGTGCTTTGGTTTCCTTATTTTCGGCAACATATTCATCAGCCCATTTATTCATAACTTCCTGGTCCCACCACAGACTACTGTCAATGGCGATATAATTCTGGAATAGACCGGGTTGTGTAAGGAAGCTATGCAGAACAGTCAGCCCGCCCAGGGAATGGCCGACAAAGGTCCGATGCGCTATGGTGCGGTAGTTTTTTTCAATCACTGGCATTAATTCTTTTTCCAGGAATTGCAAAAATTTTGGTCCGCCACCCGTTGTGGCAAATTGCTTATTTTCTTTGCCATCAAAACCCATGGTGCTGTTATTTGGTGTTAAATCATGCATGCGGTCTTTGGTGTTGGGAATGGCGACCACTATCATTTCGGGTATCCGTGTGTTGCCATTATTTTGCGGATTGCTCATGTGATTGATGACGCCGGTTGTGGCATGAAAATGAATATCACCATCTAGAATATATAATACAGGATAATTCCGGGGCTGGTATGTCGTGTCATTATAGGAAGCGGGCAGGCCAACAATATAAGGCCGGTCTTCACCGAGTATTTCAGATTTTAATACCAGTTTCTTACCAATGACAATAGAATCATCGGTTGCTTCTGGCACTGAAGCTTCCTCAGCAAAGGCTGGCATAATAGAAAAAATAAATCCGCAGATAATCAATAAAATTTTCATGTCATTCCTCAATAAATATTTTCATTTTTAAAGTAAAATACCCTGGATACTGATTATGTCGCACCCAGGGTAAATATAATTTACCAGATTATCTCTTGTTTAGAAGTCAAAAGATAAAATCACCCCGATTGTTCTTGGCTTGATCGGAACTGCTGTTCCGGTAAAAATAGTCGTACCGGGGATCAGATTAGCAGCAATGGTTTGAAATGCTTTCTCATTGAACAGATTTGTTACATAGAAGTTTAATGAGGCATCTCC
>JAJFIP010000370.1 GCA_021774875.1 Emcibacter sp.
CATCAAGCATAATTCGGCCCTTTTGTGACAGTTCCCCCGACTTAAAAAACTGTGCAAGAATATCAATAACCCCTGATCCACATATTCCTATCGGTGGGACCTCAGCTATGGTTTTAAGGATGATCTCGCCGTTTGAGATATTCACTTTCTCAATAGCCCCCGTTGCCGCCCGCATGCCACATTCAATATTACCGCCTTCCAGTGCCGGGCCGGATGGACAGGAAACACTGGTAATTTTTCCCTTGTGAATGAGGGAAATTTCAGTATTGGTTCCAATATCAAGTGCTATTACCGTCCGATCTTCTCTATCTGCCCTGAGCCCGAGCAGCATGGCCGTATGATCGCCACCAACAAAACCTGCGATATTGGGCAGCATATGAACATAGGCTCCAAGGGCTATGGTTAGTCCGGTATCCTTTGCTATGATATCAAGCGGGCCTGCCATGCTTGGTGTAAAAGGACTGAGACCCAATCCATCAACGCTTAGTCCAATGAAAATATGGTGCATCGCTGTATTACCGGCGATCACTATATCAACGATGGATGCCGGATCTATGGCCTGCTTCTCGCATAGCCCCATAATGGAGTCATTAATTTTATTCTGGGTCAGTAGCGACATTTCCTGAAGTGCGTTTGAATTTCGTTTCGCTTTCGTAATGCGTGCAATCAGATCACCGCCAAAAGGTAACTGTGGATTTTCAATACCCGTGGCCGCAATGGTCTTTCCGGAGCGTAAATTTACGAGATAAACACCTATATTCGTGGTTCCCAGATCAATAGCCACACCGTATATTTTTGACATTGATGGCAGGATGGATATGACTTCGCCAAATCGTGCAACCAGAAGAAATTTACCCTTGGTGTGCTTTGGCATGCTCTGTAATATTTCAGGTGATATGGGTTTGAGTTCCCGGTCATATACAGACTTCACCGCCGCCAGCAGGTCTGCACCATCATCAGCCACAATACGGTAAGTTTCCACTACGGGATCAGGTGACGTCCAGGCGTCCGCACCGTCTATACATATTCTGGCATTGGCTACCCTTGTTGCTTCTGGTATATGGACAACGGCATCTTTTTTGGGGCTGCTGCAACAGGCCCGCCGCCACCCTTGGCCGATCTTTTTTTCCGAGAAAAAATCCACGTCTTCTTTTATGGCTACTGGTGCGTTCCCTTCCCTGAATTGCACGATGCAGGATTTACAGATACCACGCCCACCGCAAGAGCTGGCAATGCTTACACCCGATCTTCGCGCCACATCAAGTAGTGTGTCTTTTGGGTTACACTGCCCGGTAATGTCATCTGGCTCAAAAGTGATATGTGACATTTTTATCACGCCTGCTTTTCCTGATAAATACATCGGTCATTGGCAGCACAACTGGAGCAATTTTCCACCTGCGTCCATTGCTTCATTTTTGGGCCAATACCAATGAGTGCCGAGAGTGAATGTCGCGGATTTATCATGCCTGCTGTAGTCAGTTTCAGATCGAGATCATGACCGCCTGCAAGGGGAAGCAATACCTCCTGCAGACTTAGGTCTAAACCTTCCTCACCGGGGTTTAATATGCCGCTGGCCTTATTGCCCAGCCGGGTGGCCTCCTGCGTGATCATTTCCAGAAAAATATCCTGTAATTTAAACAGCGCGTAGTTGGCGATCCCTTCGGTAATAAGAGCCTTTAGCTGCTCACCCTGATTAAAAAAAAACTGGATATGGTCGGCAATTTTAGGGCCAAGAGTGACAAAGCCGATTGCCACCTGTGAAGCCCCCCGCAACCTGTGGGCCGCAAGCTGGGCTTTAGCCCAATATCCATTACAAAAGTCGATGGAATTCAGTGAATAACATAAAGCTGGCTCAAATATATTCTGCTGCTGAATATCCTCAAATACCTGGGGTAGAAGTTGCTTCATCTTTGGCCTGAGCAAACCCTGACACCGCAAACTAGGGAGACCATCCAGCTCATTTATGGATAACGACAGGGTGATATTGCGAAGGGTGGTCATCCGTAAAGTCCGTAATTTTTTGTCGTATCAAACATGGCTTTGACATTTTCCGACTTCGCTTCATCGGGAATACCAACGCCGCTGTCCATGATAAAGCCGCCACCCTTGCCCACCACATCAATCAGCTTACGGCAATATTCAACAACATCATCAGGATTTCCCGTGGTCATCATCGAGGCCGGAACATTGCCACGAATACAGACCGTATCACCGAGAATTTCCTTGGCCTTAAAAATATCGGTGCGCTCAAAGAAATAGATACATTTACCGGCAGGAACATCCTTGATCACTTCCAGCCGTGACGTGCAGTCACCTTCCCATAACAAATTGGGGGTAATGTCAGCTTCTATGAGCAGCAAAATCAATTTTCTTAACGGCGGCCAGAAGAATGTTTCAAACTGTGCCGGGGACATGAAACCATCCAGCCCCCAGTGGATAG
Source organism: Emcibacter sp. (assembly GCA_021774875.1). Lineage (GTDB taxonomy): Bacteria > Pseudomonadota > Alphaproteobacteria > Sphingomonadales > Emcibacteraceae > Paremcibacter. The sequence continues at coordinate 2,441 of JAJFIP010000370.1, forward strand.
GAATAAAAATAGTACGACAGCGATCATTGCCCACTGCATGAATAGTCCCCCGGGCAATGCGCGGTACGGCGGTATCCATAGCTTCAAGCAGTTTGTCCTTGTTACGGAACATATCCAGCATGCCTTTTTTCGACCCGCGCAAGTAATCGGCAAAATAGTCAAACGGCGCTCCGGCAGCGGCTGACTCAGTTTGGGGATAGCCAAGGGCCGTCATTTCCTTACCCAGCCGATTCACCTCCTTAAACATCTTGTTGGATTCCCGACCAGCACGTGCCAGAGTTTCCAGGCCTTCGATCATTTTGGGATCAGCAAAAGACCGGGTGCAGTGAATAAGCCGGGTATAAAATAGCGATGTGAAATCAGGCAGGCGTGCCAATGGCTCGTAAGCCTTGGCAATACGCGGCAGATACCGTCTGAGATAAAAACCTGTGGGATCATCCAGATATTCGTCATATTCTTCGGCTTTCATATATTCCGTATCAATATACTGGAACGATACATCCGGCGATAATCCCTCATGCCCCGGCCATTTTAACTGGCGGTATCCCATGATCTCCATAGTAGGCCCAAGGGCGATTGCCGGATGGATCATGGTATAGGAATCAGGGTCAAATTCCAGCACTGAATCTTTTATGGCGGCGGACAATTTTTCATAATCATACATGGCTTCTTCACAGGTCATTCCGGCATATCGGGCCTGCCAGAATGTGCTGTAGAGAAAGATCGGCACCCGATCAGGCTGCTTCAGTGCTATGGCGTCGAGGACGCGCTTTTCCCTTTTCTTATAGGCATCATTATATTCTGTATCAGTCATGCTGCGACCTCCTGCCCTATCCATCCTTTGCATAGTGATACGGCGGTTAAGGCATTCAGTCCAAAAGCATCGGCACCCGTGTGAGACATCACGGCCTCATCAACCTGTCCGCCGCCAATCATGATCTTGACCTTGTCCCGAAGTCCTGCTTCCGCAATGGCTTCAACAGTATCTTTCATGGAATCAAAGGCCAGTGTTAGAAACCCGCTTAACCCGACGACCTGTGGCTCGTGTTCCTCTATGGCACTGACAAACTCAGCGACAGGCACATCTATGCCAAGGTCGACAACTTCATAGCCGTTAATCTCCAGCATAAAAGTGACAATATTTTTACCTATATCGTGAAGATCGCCGTGAACTGTGCCAAGGACGATAGTGCCAAGGCTTTCTTTTTTTTCTTCACCACCTGCTTGCTGAATCAGCGGTTTGGCCATGCCGCTTATTTCATTAAGCATTTCGCCAGCCATCATCAACTCAGGCAGGAAATATTCCCCCTGCTCATAACGGCTACCTACTTGATCCATTGCTTCCCGGCAGTGGGACAATAGCTCCAGTGGATCGTAACCCTCATCAAGCATCTTGGCCGCCAGAGCATTGGCTTCATCTTCCTCCATTTCCACGATATGGTTGATTAATGTTTTGCTTTCTGTGGACATATAAAACTCCCGATTCAAACTTCTGACTGTCTGACATTAAAACAGTCGTACAAATCAGAGTCTATCATCCCATCGGATGACACGCCGGTGACAGATTCTTTTTTATCTTCTGGGCCACTCTCGGGGGAACAGGTTCGGTCCAGAACTTGCGTCAAAAATCAAGAAAAAGGCGCATTTCTTATCCTAAAAATTATTCAATCTGGAGATGGCATTTGGATGAGGTATTCGTCAAGATAAGAGGTAAAACCCACTATCTTTGGCGTGCAGTCGACCACGAAGGTGAGGTTCTGGAAACCATCGTAACCAAGAGAAGAGATAAGAAATCTGCGCTTAACCTATTGAAAAAACTCCCACAACTCTATGGTTGACCTAAATCTATTGTGACTGATAGATTAAGATCATATCGTGCCGCCATGAATGAACCTGGATGTGCTGATAAACAAGATGTTCGAAAGTGGCAAAACAACCGAGCTGGAACCGAAGGTGACGGAACGTCAAAATAGCCACCTACCTTTCCGACGACGGGAATATGCCATACCGCGTTTTCGAAAAGAGGAGACTCTTCAGAAATTCACTTCTATATATGCTCAAATTTACAATCATTTTAACGGAGAACGGCATCTCGTAAACAGACAAATATTTAGGAAATTTCGTTCAGATGCGATAGCTGAATGGCGTACATTCTTGGCATAAGACATTTGCAGTTAAACGATACCCCATTATGGCACACATGATGCCGGATAGGGGGTTTGCCGGAATCAATGAAGTACAGGATCACCTCATTGTCGCAAGCCCAAGCATCCAGAGTCTGGCTGATCATTTCAGGGCCATAGCATATACGGAAGGAGAGGTTTCTCACCTATTTTGGCGGGATGCCCGTATTAGGATTGGCTGATTGTAGGTACTGACCTGCTCCCTTTTCATTCCTCCAGTTTACGAAGCAAGTCCAAACCGACCTCGTATCAACATACTGGAGAAAGATCCTACTTCAATTACGCTATGTCAGATAGAGTCTGAACTATTACACTTTACCTTTCTACCGCCTCAAAATTTTCATTAATCCAGCTCATCCAGCGTTTAAATACATCTCGCCTATTTACTGGATCGCCAGGGAAATGACCGGGCATAGCATAAGCAATAAATTGTGTCTTAACCTTGTTATCCTTAAGGGCATGATAGAATTTATAGGAGTTAGTTATGCTAACTCTTGCATCACCAGTATTGGCCAATATCAAAGTGGGAGTACGGCTGTATCGCGCCAGAGATATGGGGGCCTGTTTCCGGTAAGACTCTATGTTATCTCCTAGCCAAGGAGAACTATCACCATAAAAATATTTGAAGGATATATTTAAATCCGTGAGATTATACTGATCAACATGATCTGTTACCGGTGCACCAGCAACCGCTGCAGCCCAACCTTGTGGATAGCGTCCTGTCAGCCATGTGGTCATTAGGCCCCCATAAGACCATCCCGAAACGGCGATGCGCTTCTCATCCACTATACCCATGGCTTTGACTGCCTCAATGCCTGCCATAATATCTCTACCTGGGCCTTCACCAGCATCCCCGGAAACGGACCTCTGGAATTTTGCTCCCATGTTGCTACTGCCACGATAATTTGGACTAAATAATATCCAGTCATGCTGAGTGGCAAACAGTCGTTGATACAATTTACTGCTAAATGCCTCTGTATCGGAAGTCATCGGACCACCATGTATATAGAGAACCAAAGGGTATCTTTTTTCAGGGTCAAAATCTGGTGGATAAACCAATACACCATGGACCTCAAAACCATCATGGCTCTTCCAACTTATACTGGCCGTTTTTCCACTTTCCAGGGTAGAAATTTTTGCGTTGAAATTTGTTAACCGCCTTGGTTTATCCTCGACGGAAGCGGCATAATATAGCTCTGGGAGAGTTTCTGGATCAGAAGCAATAAAAGCAAGAGCACCCTTCTTGTCAATGGAAACTGTACCCATTTTTTCCAAACCATGCCAATCAAGCATCCTGACATTACCCTGCAACGAGACCTGCCAGATCCTACTGGTGGTATAATCAACCCCCCCTAACAGCATGGATTCTCCATCAGGCATCCAGACCCCTGTAAG
>JAJFIP010000038.1 GCA_021774875.1 Emcibacter sp.
CTGTGTAAATATTTATCATAGCCTTAAACACTATGAAAAAGGATGTCATGCCTAATCGTATAAAAGCCCGCCTTTATGTGGAAACTGGCCTCGATACGGGCAGGGAAATATTGCTTGACGGCAATCAGGGCCATTATCTGGTTAATGTTATGCGGATCAGGGCTGGTGAGTTTATCCTGCTGTTTAATGGCCGGGACGGGGAATGGCTGGCTGAAACGGTCAAAGTCGGCAAGGGCAAGGCGATGGTGCTGGTGCGGGAGAATATTACGCGCCAAAGAACTGAGCCTGATCTCTGGTATCTGTTTGCCCCGATCAAAAAGGCCCGGCTTGATTATATGGTGCAGAAGGCGACGGAACTGGGCGTGTCCCTGATCCGACCGGTTTTAACAGAGCGCACCAATCTTGATCGCTTGAAAATAGATAAAATCCGCGCCCATGCCATAGAGGCCGCTGAGCAATGTGAACGCTTTAGCGTGCCCGTAGTGGAACCGATGGTCAAATTGGAACAATTACTTGCAGAATGGCCCAAGGACCGTCTGATCATGTTTTGTGATGAGGAAGGCGAGGACGATCAGAATTGTTTTCCCGTGGGCCGCGCCATTGATGAAGTTAATGCCTGGCAGGAACGGCCAAAAAAATGGGCCATATTGATCGGGCCGGAAGGCGGGTTTAGCCCGGCAGAGCGTAGCCTGATTAGTCATCAGGAGAATGTGGTGCCAGTCACATTAGGCCCCCGGATTTTGCGCGCCGATACAGCCGCTGTTGCCGCCATTGCCTTGTGGCAATCATTCGCGGGTGACTGGCAGCAATAATTTATTCAAGTTGGAATTTGCCGGGCAGGATTTTTGCTCCACAAAGGAATTTTTTATTGCGGTAGCTATATTGCCAGTCGCGGGCACTGGTCAGATTCTGACAAAATTCGGCAATTTGATCACGTTTTTCTTCGCCAATATTAATATTCTTGAGGTTGCTCAGGTAAAGCAGAGCATCTTTGAATATCACATCCTGTATTTCCGTATTTCCCAAATCGGCCCGCGATAGGTCGGCAAAGGTGAAATTCGCTTGTGTAAGGGTGGCATGGGCAAAAAATGTCTGACTCAGGTCGGCACCGGTGAAATTTATATTTTCCAGACTGCTGTCAGAAAAACCTGCCCGGTTCAGGGCGACATTATACATTATTAGTTCCGTTAGCTGGACATTCTGGAAGCGTGCTTTATCAAGGCGGGTGCCAGTAAAATCACTTAAATCAATTTTTACATCCCGAAACAGTCCATGATCAATTGTGGCATAGGCAAAGCGGCTGCCCATTATTTCTACCCCCCGGAAAGTGGCACGACTTAGGCGGCTGTCTTCAAAATTGCTGTTGTTGATATAGGAGCCATCCAGTCTGGCCCCGTCCAGATTGGCACCCTTTAACTTAGTTCTGACCATGCGAGTGATATTGAGGTTGGCGAGGGAAAGATTGACCCCTGACAGGTCCATATCCGAAAGATCAGCATGGCACAGATTTAATCGTCTGGGGTCATTCGGATCGGGGGGTAGTATTTCCGTTGCCCATGCGTGATGCTCAATAAGCAGTTCAGGCAGATTTTCAGGAACCCATCCCGGTGGATTTTCACACTCTTCTGCCCATGCGGTTACATCAATTATATGAAGTAGGGCCAAAAAAAAGGCAACAAACCAGACAATCTGCCTCATAGTATTTTCCTGTTTTTTCTTAATAGCAACAAACATATATTATCAACGCTTGCGATATAAGTCTTTTTTCGGTCAATTTTAACCCTATACTATAGAATATGAATGATCCTGATCCACCATCGCCGTGGGGCCCAAGACGAGATAATGGCCCTGATGACAAGCAAAAGCCAAACCGGCCTTCCCGTCATCCTAACCATAAAGGTCGCAAATCCGGTTTTCCGACCTTTTTGGTTGGGGTGATAGCTTTTCTGTTTATTCTGGTCATTGCGGCGTGGCTGATGCCCAGCCTCGAGGATTCAGGAATCAGCATGGGAGGGCTGTATTATGATGGTTTGTTGCTGGCCTTTGTCGGGGCGGGACTTTGGGCACATGTGAGCAGTTCGCCTGGTATCGCCTTGAGACATCTGGCCACATGGGTAATCATATTCGGGGTGCTGGCTCTGGGCTATAGTATCTGGACAGGGGGTGGTCGTCTGGGCGGCGAACTGGTTACGGCAAGAGGAATAAACGAAGGCGACAGCGTCAGTTTCCGGGCAGATATGAGTGGACATTATTTTGTCCGGGCCGAGGTTAATGGGGTGGATGTAGTTTTTCTGGTGGATACGGGGGCAACTGATGTCGCGCTCACCCGGGAGGATGCCAGAAAAATTGGGTTTCCTGTGGATAGTTTAAGCTATACTATGCCCTATAAAACTGCGGGTGGGCTGGCTTACGGTGCACAGGTCAGGTTATCAACCATTGAACTTGGGCCAATCAGGCAAAAAAATATTATCGGGTCTGTGTTGCCTGATGGTTTGGACTATTCTCTGCTGGGGATGAGTTTCTTAGAAAAACTCACCGGATATAAAGTGGTGGATGGTGTATTGACATTATATCCTTAAATCCCCACATGATTTGCGTGCAGAATAATGAATAGCGAAAAATAATATGCCAAAAGATAATTTACGCCCCATTGAAAGCAAACAGCAACTGATCGACTATATTGCCTCCGGCTCCAAGCCTGAGAGCGCGTGGTCAATCGGGACCGAACATGAAAAATTCGGCTTTTGTGTCGATAGTCTGAAGCCTGTCCCTTACGAGGGCAAGCGAAGTATCCATGCCATCCTTGTCGCTATGCAGGAATATGGCTGGTCACCGATGATGGAAGGGGACACTATCATAGGTCTGGTAAAAAATGGTCAGTCAGTTACCCTGGAGCCGGGTGGACAATTGGAGCTTTCCGGGGCCATGCGTAATACCTTGCATGAAACCTGCGGCGAAGTGGCGAGCCATTTGAAGCTGGCCAAGGCGGTAAGTGAGGAACTTGGCATTGGTTTTCTGGGAACTGGTTTTAATCCCAACACCGCGCGGGCAGATGTGCCAATCATGCCCAAGGGCCGCTATGGTATCATGCTGAACTATATGCCAAAAAAGGGTAATCTTGGCCTTGATATGATGCTGCGGACATCGACCATACAGGTCAATCTTGATTATTCGGATGAAGCAGATATGGTTAAGAAGTTCAGGGTTTCTCTGGCTTTGCAGCCAATTGCCACTGCGCTTTTTGCCGCATCCCCCTTCACCGAAGGCAAACCCAATGATTTTTTGAGCTACCGGAGCCATATCTGGACCGATACCGACCCGGACCGTTGCGGTATTCTGCCCTTTGTCTTTGAAGACGGTATGGGTTTTGAAGCTTATGTGGATCATGTGCTGGATGTTCCCATGTATTTTGTCTACCGGGATGGAAAATATATTGACGTGGCTGGACAGTCTTTCAGGGATTTTCTGCGCGGGGAATTGCCGGGTTATCCAGGTCATAAGCCGATCATGCAGGATTGGGAAGATCATATGAGCACGCTTTTCCCAGAAGTACGCCTGAAGAAATTTCTTGAAGTGCGTGGTGCAGACGGTGGCACATGGAACCGAATTTGTGCCTTGCCGGCATTATGGACAGGCCTGTTTTATGATCAGTCCAGCCTTGATGCGGCGTGGGATCTGGTCAAGGACTGGACTCACGAGGACCATGAATATCTGCGCTCGAACGTGCCAGCCAAAGCTTTGGCCACTCGTTTCAGAAATGGCACAGTTCTCGATATAGCCAAACAGATGGTGAAACTTTCGTCTGATGGACTGAAACGCCGTGCCCGGTTGAACAGTACCGGAGAAGATGAGAGAATTTTTCTGGGGCCTCTGATGACCATTCTGGAGAGAGGCCAAACTGTCGCAGAAGATATGCTGGAAAAATATTACCAGCCCGAAAGTGAAGGCGGTTGGGGCAAAAATATTGATCATATTTTTAAGGATTATGCTTTTTAGAGCACTCCAGAGCTTATTTAAGGTTATTGATATCCTCAAGCATATCAAATTTATCCTGACAATTGATGATGGTGCTGGCCATTTCTTCCATCATTTCGAAATATAAGTCCGGCCCGGCGTCAATATAAAGTCCCAGCGGGTCAACAGTATCAAATCCGGCATTGGTCCCGCTCATGACCACGGTTGCTATCCGGGGGTGGGCGCCGGGAGTACCCAGCACACAGGTCACGTTTTTCGTTTCGGCGATTTTTTTCAAGCTTTTGATATGTTTCACACTTGGTGTCTGGTCACTTTTCAGAATAATGGCACCCACGCTTTTCAGACTGAAGGCTTTTTCGTAATACTGAAAGGCATCATGATAGACAATCATGGATTTTTGGCGGAGCGGGCGCAATTTCTCGCGGATGTCCTCTTCCATTCTATAAAGCCGGGCAATTGTTTTCTGGGCGTTCTGAATATAGGCGAGACTATTCGCGGGGTCCAGATCCGACAGGGTCTCTTCAATGATCTGCACCATGCGACGGGCATTGGCCGGGTCCAGCCAGATATGAAGATCCTGTGCGTCCTCCTTATGATCATCCTGTGCAACAGTTTCTTCCCGGTACCAGATTTTACTTGTGCGGTAGGGAATAAGGCGGATGCCATTTTGCCTTGCCAGTGGAGTAGCCGTGAAATTCTTGTATTTGCTTTTGAAAATTCTTTTCAGGAAAACTTCCAGATCCGGGTCAATATAAAAAATCACGTCTGAATCATGGATTTGCCGGATATTTGAGGGTTTGAGGCGGTAAATATGTGGGTCAAGGCCACCCTTGACCATTAGATCTAGCGTCCCGTGATCCCCCAGCACGCTGGCTACAAGGGAATATAAGGGTTTAATGGTCGCGATAACCTTTAAGTTTTTTGCATGAGTATGCAAGCTGATTGTGGAAAAAATACTTACAGCAAAAATAAGTAACAGTATTTTGCGCACCATAATAAATATTTCTCACCAGATATTGTTGTAATAATATAACATATGTGGGGATCGTACCCTTTAAGTCAAGAAATAACAGTCAAGTTGATTTTTCGTCTTATTAATTCCCTATTTGTTTTCTATCTGATAAAGAGGTAAAATAATTTATATAAATGGGTTGGCTCTTGGTTGGTCTGGCGTGCTATAGTCCGCCAGATTCGGGCTGAACAGCCTGAGAAATACTTACTCTATGGGACTAAAATGGTTTTGAGACAAAGTTTATTAAAGGCAACAATTATAGTAAAACCGCTGCTGCTTTCACTACTTGTTGCGGGTTTGCTTGGGGCGTGCTCTGGTACAGACCGGTTGAAATATCAGGAAAGAAGCGTTACCGAACTATATGACAACGCGCTTCGTTATCTTAACAAGGGTCAGTTTAAATTTTCCGCCGTTGCCTTTGATGAGGTGGAACGTCAGCATCCCTATTCATCCTGGGCCAGACGGTCCCAGTTGATGTCGGCCTATTCCTATTTCAAAGCAAATAAACTGGAAGAAGCTATCCTGTCTGCGGAACGCTTTGTGTCACTTCATCCGGGAAATAAAGACGCGGCCTATGCCTATTATCTGATCGGGATTTGTCATTATAATCAGATTGCAGATGTGCGCCGGGATCAAAAGGAAACCGAACTGGCTCTGGCGGCGCTCAGCGAAGTTGTCCGCCGTTATCCTTTTTCAAAATATGCCACAGATGCCAAGATGAAAATTGATCTGACCCGGGATCATCTGGCTGGCAAGGAAATGAAAATTGGCCGTTTTTACCAGCGAAAAGATGAGTTTTTTGCTGCCATCGGCCGTTTTAATAATGTGGTCAAGAAGTATCAGACCACGAGTCATGTCCCGGAAGCCCTACATCGTCTGACAGAGGTTTATCTGGAACTTGGAATTTTGCCGGAGGCGTATAAGACGGCGGCAGTGCTTGGTGCTAATTACCCCAATACGGAGTGGTATCAATTCAGTTACGACCTGATGCAGAAATATAACGTGCAAAAACCTTAATCGACGGGGATTTTTTTACCCCAGATGCTCAATAGTCTGACCATAAACAATATTGTTCTTATCGACCGGCTTCATATTAATTTTGAGGACGGCTTATGCGTATTAAGCGGCGAAACAGGCGCGGGAAAATCTATATTATTGGATAGTCTGGGGCTGGCTATGGGCGGGCGAGGGGGACGCGAACTTGTGCGCCATGGGTGCGAACAAGCAAGTGTGACAGCCGATTTTTATCTGTCCGGCAAGCATAAAATATGGCCGCTTCTTGATGAACAGGGCTTAACCTATGAAGGGGGACAGATTATTTTACGTCGTACCTTGAGCGCGGATGGACGAAGCCGCGCTCATATAAATGATCAAGCGGTTAGCATCGGTCTGTTGCGGAAAGTCGGTGATATGCTGGTTGAAATTCATGGCCAGCATGACGAGCGGGGCCTGCTGAATTCAGCAGGACATAGGAAAATACTGGATGATTATGGTCAATATAGTCCACTATCGGATAAGGTGCGTAACTGTCATAAAAAACTTACCCGGCTATTGACTGAACTTAGCTCAGAAGAGGATAAATTGGCAGCGGCCAGACTGGACGAAGATTATATCCGCCATAATTTGCGGGAATTAGAGCAATTATCACCAGAAATGGGACAGGAAAACCAGCTCGCCGATGAACGCAGCCGTATGATGCAGGGCGAGCAGATGTCAGACGGCCTGAATGATATATTATCAAGTCTTCTGAATAAAAACGGTATTGATGGGGCAATACGTTCCATAATCAGGCGATTAAACCGAATGGCAGGGCAGGGCGGTGGTATTCTTGATCCTGTAGTGGAAAGTCTTGACCGGGCTGCCGATGAAACCTCGGCAGCCATTGCTGCTCTGGAAGAAATCCTTCGGTCTATGGAATTTAATCCTCACGATCTTGAAAATACCGAAGAGAGGCTTTTCGCCCTGCGAGCAGCAGCTCGAAAGCATAAGTGTCTGGTTGACGATTTGCCCAAAATCATTGCAGATTTTGAACAAAAGCTTCATGCTCTCGAATTTAGCGATGGGGAAGTATTGAGACTGACACAGGAAGTAAAAACGGCTCGCGCAGCCTACCATAAGGCGGTTGGCAAACTGACGACAGCACGCAAAAAGGCAGCAAACGACCTTGACGGGCTTGTAAGGGATGAATTACCGCCGCTAAAAATGGAAAAAGCCCGGTTTTTGACTGAAATAGTGCCGCTTGAGCCGTCAGAATGGGGTGCAGAGGGCGCAGAGCGCATTGAATTTCAAATTTCCACCAATCCGGGTGCGCCCTTTGGCGGCTTGATCAGAGTCGCATCGGGCGGAGAGTTGTCGCGGTTCATTCTGGCATTGAAAGTTGTGCTGGCTCGGAATACAACAGTGCCCACACTGGTTTTTGATGAGGTAGATCAGGGTGTTGGCGGTGCAGTCGCCGATGCCGTTGGCGAACGGCTAAAACGCCTCGCGACCGAGGCCCAGATTCTGGTGGTCACGCATTCACCGCAGGTGGCGGCGCGGGCTGCAAACCACTGGCTGATCGAGAAATCGGAGAAACAAGCTGGCGGCGACGTCTTTACCAGCATTATTTCCCTTGATAATGACGACCGGCAGGAAGAAATCGCCCGTATGCTGGCCGGGGCTAATATTACCGATGAAGCCCGCGCCGCAGCGGTGCGTTTGATCCGGGGATAACCATGAATGATTATCGTTTCATACCCGTAATGAAATTAAATGAAGCTCAGGCCAAGCAAGAACTTGCAAGCTTGTCTGATGAAATTGCCCAACATGATGAACTTTATCACGGGCAGGATAACCCCGCTATAAGCGACGGAGAATATGATGAGTTACGGGAACGTAACAAGAATATTGAGGCGCGTTTTCCACATTTAAGTCATCATAACGGACCCGAAACTAAAGTTGGTTTTGCGCCGTCCATATCAAGTGGTTTTGCCAAAGTGTCTCATGCGCGGCCAATGTTGTCACTGGACAATATTTTCAATTCAGAGGGCGTTTTTGAATTCATTACGAAAGTGAAACGATTTTTAAATCTATCAAATGACGATGATTTGACGTTAATGGCAGAACCAAAAATTGATGGCTTGTCCGCATCGCTTCGTTATGAAAGTGGTATTCTGATTCAGGGATTAACAAGGGGCGATGGCAAGGTTGGGGAAAATATTACCGAAAATTTGAAAACCATTGATGATATTCCAAAAAGCCTGCGGGGTAATGACTGGCCAGAAGTTCTGGAAATTCGTGGTGAAGTTTATATGGCAAAGACTGACTTTTTTGCCTTGAATCAACAACAGGAAGATGCGGGCAAATCCCCTTTTGCCAATCCGCGCAATGCGGCGGCTGGTTCGCTTCGACAATTGAACAGTGATATTACCGCAGCGCGTAATTTACATTTCTTTGCTTATGCCTGGGGCGAAATTTCTGAACAGCTTGGCGATTCCCAATGGGATTGTCTTCAGAAAATGCACGACTGGGGTTTTGTCATTAATGACCTTGCAGAGAAATGTAATGATGGGGAAGCTGCCATTGCGTTATATGACAGGATTGGGAAACTACGTGCTAACTTGCAATATGACATTGACGGGGTGGTCTATAAAGTAAATCGGCTGGATTTTCAGGACCGTTTAGGGATGGTGGCGCGGGCGCCGCGCTGGGCCATTGCCCATAAGTTTCCGGCGGAAAAAGCCCGGACCACATTACGGTCTGTGGATTATCAGGTGGGCCGTACCGGTGTCATTACCCCGGTTGCTCGGCTGAATCCTGTTACTGTAGGTGGGGTAGTGGTCTCCAATGCCACGCTCCATAATGCCGATGAAATCGCGCGGCTTGGCATCAAAATTGGCGATGAAGTGATCATTCAGCGCGCCGGGGACGTTATTCCGCAAGTGGTTGAAGTGGCTCAAACCACTGATAATAGTCAGCCCATAATTTTTCCTGAAAATTGCCCGTCTTGCCACAGCCATCTGGAGCGGGAAGATGATGAAGTGGCCTGGCGGTGTTCCGGCGGCCTGATTTGCCCTGCGCAACGGGTGGAGCGGCTGCGGCATTTTGTCTCGCGCAATGCTTTTGATATTGATGGGCTGGGCAATAAGCAGATCGAATTTTTCTTTAAGGAAGGGTTGATTGAAAGTCCGGCTGATATTTTTACGCTGCAAGAGCAAGATTCCAGGAAAGAAATCAAGCTGCAGGATTATGATGGCTGGGGTGAATTATCGGTAGCCAATTTATGGTCAGCTATAGATCAAAAACGGAATATTTCTATGGACCGTTTTTTGTTCGGTCTTGGCATTCATCACATTGGACAGCAGAATGCCCGGCTTCTATGCCTGAATTATCTGAGGATGGCTGATTTTACTGCTGCCATTGAAGCGGCGCAGGATCAAGCTAGTGAGGCTTACAGTGAATTATTGAATATTGATGGGATCGGACCCAAGGTGGCCGATAGTCTGATCAGTTTTTTTGCCGAACCCCATAATATTCAGGTGTTAAAACAATTGCTTAGTCAGGTCACGGTTGAGGAATTTGAAACCCCCGATACAGGAAATTCTCCAGTAGCCGGAAAAATTATCGTGTTCACGGGCAGTTTGGAAAAAATGACCCGTCAGGAAGCCAAAGCCGCCGCTGAAAAACTTGGTGCCAGAGTATCAGGCTCTGTTTCCCAAAAAACAGACCTGCTTGTTGCTGGCCCCGGTGCCGGTTCAAAACTGAAAAAAGCTGCCACTCTTGGTATCAAAACCTTGAGCGAACAAGACTGGCTTGACTTGATCAATCAATGAAACTGCTATGCGAATAGTTAACAACTCTTAACCAAGCCATGCACCTTGCGCATGGCCGTATTGCAAAAACACCCTCTACTCATTTTATCACCAATATCTTAAATATAGATCATCGTAAGGCGAATGAACGTCATGGCGAAGAAATATAGAATTTAATATTCAACAGATTTTTTTTATAAAGGTTTAGATCAATGACAAATATTGTATCAGTATACAATTTCATGGATCTGTTGAAGGACAAGGGTATTGCTCCTCAGACAGACGTGAAAACAAATAAAGTGGTTTCTTTTGCCAAGGAACTGGTTTCTGCGCTGTCTTCGAAGATTGAGCAGTTTGCAGACCAATATAACTTTATGGATCTCTTGCAGGATAATGGCTACATACCAGAGCCAGTGAATGATAACGTAGATAACTCAATCAGTGTGGTTGCTCTCTTTAATGAACTGGTTGGCAAACTGGTCTGGAAGATTGAATTGCCGGTTGAGCATCACGATTTTATGGATCTCCTCCATGACAAGGGTTTCGTTCCGGCCTACAGCAATGACAACGCCTTGAATGCACAAGTTGCTTAATAGTTCAAAGTCAGTATTTGAATGCCCGTGATAGCCCATATGGTTGTCCCGGGTTTTTATGTTTTAGCATCAGGCTATGCCATTCCCCGCGAACATAGCGTTTGATCAGTTCCATATCTTCTTTTTCATAGGCGGCGCAGACCGAAACTTCCTGAGTGCCTAACAACCCTGATAGAATTAATATGCCCCCTTTGGACAGATTGTTAACAATGTCCGGGGCCATGTCCTGCAAAGGCTTTGCCAGAATATTGGCAACAATCACTTCATATGGCCCGTCTTTGCAGAGATCGCTGTCATCAAAACCATCACTGGTAAGGGCTGCAATGCCAGATTGCCCAGATCCAAGAGGGACGACCGCAGTATGGTTGGCCTGCGCATTCAGCAGTGTGGTATCGGTAGCGATGGGGTCAATATCGCTGGCGGTAATGGTAATGGGCCAAAGTTTACTCATGGCGAGGGCGAGCAAGCCCGACCCGCAACCCAGGTCAAGTGCGGTTTTAGGTGAATTTGCGCCCCTGAGAGTTTGTGATAACTCCCCAATAGCCAACAGGCAGCCATAGGTGGTTTCATGCTGTCCCGTGCCAAAAGCCTGCCCTGCTTCAACCAGAATACTAATACGGCCCTCGGGAATTTTATCGACGTCATGACTGCCATACACAAAAAACAGTCCGGTATCAACGGGTTGTAGTAGTTTCTGCGATTCTGATACCCAGTCTTTATCAATTATTTCCAGCAGGGAAATCTCACATAAAGACAAGTCAATAGCAGGCACAATGCTGGATAGCCTTTCCTGAAATAATTTCAGGTCAGGTTTCTGAATGAAAAAGGCTTCCAGCAAGCGCATATTATTGCCAGAGTCAATTTCAAAATCGGACAGAGTTGGGAAACTACCCTGATCGAGACCATAGATAATTTCCTGCACGATCGGGATCAAGTCCGGGCTAAGTTTAAGTTCAATTTTCCAACTGGTCATAGGGCATTTTTATTCTTCTATTTCGATTCTTTGAGCTTATACATGAAAAGCATTTTTTCGGCTAAATATTTACAAAACGGTCATTATTGTCCAGAAAATCACTGTAAAATGCGATCAACTATGGTGATTCTGAGATAAGTCGCCTTGGGTGCTCTTGTAAGCTTCAATAACTATTATGTATAATAGGCATAACAAATAAGGAATGAACAATGAAAAAAACAGTTTCAACAATTGCCATTATAGCCGGATTTAGCTTGGCGGCTGTGGTTTTTGCACAAGCGGGGGATGTCACAGAAAGTCGTGATCACTCTTCATTTGAAAAAATTATTATTGAGGACGCAGGCGTTGGCCTTGATATTGTAGTGGGCGAAGGATTTTCCGTCACTCTTAAAGGGTCGGAAAAATGGCTCGAAAGAATCACAACAGAAGTTGACGATAATGCCCTTGTCATCAGCCGGACAAATAAAAAGAAGAAATCGATAAATATAGACTCAGATGATCGGATTATCATTACCATGCCAAAATTCACGGGCCTTGAAGTGAATGGTGCCGTGGATGCGGACATATCCGGTGTTGACAGTGAAGAACTTGAATTTGAAGTTAATGGTGCCGGAAATATAGAAATAAAAGGCAGCTGTGCCAAACTCAATGTTAAATTGAATGGCGCCGGGAATTTTGAAGGTGAAGACCTGAAATGTGAAAATGTTACTGTTGCAATTAATGGCGCAGGAAATGTTGAAGTATATGGCTCAGAATCTGCCGACCTTGAAATCAATGGTATGGGTAATATTGATTTTTATGGCAATCCAAAAGAGGTCAGTAAAAATAAAAGCTGGTTCAGCAATATAACAATACATGACGATTGAAATTATTTAGGATTTAGCAATAAGGAATGAAATTATGAGAAAATTACTTATCCCGATGATGGCTGTTATGGCCACAACCGCCTTAACAACTCTCAGCTATGCAGAGAGTAAAGATGTGAATTTAGATAAATTTTCCAAGATTAAGGTATACGCCCCCGTTGATCTTGATGTTTCTGTGGGCAAGAAACAGTCTTTCACTATGGAAGGACGGGACGGAGATCTGAGCAAGCTGACTGTTGAAGTACAGGACGGCACCCTGATTATCAAAAAGAAAAATTTTTCCAGCAGAATGAAAGAGGTTAAGGTCACAGTTGCCATGAAGGATCTGACGAAATTTATCATCTACGGCTCGTCAGACGCGAAAATTCGCGATGTGGATAGCAAATCGCTCACACTTGGCATAAACGGATCGGGTGATATTGATTTCAACGGCAAAAGCAATGCATTGGAAGTAGAGATTAATGGTTCCGGCGATATGGCCAGCAAAAGCTTTAATGCCAAACAGGTATCCGCGGCAATCAATGGGTCCGGTGACATTGGCCTTATTGGTGAATGTGAAAGTCTGGACGTTTCAATCAATGGTTCCGGTGATTTTTCTGGCCGCAAATTGACTTGTGAAAAGGTAGAGGCCAACATCAGTGGCTCCGGCGATGCGACAGTTTATGCCAGTTCCTCGGTCTTTGTCCGCACCAGCGGCAGTTCGGATGTTGCGGTTTATGGCAACCCAAAATCTGTAAAGAATCGGTCCAGTGGCAGCTCTGATTTTACCGTTCATCAGGACAAATGACTTATCCATAACACTATGTTATGAATGCGTGAGCAGTAAGTCAGCAGGAGAAGCCACAAATGAGTTATTTAAAGCTTTTCGGGGTAGCAGCATTTGCTATCGGTGCTATCTTATACTTGGCTTCCAGCGATGAACACAAAGTAATTGTGGGTGAACAGAATTATATTCTGACCGAATATGTCCATATCAGTGATAGCAGTTCTACTTACATGAAAGTGCGGGCAGGAGAGGAATATAGTCTTAATATCAAGGCCGATGAAAGAGACTTGGAAACTTTTAAGATTTATGTCAAAGGCCATACTCTGGTAATTGAAAAAAAGCAGACCAAATATGATTCTTGGCATGGGGACAGGCCGGAAATTAGTATTACTTTACCAAAATTAAAAAAATTCACTCTTAACGGATCTTCTGATGTAGAGATTGAGGGCATTCACGGCGATTTCTTCAAGGCTGTAGTCAATGGCAGTGGCGTTATTAATTTTGATGGTGCCAGTAAAGAACTGACGGCAATAATCAATGGCACAGGAAGTCTGCATGGAAAACCGTACAAATCTCTGGAAAGTGCAATCATCATTAGCGGCAATGGTTCGGCAGGCCTGAGTGGTAATTGTAAATTGCTCGAGATTGAAATAAAAGGCTCCGGGGAATTTTACGGCAAGGATTATAAATGTAATATGGTCGGAATGGAAATTATCGGTAACGGCGAAATTGAGGTCTATGCTAGTGAGTTAGTGGATGTGGATGTATTGGGGTATGCTAAAATCCATGTTTACGGTAAGCCGGAGAAAGTAATAGATCGGACCGAAAACAATAATCATCTGATCTTACACTGATCATATATAATAATCAGGCCGCACTGACAAAACTGTCCATGATCTTACGGACAGAGCCTTTTTCAAAGTCCACTTCCAGTTTGTTTCCCTCACATGTTGTGACAATACCATAGCCAAATTTATCATGAAATACCCGGTCACCAATTTTATAGGCTGAGGTCGTGGCGGTTTTTCTTTTGGGGTGAGAGCTAGTAGTTTTGGCCTTGCTCCGGTCCAACTGAGGCTTCAGGTAACCTTGAGACCAGCTCGGGCGAGAATCAGAAAACCCGCTACCCGTGGTTGGCTTATGAGTTTCTTGGCCATACATGCCCTGTGCCTTATTAAATTCAATATGGTCTGCGGGTAGTTCACTGATGAAACGGGACGGGATCGGGCTTATGTAATTGCCATAAAGATAGCGCGAGGCCACATGGAAGATATGAGCTTCCTTTTTGGCACGGGTCAGCCCGACATAGGCAAGTCGCCGTTCTTCCTCTAACCCCTTTTCGCCATGTTCTTCCAGTGATTTTTTGCTGGGGAAGAGTTCTTCTTCCCAACCGGGCAGGAAGACTGTTTCAAATTCCAGCCCCTTGGACCCGTGCAGGGTCATAATGCTGACCTTGTCCTGAGTATCATTTTGGGAATTTTCCATCACCAGAGAGATATGTTCAAGAAACTCATCCAAACCTTCGAAAGGCTCCATGGCCCGGATCAGTTCGCCTAAATTTTCCAGCTTGCCTTCTGCATCGGGCGATTTATCCATGCGCCACATTTCCAGGTAACCACTTTCATCCAATATGGTTTCGGTCAGGGCCATATGGTCATTATCCCGTGACTGTTCCCGCCACCGTGCGAAGTCTATCTGCAGCTTAGCCAGAGTATTTTTGGCCTTGCTGCGCAAGCCACCGGTCTTGATGATTCTGGCAGCAGCATCGGATAAAGAGCAATTATCGTGACGGGCGATGACGTGCAATTTATTGACTGTTGCGGCACCAATGCCGCGTTTGGGGACATTGATAATACGCTCAAATGCCAGACTGTCACCAGGATTATGAACCTGCCGGAGGTAGGCAATCACATCACGGATTTCTGCTCTTTCATAAAAGCGGAATCCGCCGATAATCCGGTAGGGAACGCCGAGAGTCAGAAAACGTTCCTCAAATTCGCGGGTCTGAAAGCCGGCCCGGACCAGGATCGCCATTTCACTTAAAGCTTGTTGTTTACGCTGGCGGTCTTCAATCATCTCGCCAATATTGCGGGCTTCTTCACGGCCATCCCAAACCGGATTGACGGTAACCTTGCCGCCGCCCTTAACGTCAGTCCACAATGTTTTGCCCAATCGTCCTACATTAGATTGGATCAGACCACCTGAGGCACCAAGAATATGTTCTGTCGAGCGGTAATTCTGTTCGAGCCTGATAATTTTGGCACTTTCAAAATCACTTTCAAAACGCAGGATATTACCCACCTCAGCACCTCGCCAGCCATAAATGGACTGGTCATCGTCGCCAACACAGCAGATATTTTTATGACCCTGTGCCAGCAGTCTCAGCAACAGATACTGGGCCACATTCGTGTCCTGATATTCATCGACCAGAATATAGCGGAACCGCCGTTGATAGTCGGCCAGAACGGTCGGATTATTCTGAAACAGGGTCAGACACAGCAAAATCAGATCGCCAAAATCAGCCGCATTCAGGGTTTTGAGCCGGGCCTGATATTCGGCATAAAGCGTTATAGCTTTGCCGTCCGCATAGTTATGGGCTTCGCCGCCTGGAACTTGATCCGGCAACAGTCCCCGGTTTTTCCAGCCGTCTATCAGTCCTGCCAATATGCGCGGGTTCCATCTTTTTTCATCAATATTCTGGGCGCGGACAATCTGTTTAACAAGGCGCAATTGATCATCGCTGTCCAGAATGGTGAAATTGCTGGTCAAACCCACAAGATCACAGTGATTACGCAGGATTTTAACGCCAATAGCATGGAAAGTACCCAGCCAATACATACTTTCGACCGCATCACCGATTATCGCGCCGACCCTTTGCTTCATCTCCTGCGCTGCTTTGTTGGTAAAGGTTACCGCAAGAATTTGTCCGGGAAATCCACTTCCGGTGGCCAGAATATGGGCTAGTCGGGTGATCAGGACGCGAGTCTTGCCGGTTCCGGCCCCGGCCAACACCAGAAGGGGACCATTAATTGTTTCTACGGCTTGTTTTTGTGGCGGATTGAGGCCTTCCATATAAGCAGGGTCAGTATTCTCAGCAGAAACTTCAAAGGGAATATCATCAGCAGAAAAATTATCAATATCAAATGGGTCAGACATGGTTTCTGTATACGTTAAATTCACTTGAATTGCAGATTTTTTTAGGATCGGGAGCTATTTTTTATCGGCGGACGCCTGATTGCTATGGAGCGCCCCATTTCACTGGGCTTTTCAAATTTTTCATGATCTTTCAAGACGGCAAGAAGCTCATTTAATTTCTCCTTCTGAAAACGAGCAGGCATTCTTGTTTTCATATTCACATGCAGGGAAATCTGTTCCATCGTCGCGGATATTACTGGCATATCTTTATGAAAAAGCCGCATGAAATAATGGATGAACTTGCTATTTACATCCAGCATTTGAAAGTGAACACAGACCGGATCACCCTGTTTTAGTTCATGTTGGTAGGTGACATGATTTTCCAGGGCAAAAATAGATTTTTCAGCCTCCCGCACATAATTCAGGCCAAGATCAAGGCTTTCCAGAAAATTAGTCAGGGCCAGATCGAACAAAATCATATAATAGGCCACATTCATATGACCGTTATAATCTGTCCATTCTTTCTTGATGGCAGCCTCGAGAAAAATTGGTCCATATTTAATTTCTTTAGGCATAATTCA
The DNA here is from genome assembly GCA_021774875.1 of Emcibacter sp. Classification (GTDB taxonomy): domain Bacteria; phylum Pseudomonadota; class Alphaproteobacteria; order Sphingomonadales; family Emcibacteraceae; genus Paremcibacter. The sequence continues at coordinate 16,692 of JAJFIP010000038.1, forward strand.
TTTCCCAAATTTTCTTAAAACCAGAGGGAATATCTATCCACTTTTGTAACTTTATCAACCAAACACAATATATTGTCATTAAAATATTGAAAATTTTAGAGAAATATAAGAACACTGTTAATATTTTAAGGGGATACTATTACAATATTTATCGAAAATAAGTCATATTATTGCCACGGTTTATATGTCATATATATTCCCATAATGGTACAGGGGGAAATACGGTTACCTAGATCAGATATAATATGGTGCCGACGGAGAGAAACTTGAAAAAACTTGGGCTAGGCCTTGGTATTCTGATTGTAGTACTGATTGGGGCAATACTAATCGTCCCCAGCTTCCTCAATTGGAATGAATACAAGGATCAAATAGAACAAACCGCATCCGATTATACTGGTCGGGATGTGATGATCAGGGGCGACATTTCCCTGTCGCTTTTGCCCACGTCCGCACTTTCGGTAAAAGATGTATCGGTCACTAACCTGGACGGGGGCCGTGCGGAATATATGCTGTCTCTCAAGTCTCTGGATATTAAGGTAAGTTTTCCTTCGGTTATTGCGTCCCTTTTTGGCGGCAAGGTGAAGGTCGAAAAATTTATCCTTGTTGATCCGGTTGTGGCTTTGGAAGTGCTGCCGGATGGCCGTGTAAACTGGGAACTCGGGGGCGAGACATCCCCTAGTCAGAGCCAGACAACTACTGCTGACATCAGCCTGGATAAATTCCAGATTGTGGGTGGACAGGTCAGTTTTGAGGATATGGCTTCCCAGCAGATGGAATTACTCAGGAAAATAAATGCCAATGTGAAGGTCAAAAGCATTAATGGGCCCTTTGATGTGACGGGCAGTGCGAAATACAAGGGACTTGATGCCGAACTGACCTTTGGCCTAGGCAAGATCAGGCCGGGCAAGAAAGTCCCGGTATCAGTTGTTATGGCTATGCTGGACGAGCGGGTGACAGCCAATGTTATTGGTGGCGTGATATTAAGTGGTATGGACAGTTCCTTCTCAGGAAAGTTGGATGTGAAGGCCAGTGATGGTGGTGATCTGTTGAATGTTATTGATCGTTTTAAAGGCAGGAAGCTACCCTCTGCTCTCAAGGTCGGTCAGGATTTCGCCTTTGATACGGCTGTTAATGTGGCCGCCGATAATGTGACTATCAAGGATTTGAATATCAGGATGGGGCAGAGCCGGGGGCAGGGTTCTGCGGAAATTTCCCTTGGCCGGGAGGCGGAAAGAAAAATACGTATTTTGACAACCATGTCCATAAACAAGTTGGATATTGATCCTTTGCTAACGGCTTTTGCCGAGCAGCAAAAACAGGTCTCTCCGGAAATTTCCAATGACGCAGAAGATGATAATGGCCCGGAAATGGGAAACGAATTGTTAGATCGTCTTTCAGGATCGCTGGACCTTAAGCTTGGGGCTTTAAAATATAATGGTAAAATTGCCAGCCAGATTGTGGTCAAGCTTCTGGCCAAAGATGGCGTTGTTGATATATCTGCACTTCAGGCCCGTATGCCCGGCGGTTCGTCCCTTACCTTTCATGGACAGATAGCTCACCCTACTGATCAGGCTGTTAATAAACCCACCCTGTCAGGCGATCTGTCTGTGAATGCCAGTAATTTGAGGGGCTTGCTGAGCTGGCTCAAAATGGATGTGAGTGACATACCTTCAGGCCAGCTGGCACAGTTTTCCTATAAAAGCGGACTTAAGGTAACGCCGGATTTATTGCAGTTTTATGCTATGGAAGGCAAGCTTGACGCCTTAAGTTTTACCGGTGGCCTGTCCTATGCAATTGAAGGCAGACCGTCTTATGGTATTAGCCTGGATATGCAGAATTTCAACCTTGATTCTTACATGTCCAGCAAGAAAACTGAACAGAAAAATGATCTGAAAAAAACATTCGCCGTGCTGGATGAATTTGATGTCCGCTATAATATTTCCCTTGCCAACGTCACGGTAAGTGGGATGAAAATCAAATCTGGTCAGCTTGAAGGGTTGCTGTTGGGCGGAAATCTGGACGCAAAAGTGATTGATCTGACTGATGCGGCAGAGATAAATCTCAAGGCTTCCGGGCAGGGCAAGAACTTTAGCTCCAATCCGGAAATTTCCCTGCAATTGTCTGCCAATGCCAAATCTCTGTCGACCCTGAGCAGGTCTCTTAAAATTGAAGATCAGGTTGACTTACGAAAACTTGGTGAGATAAATTTAGACGGTTCCATTTCCTCTACTTTAGAAAAAATGGATGTGAACCTAAAATCCAAGGTCGGGATAAGTAAGGTAAATGTGAACGGCACTTTTCGCAGTGCTACCCTGAAACAGTTTCCAGAAATTGGCAGTGCGGACCTCGCAATTGATGTTAGATCTGCAAGTCTGGCAGCATTGATTGATCAGTATGATCTGCCCATGACCAGACCAAGGGCCAAGGATGATCGGGCTGTGGCCTTGACAGGTCGCCTCAAGGCCAGCTCGGACTTTGTGGATTTGGACGGCAAAATTAATATTGCCGCAGGAGAAATTACCCTTAAAGGCAGGAAGAAAGGGAATGGCAATGCTGCCTCACTTGATGTGGCTCTGGATTTAAAGGGGCCGGAGACCCGGGAATTCATTCGTGGGCTGGGGGTCGATTTTCAACCTTCAGCGTCTAGTCTTGGCCCCATAGCCCTGAAAATGAAAGTTACCGGAACCGGAGACCAATATACTTTCAGCAATATTATTGGCGATGTGGGGCCAGTGAAGCTGAGTGGTTCAGGAAAGTTGAATATGGCACTGACAAAGCCTGATTTTGAATTTAATCTGAAGGCCGGAGAAATTCCGCTCCATGATTTTTTGGCAAATGATGATGCAAAAACTTCCAAAGAGAACTCTAAAATTTATGGTCAATGGACGCGGTCGAGAATGGATCTGTCCCTGTTGTCGGCCTATGAGGGGCGGGCACAGATATCGGCAGCCACTCTGCATTATAATGGCTATGTTTTCGAGAATCCTGCTTTTGGATTAGTGCTGAAGGACGATGTTATTGCAATTAATGACTTTACCGGGCGGCTGTTCGGTGGTGATGTGGCGATGTCGGGCACATTTGGCGGTGCGGCCAAGCCGAAGCTGGAAATGAACATCACCATGAAAAAGGCGTCTTTGTCTCAGGCGACAAAATCTTCAGCCGGAATTGCGCCGGTCACTGGCTTTTTTGATCTGTCAGGAAAATTTACCGGAGAAGGCATAAGCCAGTATGACATGATATCCTCTCTATCCGGGCATGGTAAAATTACCGCCAGTCCCGGACTGATTAATGGCATCGATGTGCCCGCGCTCAGCAATCAGTTAGCTGTGATGGATAGCAATGGGGCTTTTCTCAAATTGCTTGGAACAACTCTTTCCGGTGGTGAGACATCCTATAACGGTGGGGTCAGTAACATTGTCGCCAAAGAAGGTAAATTACAGTTCAGCCCATTTGATATTGAACTGGATGGGGCGAAGTCTAATGTCAAGATGGCCATTGATCTGGTTAAGTGGGATATGCGCTCAGACGGCAGCCTGTCTCTTCTTGATCATCCCAATGCCCCGCCAATTGCGGTTAATATTTCGGGCGATGTCAGTAACCCCAAAGTGGCCTATAAAACAGACCGGCTGAAAAAATATGTCGGGGCAAAAATCGCGTCTAATATGCTACAGAAGCTGGTCGGCGGCGAAGGTGGTCTTGAAGATATATTCGGCGATAAGCCAAAACAGGATGAATCTGCCGTAACGGTGCCTGTGGAAAGTGAATCGGAACAAACTGAGCCAAAAGAAGAACCAAAACCAGATGAAGATTTTGGCAAACGATTATTGCAGAAATTATTCGAGGAAAAACCTAAAAAGGAAGAAGACCCTAATCCTTGAGGTAATTTTTCAGGATAAAAACCCGTATGGTGCTGCTGAGATTTGACTCTCTGTGAGCATCAATTTCCGAGATCAGGATACTTAGGCTTACCCCACGCGCACGGGCTATTTTTTTCAGATGACGCCAGAAAATATTTTCCAGTGTTATGCTGGTCTGATGTCCGGCAATGACTATCGAATGTTTTTTCAGCGCATTCTCATTCACTGGATTTTATCCTATAAATTCAGGAAAAAGTCGTTGCCCTTGTCGTCAATGACGATAAAAGCCGGGAAATCCTTGACGTCAATTTTCCAGACGGCTTCCATGCCGAAATCCTCAAAATCAAGCACTTCAACCTTGGTAATATTATTTTGGGCGAGGATAGCCGCCGGACCGCCGATGGATCCCAGATAGAAACCGCGATGCTGATGACACGAACTGGCCACCTGTTTACCGCGGTTACCCTTGGCCAGCATGATCAGGCTACCGCCGTGGGCCTGAAAAGTTTCCACATAACTATCCATCCGTCCAGCCGTTGTGGGGCCGAAAGAGCCGGAAGCATAGCCATCCGGGGTCTTTGCCGGACCGGCATAATAGACGATGTGATCTTTCATATAATCGGGCATGGGCTTGCCATCCTCCAGATTCTTCAGGATGGCAGCGTGGGCGAGGTCACGGGCCACTATGATGGTGCCCGTGAGTGAAAGGCGGGTCTTGATGGGATACTGGCTTAACTCAGCCCGGACTTGATCCATGGATTGGTTCAGGTCAATTTCGACAACCGTTTCATGGAGGTCATTTTCCGTTATTTCCGGCAGATATTTTGCCGGATTACGTTCCAGTTGCTCGATAAAAATCCCCTCTGCGGTAATTTTGGCCTTGGCTTGACGGTCGGCAGAGCAGGATACCCCAAAACCAATGGGCACAGAGGCACCGTGCCGGGGCAGGCGGATCACCCTTACATCATGGCAGAAATATTTACCGCCGAACTGGGCACCGATACCAAAATTCTGGGTCATTTGGTGAATTTTATCCTCTATTTCCGGCACACGGATGGCATGGCCAGAATTATTGCCTTCTGTGGGCAGGCTGTCCAGATAATGTGCGCTGGCGAGCTTAACGGTTTTCAGATTCAACTCGGCACTTAACCCTCCAATCACCACCGCGAGGTGGTAGGGCGGACAGGCAGATGTGCCTAAAGTCTTTAGGGCATCATCGAGAAATTCAAGCAATTTGTCTTCGCGCATAATTGCCGGGGTTTGCTGGTACAGGAAGGTTTTATTGGCACTGCCGCCGCCCTTGGCCAGAAACAGGAAATTATATTCACTGCCTTCCACGGCATAAGTTTCGATCTGTGCCGGGGCATTATTTTTGGTATTAACCTCTTCAAACATGCTGATGGGGGCAAGCTGTGAATAACGCAGATTTGTGCCCGTGTAGGTATCAATAACACCCTGGGTCAGAGCCCTGCCATCGTCGCCTTCTGTCCAGACGAATTGGCCTTTTTTCGACACCACAATAGCGGTGCCGGTATCCTGACATCCGGGCAGTACCATACCTGCGGCGACATTGGCGTTCTTTAATAGTTCGGTAGCGACAAATCTGTCATTATCGGAGGCTTCTTCATCTTTCAGGATGTTTGAGAGCTGTTGCAGGTGGCCGGGACGCAGGAGATGGGCAATATCGCGCATGGCTTCCTTTGCCAACAGTCGCAGACCTTCTGCTTCAACTTTCAGGATGGTTTTACCATCCACTGTCAAAGTGGAGACAAAATCAGACGTAATTTTGCGGTAGGGCGTATCTTCCTCGGCCAGAGGGAACATGTCTGTGTAATTAAAGTCGGTCATTTACGTTATCCGAAATAGTAATATATATTGTATAGTTAGTAACCGTTTTACCGATAAAGGCCAAGAGATTTTGCTTTGAAATAAATTTCCTCAGAATATTTTTTTGTTACTAATGGCAGAACTATTGCAAGTTGCATTATTATATATACAAATTAGTCCAAACCTAATACAATATATGTGTGATGTCATTGTTTTAATTGCATTTAATAACTATTATTAATTATTGCAATGCTCCGTGGCAGTTAGGCAGATTATTATAAAAATAATAATCGGGATATATTAAGGTTGTAATATCGAGTAATGATATTCGGCTATATAAAAAAATATCAAGCAGGATTTGTGAAAGCAGGTCCTGTTTTTTATTTTGGAAATATAACAATATATTTCGCTTGAATTATTTTTTTCTGAAAGTATCCAGTGTTACCACATTATCCACATTTTCATCATCTTCCTGATCGTCAGCGACTGTAGCGGGCAGGTCTTCAAGATTATCATTATTGACCTCAGTGGCATGGAAATGAAGACCAAAATCAACACTTGGGTCAAAAAACCCTTCCAGAGCCAGTAAAGGAATATAAAGATGTTCCAGTTTACCGTTAAAGCTTAAGGATATTTCAAAATGCGCGTCGTCCACGACCAGATTTGAGAATTGATTTTGAATGACAATGGTCATTTCATCAGGGTAGCGTTCTTTCAGGTAGGGCGGAATCCGGGTGGCAGGATGATTTGTACTAAAAGTAATATAAAAATGATGATCGCCTGGTAATCCTTCTCCTGCTGTATTTTGCAATACATCTCTGACTACTGAAAGAAGAGCCAATTGAACCATGCTGTCATATTGAATTATAGTTTCGGTCATTGTTTCTGTATCTGTTTAAGCTACTATTCATCATCGAATCTACGATATTCAAAGTATAGCGGGTAATCTGGGGAGGGGCGAGTCTAATTGTTTTGGGTTTTTATCAGGTAAAGTGAAGGGCTTCTGTTGCTAGGTGCCCTTCGGACCCCGCGTAACTAGCTGTTAGGCTGCTACAGCAAATGCTTCATTATCGTTTGCATTTACAAAATTTGACCCATTAACAGCGGAATCATGCTGAGCAAAAGTTATATCTTTATTACGCACGTCGATCCTATTTCGCCCCCCTACACCAATTCTTTAAGGTGATTGGTGGAGGCGCCGGGTACCGCCCCCGGGTCCGCAACGTCTATTCCATACATCAGTTTATTGCCGTAGTTGGTTACCCAACGTCCTATATATAATGCAGTCTGATTAATATTTGAATAGCTTGAGTAAAATATTTATATAAAGTGAGGTAAATATCAAAAACTGGTAACGGGACATTATGAAGCAATATCTGGATTTAATGAGGCATGTTAAGGACAGTGGCACTGTTAAAGGCGACCGCACCGGTACGGGTACGATCAGCGTTTTTGGTTATCAGATGCGTTTTGATCTCCGCGAAGGTTTTCCCATGGTCACCACCAAGAAGCTGCATCTGAAATCCATCGTCCATGAATTGCTGTGGTTTCTCGCCGGGGATACCAATATTGGCTATCTGCAGGAAAATGGTGTTCGTATCTGGGATGAATGGGCAGACGAGGTGGGTGACCTTGGCCCGGTATATGGCCATCAATGGCGGTCCTGGCCAACGCCTTCCGGCGCAACAGTGGATCAGATTTCGGGCCTGGTTGATATGATAACAAATAATCCTGACAGTCGCCGACTGATTGTCAGCGCGTGGAATGTGGCCGATGTGGATCACATGGCCCTGCCGCCCTGCCACTGCCTGTTTCAGTTTTATGTGGCTAATGGTCGCCTTAGTTGCCAGCTATATCAGAGGAGTGCTGATATTTTCCTCGGTGTGCCGTTTAATATAGCTTCCTATGCGTTGCTCACCCAGATGCTGGCCCAGGTTTGCGGGTTAGAAGCTGGAGAATTTATTCATACTTTTGGTGATGCCCATCTTTACAGTAATCATATGGAACAGGTTGACCTGCAGTTAAGTCGGGAGCCGATGGCCCTGCCAACCATGAAGATCAATTCACAGGTGAAAGACATATTTGATTTTACTTTTGCGGATTTTGAATTGCAGGGTTACGACTGTCATCCCCATATTGCCGGAAAGGTGGCGGTGTGACGGTAAAATTGAGCCTGATTGTTGCCGTGGCGGAAAATGGCGTTATCGGTAAAAACAATGGTCTACCGTGGAAAATATCCTCGGATCTTAAATATTTTAAGGAAACGACCATGGGTAAACCCATTATCATGGGTCGCAAGACATTTCAGTCCATCGGACGGCCCCTGCCGGGACGGGTCAATATTGTCATTACCCGTGATACAACATTTGCACCAGAGGGGGTGATAACGGCGCACACGCTGGAAATGGCCCTGGATGTGGGATTGAATATGGCTCTGGCCAAGGGTGTGGACGAGGTTATGGTCATTGGCGGGGCCGAGATATATAAATTGTGTCTGCCCGAAGCCGATCGCCTATATCTGACGAGGGTTCATGGTGATGTTTCAGGAGATACTTTATTCCCGTCTCTAAATGGTGAAGACTGGCTGGAAGCCGCACATAAAAGATACAAGGCAGGCGAAAATGACAGCCACGACTACAGCCTGGTCGTGCTGGATCGGATTTAAATATTTTCTGACTATTGCCTCCCTTTGAGTGGTGATTCGCACAAATAGTCCTTTATAATGTGACTGAAAGCAGTCCTTTTGCATTAACCATAAGTTAAAAAAACTATAATTTTCCCTATCCTTCTTTTTAACGATTTCTGCGGATCAGCACGGATCCATACTCCTTAATTATGGTTAACATACTTTGGGATAATCAGTTTTTTATTGACGTGGGAAAATTTCCCACATATATTTACATAGTATTTGATCCATTCCTTTACATAATAAATAGGATTGTTTTCTATATTACCGGAGAATCCGATGGCGCTATTATCAAATTTGCCAAAGGAAAAAGATAATTTTGAAAGGCACCACGATGACTAAAATAACTTTGAAAGCATTTTTACTTGGCACAGCAATGACACTTGCATACCCAGCTGCTGTGACCTTTGCCAATAGCGACTTTATAACTAGTACTGCTATTGATATGAGTACCACAGCACCAGAAGACGAAACTCACAGAGACGGCACAGAAACTCAGGAAGAGCATGACGCCCGTGAAGCTGCAGAAGATGTAGAGGATGCAGCCCATGAAGCTTCTGATGATGCCGAGGATGCCGCCCATGAGGCTTCTGATGATGCCGAGGATGCCGCCCATGAGGCTTCTGATGATGCCGAGGGTGCCGCCCATGAGGCTTCTGATGATGCCGAAGAAGCCGCCCATGAAGCTGCTGAAGAAGCAGAAGAAGCCGCCCATGAAGCTGCTGAAGAAGCCGAAGAAGCCGCCCATGAAGCTGCTGAAGAAGCAGAAGAAGCCGCCCATGAAGCTGCTGAAGAAGCAGAAGAAGCCGCCCATGAAGCTGCTGAAGAAGCCGAAGA
>JAJFIP010000371.1 GCA_021774875.1 Emcibacter sp.
CTTTTGTATTGGCCGGAACTGGTTCTAATAATAGTGTCAAAGCCGCTGCCGCATCAAAAAGAGCGGAAGAACTTGGTGCTGATGGCTGTCTTGTGGTGACGCCATATTACAACAAACCGGGACAGGATGGCTTGGTATTACATTATGATATGGTTGCGGAAGCAACTGGACTGCCGATAATTTTATATAGCGTTCCGGGAAGATGTGGCGTGGAGATTGCACCCGAAACTGCTGCGATCCTTAATAATCGCCATGATAATATAGTGGGTATCAAGGAAGCTGGTGGCATGGCGGAAAGGGTTACACAATTACGTAAATCCTGCGGGGAAGATTTTATTATTCATTCGGGTGATGATGGCTTGACCCTTGCATTTCTTGCATTTGGAGCCATTGGTGTAACGAGTGTAATATCCAATGTATATCCCAGACAAATGGTGGCAATGATTGAAGCCTGGCAAGATGGAGACGGCCTGAAAGCCTTAGAAATCCATGAGCAACTCATTAACGTAATTAACGCCATGTTTATCGAAAGCAATCCTGCGCCAGTGAAAGCAGCCCTTGCCAATAAAGGATATATCCAGAATACTCTCAGGCCGCCGCTAACATCAATTTCAGTTATTAGTGAAAAGGTTCTATACGAGGCTATGGATGCAATTTAGAAAAATCAATCATTTTGCCAAAATGAATAAATAGTGGAAATACAATGTTAACTCCAATAGTCTTTGCAATAACAATTGTATTTTGTTTGGCATTTTTTTACATCTCATGGCGGGTGAAAGATCATGCTTCCAGCAGTTTTGCCATGTATGCTATTGGCGGTGGGGCGTTGCCGCTTTATCTGATTTTATTCAGTGACATTGCAACAATCATGGGGGCGGGTAATTTTATCGGCCATGCCAGTCTGGGGTTTGAGAAAGGCATCAGCCATATCCCTTTTGTCTTTGGCGAACAGGGCTCAAAGATTATATTTGCTCTCCTGTTCGCAGGTTTTGCTGGCCGGTTTACCTATATTACCATATCTGATCTGATGTATGATCTACTACACCGGGATAAAATTACCAAGGCCATTACAGGTGTCTTGACCGGATCAATAATGCTGGCATGGCTTGCGGGTCAATCCAAGGGTCTGGGCTATATTTTTGGCCAGTTTACCGATATGGACCCAGTGCCGGTTATCATCTTCTTCAACATTATTTTTATTATCTATACCTATATGGGCGGGGTATTATCTGTGGTCTGGACTGATTTTATCCAGGGGGTGATTGTGGTTGGTTTTGGCTGTTTGTTTTATTATTTTGCCTTTGCACCGGTGGATTGGGATTTAGGGTTATTGGGGGAGCGTCTTAATGAGGTCGCCGGACCGGATTACTGGAGCCTGAGCGAAGTTCCCATCGGCACCATACTGGTTCAATTCATCACAGGATGTTTTGGCGTATTGGCGGCTCAGGTTTATTGGCAGCGTTGTTTTGCCGCCAAGGATGCCAATACCGCCAGAAATGCCATGTTGATCAGCGGTGTTTTTGTTATTATCGCGGTCAGCCTTACCGCCATGGTTGGTATGATCGTAAAATCCCTTAACCCTGATCTTGATCCGGCCCTTGCCATGCCGTGGTTCATGATGAACCACATGCCACTTTATATTGTTGCGGTTGTTTTTGCATTGATTTTGGCGGCGGCCATGTCTTCTGCAGATTCCCTGTTAAACTCATCAGCTATCATTGTCGTCAATGATGTGATCCGTCCCTTCAAGCCTGAACTGACCGATCAACAACTGGTGGCCTGGACGAAGAAGGCGACCATTATTATCGGGATTATTGCCTGTCTTCTGGCACTTTATGCGGAAAGCATCATCGGTATGTTTGCCAAGGCCTATACAATGGCTGGCGGGGGTGTGGTTCCGGTTTTAATTGTCGGGCTATTATGGAAGGCACGACGCAGACCATTTGACATGGGGGAGAAGAACTCGAAATTAACACCTTGGGCTGTGCGGGTTGCTGTTGTCAGTGGGGCAGTCGTATCCCTGATTTATGGCATTATTCACGGAATTGTGGTGTCCGGGTCTCTCGCTATCATTGTATCTTTGCTAACCAGAACCCCGAAAGAAACAATTACAGAGGGAGGGTGAATATGTTCTTTCTGTCATTGACGTTGGTCAGATCGCCGCCCAGGACTTCGGTACAAATTTGATGCAAGTTTTTTACGTAGATATTCTGAGAAAGAAATTTTGAATGACCAAAGTATATCTTCACTTTTGGAATAGATGAGATATGAATGGATTTTATCTTTGGCTCATTAGGGTCTATGCACCAATCAGGTATTATGGAATATCCAAGACCGTTTTCTACACATCGTTTTACACTTGACCCGCCAGATGTGGAAATGGCTACTTCGGGCTCTAATCCAATTTCTGAAAGGAAATTTGCCGATGCATTGCGCAGCGTCTGCCCAGGTTCATATGTGACGAATGGTCTGTCGGTAAGCCAACTTGAGATTTCTTCTATATTGGGTGATTCCCCCCATGCCTTAGGATAAATCAGGCTGAGACGATATTCCCTTATCTGATGTTGGGGGACGTCAGGATCGCCAAAATATCTCTCGCTGATGCAGATATCCAAACTGCCGTCCTTTACCAGCTCAGCAAGCATGGTATCGCGTTCATAGGCCTGAACCTCTACGGTTGGATGACGTTCCCTGAAATGTACAAGAACGGTCGGGAACAGGTGATAAAAGATAGACTGCGGCAATCCAATTCTCAATAATGGCCTGTTATCTCTTACTATAAGCGATAAGCGCTGTAACATTGAATCCAGTTCAGGGTGGAGTAATTTATA
>JAJFIP010000372.1 GCA_021774875.1 Emcibacter sp.
TCGCGAGCTCACATGCACGACGACCTTGAACGCATACCTTAACTGGCCCGGGGTGAAGCAGGTCTGTCGTCTGAAGCGTACGACCACTCGCAAAGGTGTCACCACGACCGAAGTGGCGTACGCGATCACGAGCGTTGGTCGTCATCAAGCGGTCGCTTCGAAGTTGCTGGAATGGTGGCGTGGCCATTGGCGGATTGAGAATCAAGTGCATTGGGTACGCGATGAAACCTTTGGTGAAGACCGCTGCCGTGTGCGGACGGGGGCTGCTCCTCAGATTTTGGCGGGAGTGAGAAATTTAGTGATGAATTGGTTACGCAGCCAGAAAACCGACAATATCGCTAGAGCTTTACGCAATAATGCCTGGAATCCACGACCATTGTTCGCACAACTCGGTAAACTGAATCACTGAGCCGCCCTGAGATTAGGTACTTCCAAATCAGGAAAAAGGGTTACTGCAATCGGAACCACTTGATTCGCAACGAGTCTACTACCGATTGACTTCCAGGGCGGTCCGTCTGCTGGGGGTCTCTCGTGACAGAGCACGGCCACTGGGCCGTCAGGCTGCTTGCAAGCGTTATGCACTTCTCTGGTTTATCTGCCTACAACATCCGGGAAAACGCCTGTTATTTCAACCTCAAGACTATCCTGAATTGTTTCCTCCGGGAAGTTCACGGTTTCCCCGCCATTATTTCTATTTCGACCAACGGTCGATGGCACCACAGCGAATTGGTTTCGTGATCATCGATCATGGTGCGCACCCACAACGTCTACTCCGCAAATTACGAGAGAAAGCATTACTGTTTCTCAACCATGCCTGTTTCACAGATTTTATCCTGAGTCGCTCGTTAGAGATTACTTTACTCACACTCACACCGGAAAAACAGGAATCGCTTGAACGTCTGATCTCTCAAAAGTTGCTCCCCGAATTGCAACGAAAACGGGGTTCCCATTTTGGCAGACCACATCAATTCACGTTTCCTGTTCATGTCGAAACCGTACCCGGTTTACTCCCCCTTATTGGAGCACATTTACGATGACCAACCCTTTACGAATCAACACAAAACCGAAGCATCAGATTCTGAACTGGAGTCGGATTTCTGAGACACCCTGTCGGCTTGATTACCGTCCGCTGAACACACTTGATACAAGTTCCGAATTAAGTCTGGTCATCAGGTTCGTACTGCTTGGCCTCAGCTTCCTGCTGTTACAGGCTGTGGTTGGTTGGATCTTGTCAGGTCATCCCGTGAATTCCCTTTCTTTTTCTTTTTTTGAAATGCTTTGTGCCGGAATTTGCCTTGCACTGTTACAGTTTACAGGCAGGTTTGGATGTCCTGGCTTTATTAAACATTCTACGGCTGCATTGCTGGCTTTAGGGTTTTTTCTTTTTATATGGCTGGTGATTTTCGGATTTCGGAATCTCGCTTCCGAAAAAAATGCTCTTGTGGGATTGATTCTGATTGGCTTTCCCTTCATCTGTTATTGGATCAATCAAATCACAACATTGATGATATTCTGGTATACCGCCCATCCCCTCGTCTCCCCGACTCAAATGGCCCTCGGAAGAGCAGCCTGGGACCAGCGTCACGTTTTTCATGACCAGCAGAATACAGTATCAGAACCGTTTACTCACCAAGTTGCGGATGCTTGTTTTTATGGCTGGCTCCGACTCGTTCTTTGCTGGCTCATTCCCTTGGGAATCGGTTTGTATCTCCCCTTTCTCACGGGAATGGCCCTCATCGGGATTTGGAGTATCACGCTGGTCATCGCAGCACTCTTTCAATGGACCCGGTTACCTGATTCCCTCTCCGTGTTGTTGGCGGGATTAAACCTGGATTGGAATTATGGAGTTCATAAACGTCTTGTTCCCTGGATGTTCACCAGCCCCACAGGTGCTTGGTGGAAACGACAATTGCTCACATTCGTCACGATGGGAGTACTCTCGATTTGTCTGGTTCACTTGAGTTGGAGTTCCCTCAGTCATTCTGCATTCACGGTTTCCTCGGATCTGTTTTCACATTTCTTTTCCAGCATTCGCCCTCTATTACTGAATTGGATATGTGCTTTCATTTCACTGACATTCCTGCCGATGGTGGTCATGTTGTCCAGTCTGATGATTGTTTCCGGCCCCCTTTTGTGGACGTATTATCAAAAATACGAAACCAGCGGAGCCAGTGCCCAATCGCAGGAACAGTCAATAAGCGATTCGTGCAGTGCACGGTTAAAAGAGTCCTCTAACCCCATTGAGCAACGCTCACTCTTAATGGGCGTGCATCCCGCTACGGAAACACCGGTTTTGTTAGACAGTGACCTGCTGTTTGAGCACATGCACATTCTGGGAGCAACCGGTATCGGGAAAACGGCCCTGGGGCTCACGCCGTTAGTCACACAACTCATTCGGAAACAGGATGGCCCCGTATTAATATTAGATAACAAAGGCGACAATGCCTATTTCCAAACGGTCAAACTGGAAGCGGAGCAGGCGGGCCGCACATTCAAATGGTTCACCAACCGTCCACATCACTCCACTTACGTCTTTAATCCCTTCCAGCAGAAACACCTGGACAATCTTTCGTTGCAAGAGATCCTGGGACTCATCATTCAGTCACTCAACCTGCATCACGGTGATGATTACGGGCGAGCCTGGTTCACGATTTCGTCACGGATGTTGCTGAAAAAAGCAATTTTAGAAACCGTACCTGATGAAACCACTTCTACAGAACCGCAGTTTGGTCCGATTGAATCGTTTCAGGATTTACATGAGATCATCGAGCAGCTTGTTCAGCAGGACGAAAAACAGTTTCAGGCAGGACAACATCTTAAGTTTCTGGTCGAATCGTTATCACAATTTGAGCAACTCAATCTGTCTCCTACTCGTTCTCTTAATGAAACGGCACTTGAAAACGCAATTCACATGCCGGATGTGATTCAGAACAACGAGGTGATCTATTTCAGTCTCGTGGGTGCCCTTGATCTTTCTTCTGTGGCTGAGATTGCCCGCTTAGCGATCTTCTCAGCGCTGGCAGCCTGTATCAATCACCGGGAGACAACAGGAGAACGGCCCCGATTTTATTGTGTGATTGATGAAGCGCAAACCGTAATTGGCCAGAACATTCAAATGGTCTTAGCTCAGGCACGTGAACATGGTCTGGCTTGTATTCTGTCCCATCAAACCATGAGCCAGCTTAATCCTCCCAGAGCTGTGGATCTACGGGAACTGGTGATGAGCTGTACCACCGTCAAACAATACTTTTCTGCCCGCGATCCGTTTCTCAAAAAATATATCTCGGAAAGCTCCGGTCAGGTTCCCTACTACACGCGAAGTTGGGACCAGTTAAAAGGCAGAGCCTTAAAGGATGAACTGGGACCAGAGTTTGCCTGTGGTCCTAAATCAGACATGCGAATTGGCATTTCTGAAGTCGTGGGGCCGCGATTAACCCTGGAAGACATTGAAGACATTAATCGACATCCGAATCAATCGGTGTTGATGGTGGAACGGAACAGCGGTTATAGCTGTTTTCACGGCGCTTTCCCGCTGCAAACGGACTGGCCGTTTACCAAAGAAGAACATCAGAGACGTAATTTTGAGCTTTCCTGGCCAGAATCTTCCGAAGAAACACTGACTGTGACTACCAGTTGGAAGGAATCTCCACAGGGAGCGACTAGATTTCAATCGCCTCCTGATACCTCGGAAACAAAACGTCAGCAACAAACTCAAGCACGACTCACGCAATTACACAAGAAACTGCAAGGGAAAAAGAAGGAGAAGTAAACATGCATTTCCTCGTCTGTAGTATTCTATTTTTCATACTGTTCAGTCGGTTTAAAAAATGGGCGTATCACTTTCCAGAAAATCTGTATGTGATTTCGACGAACTGGCTGTTTATCTGGCTGATGCTGGCGGTGGGAGTCTGGCTCATAACACGAATACTGTTTGGGGAACCCATCTCGATCACCGAATAACAACGATATTTCTCTTCCTCCTTCCCCCGTCCTGGAGTGATAAATACCTGACGGGTCGATCCTGTGTGGATCGGTGTGATTGTGACGTGTTTGCAATCGATTTTGTTCTCCGCATCCTGGTAATCTTCGGATTGATGTTGACCAACGTGTCTGGTCTGCATGGTGTGGGGACGACAGGAGTCCTATGTTGACTCCTGTTTTTCTCTTTGATGCGGTGCTGGTTTTCTAAATCGCTGAACGTTTCGTGGAAGCGTTGATCGATTTAATAATCGGTGCTCTCAATTCTGAGAGCACCTTTTCAAGGAGGACCAACGATGGCCTTAAAACAGGGAGAAGAAACCTTTACCAAATGGACGCACGTGGAAAATGGAAAAGTGCTTGTCCGTCGCATTCAACGCCTGGAAGTCCAGGCGCGCGATGGGCGGCTGTACGTCATTACTGGTGCTGATTTGCCTGACTTCATTCAGACAAATACCGGTAATGGAAGAAAAGGAGATAATCTGGCTCAAATTTTATTGAAGGGAGGCCAGAAGTCCACTTTCTTCCGAATGGAATCTCGTCCGTGGCCCACGGCACGTGATGCGTTAAATTTTGTAATTGGTTTTTTTGCAATTGGAATTCTGAAATTCATACTTTCTATTGCAGAACAAGCGTTTTAGGTGACGTCACCCGAAGGTTTTGATCTGAGAGTTTGCACCAACTCTCAGGTCTTTTCATATCATCTTTCGCAACCGGAGTAAAGGAAATAATCATGGGCGATAAAAGTATCAAAACAGAGACAATTCCCAGCCCTCGACTTCAGCCAGCCAGTGTGACGAATCAAAATAAAAATCCGAAACATCCCCAAGAACTGATTTTGCTTTCTCAAGCGCATTCCGCTCTCTCTCAAGCAAAATCAATTGACGAAGTGAAACAACTGCGTGATCAAGCAGAATCAATCAAAGCCTATGTCCGCAAAGCAAAACTGGGGCGAAACCTGTTAATAGATGCTTCATTTGTCAAAATCCAGGCAGAACGCAAACTCGGCTTGATGCTACAACAAATGCAACTCGCTAAGTCAGCTCCCGGAAATCAGTACTCAAAATCAAATTTGCCAACCGGACAAGACAAACGCCCTCTCCGATTAGAGGAATTGGGAATTTCCAAGTCGGACTCTTCCCGTTATCAACAGATCGCCAGCATCCCGGATGACTTGTTTCAGCAATACGTTCAATCACACCTCGATTCGGAAAAAGAAATCACGACTTCCGCTCTCTTGCGGATCGCAAAACAATATCAGGCCACGCGAAAACCGGACCTGGTTCCCAGACATGATTATTCAGGAAAGACCGTAGATTGTCTGGATGTGTTCGTAAATGCCAAGATCAAATTCGCTACGGTTTATGCCGATCCTCCCTGGCCTTATCGTAATCACAGCTCGCGCGCTGCGAGCAAAAATCATTACCCTTCGATGTCGATGGAAGCATTAATGACAGAACCGGTCTCAAAGATCGTCGCGGATCAAGCGCATCTGCATCTCTGGACGACAAACGCATTTATTGGTCCGGCGCTCCAATTGATGCAAGCCTGGGGCTTTCAATACAAATCCTGTTTTGTGTGGGTCAAACCACAATTGGGACTCGGCAATTATTGGCGTGTTTCGCACGAATTTTTGTTACTTGGTGTGAGAGGAGGTGCCCGGTTTCACAGTCGCAAATATCGTAGCTGGCAAGAAATTCCTCGGACCGAGCATAGCCGCAAACCACCGCAGATTCGTCAGTTGAT
>JAJFIP010000373.1 GCA_021774875.1 Emcibacter sp.
TCCTTCGTGATGGTTCATCACTGTCACTTTTTCTGCCAACATTTTTGTCACCCGGATGCCCGCCATAAGCCCGCCTGCGGTCATGGCAATGGCAACCACAAAGAATGCCGTCAGATTAGCCAGTTCTGTGGTTCCTGAAAGCATGGCGGCACCAATCATAAGCCCGGCCAGCTTTGGCGCATCATTCATGCCCCGGGCAAAACTTGTCAGACCCGCGCTGATCCAGTGCATCTTGTCAACCGTAATCAGGGCTTCTGTTTGTGTTATTGCGGTGCTGTGGGTATCGCATGTGCTGAGAGTGACATTACCTTGAGAAGATACGTCCGTCAAAGAACTCTGGGCAAAAGCCAACTGCGGCTCCACCGTCACACATATGCAGTCATCCTCGCCCTGTCTGATTGCTTTCCTTGCTTCCCATATCCTTCTCAGCAACATGGTTATGGCCAGAGCCACCAACGGGCTGAGCAATAGAGGTAATGCCACTTTCCAGATCAGTTTATTCCAGGCAACGCCATCAGCGCCGAATGCGATCAACGCCACGCCCAACAATGAGCCAACAATAGCGTGGGTAGTCGATACTGGCAGTCCGGTACGGGTTGCGAGCAGAATCCAGCCTGCCGCCCCGCCAATGATTGCCAGTGCCGCCGCCAGATCAGGGCTTGCTGCTGCGGTCAGCAGCTTGCCGCCAAAGGTTGCCACTATGGCCTGAGCAAAAAAGGCGCCGGTAATGGCCCCGACAGCGGTGAAAAATGTGCCCCAATATATGGCGGTCCGGTAATTTGTCACCCCGGCACCGACCAATGTGGCTATGCCCTTTGAGACATCATTTGAGCCATTGGCCCAGGAAATTGCAAGGCCCGCCAAAATAACAATTAACAGTTCAATACTCATGAGCTTTCCCCAATAGCCTGCATCAGGCTTGTTATGCGAAATTGTAATGTTCTGAAACAGTCGGCAAAGGCCCCGCGTTTTTCCTCCTCAGACCCCGTAACCGCCGCCGGGTCGGGCAATCCCCAATGAAGTGATCGCGGTGCGCCCGGAAAAATTGGACAGCTTTCCTGTGCCGCATTATCACAAACGGTGAGGACTATATCCAGATGGGGGCTACCCTCTCCTTCAAACTCATCCCAGCTTTTGCTGCGCGGCTCAAAGTCAATATCAAGCTTTTCTATCTGCTCCAAAGCATACGGATTCACTTTGCCCACAGGATTGCTGCCAGCACTATAAGCCGTGAAACAGTCGCTCGCTTCTGTATTAAACAAGGCTTCGGCCATGATGCTGCGCGCTGAATTGCCTGTACACAGGATCAGGATACTGGATTTTTTTCCATTACCTAACAGCATGTGCTGGCCTCAGCCTCATTTATGTCCTGATCAAAGGGCAGGTCACTGCCACAACCGGCAAAAATTCCAAAATGACGGGAAAAATCGCCTATGAACTTAAAATGCTCTTTAAAGCGGGTGTCCTGCAACATGCGCCAAGTGTTGCCACAAACCGGAAAGATGTGACCGGTCTCAATATGATGATGTTTGTCCAGCATAAAGCTGTTTTCACTGTCAGCAATGCTGCCCTGATAGATCACAGCCTGACCGTAATCCTCACAGTCACCTTCCAGATCATCCAGTTTAAACAAACGGTAGGTCGCAGAATAAAACCGAAGATTTCCCACGCGACCTGAAAGCACTGAATCGGTAACCTCCAGCGGACGATCTTCCACCAGACGCGGATCAGCAAAGCCTGCGTTTTTGGCAATAGTGACAAAATCATTCCAATAAAGCGCCCCGCCCAGACATTCGCCGTAAAGAACCGGATCTTCCCGCACCACATCCGGCACCCGCTTGTCTGCATAAACGTCCGAGAAATAAAATTCTCCGCCCGGCTTCAACAGACGCCTGATACCTTTTATCACGGCTTCCTTGTCCGGCGACAGGTTAATCACACAGTTGGAAACAATGACGTCAAAGCTTTCCGGTTCAAGGTCAAGCTCATCCAGCTTTTCGATATATCCTTTCAAAAACCGCACATTGTCATAGCCAAAAGTCTCAATATGAAACTGGCGATGATCCTGTGCAACTGCCAGCTGTTCATCGGTCATATCAACGCCAACCACTTCACCTGTGGGGCCTACCAGTTGGGCCAAAGCATAAACATCCCGGCCCGAGCCACTACCCAGATCAAGCACCCGACAGCCCTCAAGCAGCGGCGGGCAAACCAGACCACAACCGTAATAGCGGGATAATACTTCGGGGTGGATATTTTTTAGCAGGCTTTTAAGCCAGTCCGGTACGCTGGACATATCACAGCAGGCGTCCGTTTTCAGATCGCTTGTGCCCTGCAACTCGCGACCATAATAATCCTGAACAACATCATGCATATTGGGTTCTCTTTATCGTTTGTTAAATCTGCGCATAAAACAATGACGGACCAGGGCAAAGAATGTTACAGTTTTTTTTGATTTTTTTATGAAGGGTCTTAAATATGTTCTTACAAAATATTATTAAGCTGATAACAGGTTTTATGTTACTGACCTCTTTTTCATACGCCAATGATAATGTCATTCCTTACGGGCAAAATTCGGCGGCGGGGAATTATGCCCCTGTTAACGGCATAGAAATCTACTATGAAATTTATGGCACAGGTGAGCCGCTGATTTTAATTCATGGCAATGGTGACAGCATTGCAGGAATGACAGCACAAATTGATTTTTTTTCTAAAACCCACCGGGTTATTGTCGCCGACAGCCGTGGGCACGGCAAATCGGGCCTCGGCACTGATCAGCTTAATTACCCACAGATGATGGAAGACTGGAATGGGTTATTAGACCACTTAGAAGTCAAAAACGCAAATATCTTTGGCTGGAGTGACGGCGGAATTCTGGGTCTGCTGATGGCAATAAAATATCCCGAGAAGATTAACAAGCTCGCCATCATGGGAGCAAATCTCAGGCCTGACCAAACGGCAGTGCAATCCTGGGCAAAACCCATGCTGGAGGATGCCGTCCAGCAAATTAATGACATGATTGCAAAAAAAGATACCTCTAACAATTGGGACCTTCAAAAACAACTTTTAAATCTGGTGATGACCCAGCCAAATATAGATAAGAAAAGCCTGCATCAGATTAAGACTCCCGTGTTAGTCATGGCAGGTGACAGGGACGTTATCAAAGAAGAGCATACTGTTGAAATATTTCAAAATCTGGAAAATTCTCAACTGGCAATATTACCGGGGCACACCCATTTTGCACCAGTTATTGACCCTGCCCTGTTTAATCAATTGTTGGGCAATTTTTTTGACAAGCCATTCACCATGCCATCGACCAAAGACATTATGGCACCGCCGCCTGTATCAGAATAATCAGTTTACTTGACTATTCGTCCTTCTGAATAAGGAATAATAAGGTAAGAGTGCAGGAGACAAAAAACTGAAAGGCACCTGACATTGAGCTATCGCCCATTGGCGTCTGCCACATTTGAAAAAATGCCGCACCGACCACGCCGAACAAACCAAACCAGACAAGAACGCCAACACCTGCCCCAATTTCCGCCCATTTCTTTGAAACATTAAATGTATCTGCATCAGAGTTTCTGGCTGTCCACATATCATGGGCTCCCTTAAGTAAAAGGAATCCTGCGGCAAATTCTAGGGCAAAAACCAGAATTGCAGCTATCCAGCCTAATGTTGGACTTGTAATATGAAAAGCGAATGTCTCTGGATATGCCTGATGGTCCGCACCGCTCATGACATACATGAAATATTGATGCACCGGACCTGTATTGGCCAGATTCTGTAAAACATATATCAGGCACATCATGGATGCTATCACCGCAAACATGATTTTTAAATATCTAATATGCATATTTCCCTCCTCAAGAAGCCCCCATAATTCACGATATATTTTATCGTAAAATATCAAAACAATCAATTGAATGAGAAATTACGAGGATAGTTCCAACCCATCTGCCCCGGCAGTCACTTTGATCACATCGCCGTCATGAGCCTTGCCCGCCAGGATCATATTAGCAAGATTATCCTGCAGACTTCTTTGAATAACCCGTTTCAGGGGTCTGGCCCCATATACCGGATCATAGCCCGCATGGGCGAGCCAGTCTTTGGCACTGCTGTCCAGATCAAGGGTAAGTTTGCGTTCGTCCAGTATTTTGTTCAGACGGCCCAGTTGAATATCAACAATGCCGTGCATGTCGCTGCGTTCCAAACGGTGGAACAGGGTAACCTCGTCCAGACGGTTGAGGAATTCAGGCCTGAAAGCCGCCCTTACTTGATCCATGACCAGACCCCGGACTTCTTCCACATCATGGCCCTCTTCCAGCCCGGCCAGTATGTCACTACCCAGGTTGCTGGTCAGGACGATCAGGCTATTGGTGAAATCCACCGTCCGGCCCTGTCCATCGGTAAGCCGACCATCATCCAGCACTTGCAGCAGCACATTGAAAACATCGGGATGAGCTTTTTCCACCTCATCAAATAACACGATCTGATATGGTCTGCGACGGACGGCCTCGGTCAGAACACCGCCTTCTTCATAACCCACATAGCCGGGTGGGGCCCCGATCAGTCTTGCAACCGCGTGTTTTTCCATAAATTCTGACATATCAATACGTACCATGGCATGCTCGTCATCAAACAGGAATTCGGCCAATGCCTTGGTCAGTTCGGTCTTGCCAACCCCGGTCGGCCCCAGAAACAGGAACGACCCGATCGGGCGATTCTGATCCTGTAATCCGGCACGGGAACGGCGCACCGCAGCAGAAACGAAGGCAACGGCTTCACTCTGGCCGATCACGCGCTGACCAAGATGCTGTTCCATCTGGACCAGCTTTTCCCGCTCACCTTCGAGCATCTTGTCCACGGGAATTCCGGTCCAGCGGCTGACCACGGCTGCAATATCTTCTTCACGCACTTCTTCTTTCAACAACTGATTTTCAGCTTCAGGGGAGGAAACGACTTCTAGCGCTGCCTCCAGTTTGGGAATGATGCCATAAGCCAGTTCCCCGGCGCGTGCCAGATCGCCGCGTCTCTCGGCCTGCTCCAGTTCAATACGGGCATGGTCAAGCTGTTCCTTTATTTTCACATCTCCGGCAATGCGGTCTTTCTCCAGATTCCACTGGTCGGTCAGACTGGCGGATTTCTTTTCCAGCCCGCCCAGTTCCTTGTCCAGTTTGCTTAATCTTTCCCTGGCCGCCTTGTCCTTTTCCTTGAGCAGGGCTTCCCGCTCTATTTTAAGCTGGATAATCCGGCGGTCCATCTCGTCCAGAGCAACCGGTTTACTGTCCACTTCCATTTTGATGCGGGACGCTGCCTCATCCATCAGATCGATGGCTTTATCGGGGAGAAACCGGTCATTGATATAACGGTTCGACAGGATGGCAGCGGCAACAGTTGCACTGTCGGTAATGCGGATACCGTGGTGAAGTTCATATTTTTCTTTCAGGCCCCGCAATATGGAAATCGTGTCTTCCACGGTTGGTTCCACCACCATCACGGGCTGGAACCGCCGCTCCAGTGCCGCATCTTTTTCCACATATTTCCGGTATTCATTGAGGGTCGTCGCCCCGATACAATGTAGCTCACCTCTGGCCAGAGCCGGTTTCAGCAAATTGGACGCATCCATGGAAC
>JAJFIP010000374.1 GCA_021774875.1 Emcibacter sp.
TTTACAGGAAGAAGTGAAAAACGGTAATTTTCGCGAAGATCTTCTGTTCCGCCTGAATGTGGTAAATCTGAATATTCCGCTGCTGAAAGATCGACCTGAGGATATCCGTGCATTATGCAAGCATTTTGCTGTCAAGTATGCCGAATTTAACGCATTGCCTTATAAAAACATTACCGATAGTGCCATGAAAGTGCTGATTAACCATCACTGGCCCGGCAATGTGCGTGAATTGGAAAACACCCTTCACCGGGCAATATTACTGGTGGCGGGCACAGATATTAACGCCTCTGATATTGTATTGCCAGACGGCAGACCCCACATGGAAATCCAGTCCGGTGCCTCACGGGATTCCACCGGCCTTACCCCGGAAGGAACAGAGCCTCTAGCCGCAGCATCCCTGATCGGGCGAACTGTGGCCGATGTAGAAAAAGACCTGATTATTGATACCTTGAAACATTGTCTGGGTAATCGTACTCATGCGGCCAATATTCTCGGTATTTCCATACGAACATTACGCAACAAGCTTAATATATATATGTCGGACGGCGTTAATGTTCCGGGACCAGGAATACCTTTAGCTCCAAATTTATAGCATTGGGCAACTCGAACAAAATAAGAAGCAATTACAATTTATGAGCGACACGGCCACTAATAGTATTCCAGCTAACGCAGGATTTATGGGACAATTAGCCCAGCGGTCAGACATCATTATGGCTGTTGGTGTGGTTATGGTATTGGTTATTCTGTTCCTGCCCATGCCACCATGGTTACTTGACATCGCGCTGGCCATTTCATTCACTTTCTCAGTCACAGTGCTAATGACTGTCCTGTTTATCCAGACCCCCTTGGAATTTAATACTTTTCCGGCAGTACTTCTGCTGGCAACCATGCTGAGATTGGCCCTCAATGTGGCTTCAACCCGGCTGATACTGTCCGAAGGGCATACCGGGTCATCGGCAGCCGGACATGTGATTGAAGCCTTTGGTAATTTTATTATGAGCGGTAATTTTATTATTGGTATCATTGTATTTTCCATCCTGCTGATTGTGAATTTCATGGTGATAACCAAAGGCAGTGGCAGGATCGCCGAGGTCGCCGCCCGGTTCAGTCTGGACGCCATGCCCGGCAAACAAATGGCCATTGATGCCGATCTTTCATCTGGACTGATTGATGAGGATGCCGCCAGAACCCGCAGAAAAAATCTTGAAGATGAAAGCACATTTTTCGGATCCATGGACGGGGCGGCAAAATATGTTCGCGGCGATGCTATTGCCGGACTGCTAATTACTTTTGTCAATATCATCGCAGGAATGATCATCGGGGTTGCCCAGAATGGCATGTCTTTTAGCGAAGCCGCCAATACCTATACCCTGCTCACCGTTGGTGACGGGTTGGTCAGTCAGATCCCGGCACTGATTGTTTCCGTCGCCGCCGGACTGCTGGTTACCAAGGCCGGACTGTCCGGAAGGACAGACAAGGCCCTGTTCAGACAATTCGGCAAATACCCCCGCGCTCTTGGGGTCAGTTCAGGCATGCTGGCCTGTCTGTCATTGTTGCCCGGTATGCCTTTCCTGCCTTTTGCCAGTCTTGCTGTCCTGCTGGGAATTGCCACGGTTGCCCTGACCCGCCAGCAGGAAGAACGAGCCGAAGCCAAATTGCAGGCCGCCACTGAAGAAGAAGAGAAAGTCGATCATGTGGAAGAGCCGATCACCACGGCACTCACCATTGATCCCATTCGTCTTGAGCTGGGCTACGGCCTGCTGCCGCTGATCAATGATGATACCGGCATCCGCCTGACCGATCAGATCAGGGCGCTACGGCGGCAACTGGCATCGGACATGGGATTCGTCATGCCATCAGTGCGTATATTGGACAATATGCAGCTACCCGCAAATAATTATATTATCCGGCTTAAAGAAACTGATGCCGGACAAGGCACCATCCAACCTAATATGCTGCTGGTCATGGACCCGCGCGGCGAGCCAGTTGCCCTGCCCGGTGAAGATACGCTTGAGCCTGCTTTCCAGTTACCGGCAAAATGGGTCGATAAAAACATGAAAGAAGAGGCTTCTTTCCGGGGCTATACTGTTGTTGATGCCGCCACCGTAATCACCACCCATATCACAGAAGTTATCAAGGATAATATGCCGGAACTGCTATCCTATGCCGAGGTCAAGAAATTGCTGGATGATCTGGCCACCGAGCATCAGAAACTGGTCGCTGACCTGGTGCCAACCCTGATCACCCAAAGTGGCGTCCAGAGAGTGTTGCAAAATCTTCTGGGCGAGAGAGTTTCCATCCGCGACCTGCCAACCATTCTGGAAGGTATTGCCGAGGCCTGTGGCTATACCCAGAATATCGTCATGATAACTGAACATGCCAGAACCCGCCTCGCCCGGCTCATCAGCCATGAAAATGCTGATCAGGAAGGTGTAATTCCCCTGATTAATCTGTCACCGGAATGGGAACAGGCCTTCATGGAGAGTCTGGTCGGCGGCGGTGAGGAAAAACAGCTCGCCATGCCACCAAGCCAGTTGCAGGAATTTATTGGTCTTGTGCGCATGACCTTTGAGGATCAGGCCCACGCCGGGGAACTGCCGGTATTATTGACCAGCCCGATGATCCGCCCTTACGTGCGTTCCATCATTGAACGTTTCCGGCCCGCGACTGTGGTGATGTCACAGAATGAAGTACATCCAAAAGTCAGAATCAGAACACTTGGTCAAATCTAATTATGCGGTTAAAAATATTCACTGCCGATAATATGAAAGCAGCACTGGCAAAGGTTCGGGAAGCCTTGGGCGATGACGCTATTATCATTAATAACGTGGAAGAAGGCGGCAAAGTCAAAATTACGGCGGCCATTGAAATCCCGGCTCCGTCCATCATCCCCGGCAAAGCCCCAAGACCCCGGCCAAAAGCATCCCCGGTACAAAGATCGCTTAAGGAGCTGGAACAGGAGGATCATTCCGATTCCATAAATCTGTCATATTTTCTGGCCCATCATGGTGTCGGGAAGTCCATGATGAGGCGACTGTTGGAAACAGCGGCCTCCTTCGATGAAGACAGCAATATTAATGCTCTGGCAAAAGCACTTGAAGTTATGTTTCATTTCAGCCCGATCAGTAATGACTATCAAAACCGGCCGATCATGCTGGTGGGGCCGCCCGGTGTTGGCAAAACCGTCACCGCAGCCAAACTTACCAGTCAGGCTGTGCTCAGCGGCCAAACGGTTCGCCTGATCAATTGCGATACTATCCGCACCGGCGGTACCGCACAGTTAGAGGGTTACGCAGATGTTCTTAAAACCACTGTAATAGAAGCACCAGAGCCGGATTTGCTGGCCGCTGCCATTGATACAAATAAGCAAGCCCATGATTTGGTTATCATCGACACTATGGGATATAACCCCTTTAGCTGTGATGAAATGGCCGAACTGCACCGCTTTATCGTGGCATATGATGTGGAACCATTGTTAGTGATCGCCGCTGGCAGTGATTCCCTAGAGGCGCAGGAAATAGCTGAAACCTATATGAATCTTGGCGTCAGGCGGTTTATTGCTACCCGTCTGGATGTTGCCCGGCGTTACGGCAGCCTGCTGGCCACTGCCGCATCCATGGACCTTGCTCTTGCCGGAGTTGGCATCACACCGTATCTGGCGAAAGGAATTGAACGAATTGATGCCTTGAGCCTTGCCAGGGTTCTGACCCGTATTCCCGACCGGAAAATCTTTGTGCCGCCAGAAGAAAAAGACCCTAAAGAAAAAACCCCAGACGAAGGTGAAATATCATGACGTCCCATGAAACTGCTGCTCCCAGAATTATCACCATTGCTTCGGGCAAAGGCGGTGTTGGCAAGACCTGGGTTTCAACTACGCTCTGCCATCTGTTCGCAGGTCAGGGTAATAATGTGCTGCTGTTTGATGGCGATCTGGGACTGGCCAATGTGGATATTCAACTGGGTCTTATTCCCGAGGTCGATCTGGGACAGGTATTGTCCGGCTCTATCACACTCGATAATGCCATT
>JAJFIP010000375.1 GCA_021774875.1 Emcibacter sp.
GGCGGCACCTTATCTTATTCGTACACATGGCGTGTCCGTGGCAGAAGTTGGTCTGATGCGGGGGGGGCTTTCAGTAGCCGGCGGTTGGTTGGGGGTAACCCTTGGTGGATTATTATCGGATTTGTGGCGGCGTCGTTCCCCCTCTGGTCGAATGTACTTTTGTCTTGTGGCCGCTTTTGCCGCATTAGCCAATGGATTGATCCTTTTTACGGTAACAGATAAAGAACTTTTCTACTTTCTATTCTTTCCTTTCATGGTTTTTTCAACCGCCTGGTTGGGTCCGGGGACTTCAACGGTTCAGGATCTTCTGTTGCCTCGCATGAGAGCCACCGGCTCTGCCATGTATTTTCTGGTAACCACATTTATCGCGGCAGGGTTAGGGCCTTACACAATCGGACGCCTGAGTCTTGCCTTCGATGATCTGGGGGATGCGATTCTGCTATCTCTGGGCATTCTGGCACTGGCATGCGTTCTTTTCCTTCGTGCCGCTCATCATCTGGTTCAGGACGAAACCAGCATGAGAGACAGAGCCATTATTGCAGGAGAAAAGGGGCTTGCAGATTAACTTGCTTGATGAAATAATCAGGAAAATAAAATTCTTATAACAGTGGAAACATATATTCTAATTACAAATAAATTTCTTTGAACCATTTGAATTGGCAGGGGCTGTAATCTCTGCACAAACTATAAAAAACTGTGACCCCCTGTAATTAGCAGACTAGTGATGATCACTGCAAATGTCTGGATGGCAGCAAAACGCCCAGTGCCCCAGTTGCTCTTCAGTTTATTGGCTTAGCTTCTGCATTAGACGGGTCAAATCCTGATTGTTGGGGTGCACTGCCAACAGGTTTTTTGCATTTTGTAAAGCAAACTCAATATCCTGTCTTTTCAATGCCAGTGATAGAGCAAAATTCAACAGGTCTGGATCATATCGATGACTCCTCAGAGCCGATTTGAGCCCTTTGTAAGCCGCATTGCTCTTGCCCTGACTATTCAGGGCCACAAGATAAACATAGGCAAAACGCGCATTGTCTCTTGCGCCCCTCACCGCTTTCCTTAGCTCATTGATGCTTGCCTCTCCCTCTCCCTTACGGACTAGAGCCAAGCCATAAGCATGATGAAGCGAAGGATCGACATTGCTGCCCTCTGTCACTGCCTTTTTCAATAGTTCGAAAGATTCCTGTTCCCTTCCGCCACGGCGGAGTAACTCAGTAAGGCCAATCAAACCGGGAGCAAAAGCAGGATCAAGCTTCAGGATGGCACGATATTCCTTCTCCGCCGCTGACATATCACCGGCAAACTCGTAACGCATAGCCAAATTCATGCGCCCTTCCCCACGCCATGTAGATTGTAGATCTGCATACCTGAGTTCCTGAAATGCCTGCTCGAATACACGGGCATCTTGCACATCCAACAATTGGCGAGCGGCTTCTATGCGCACGGCCTTGACCCTATCATCAAGTAGCGGTTTCAATGCCTGAAGCCGTAAATCTGGCGGCAAGACAACCATCGCCCGAATTGCTCCGATTCTCATTAGCGGCTCTTTATGCTGAAGGGTGTTTTGTGCAGCAGCAATAAGAGAACTATCAGCTATTCGGGGAACCAGAGAAATCGCTGTGGCCCGTTTGATCACAGACTGGCTTTCATCCTTTATGATTCTAAGTAGATCTGCCCGCGCAGTGGGATTCCCTCGGCGGGCCTGATATATTATGACTGCGGTCTGATCGTTTTGCTTACTATCCGGGAACCACCCTTTCAAAGTTTTGGCAGCCCAATTGTTGGTTTTATCTTCATGGCAGGTAACACAGGCATTTGGTGATCCTATGGTATCGCTAAGGTCGGGACGAGGTACCTTAAAACTGTGATCCCGACGTTTGTCGATCACCATGTAAGTCCGTTCTGGCATATGGCAGCTGACACAATTGGTAGCTTTCCCGCCTGATGGGTGCTTGTGATGATTTACCTTATCAAATACTGACGGCACATGGCACTGAGCGCACAAATCATTACCATCAAATTTGACTTTAAGGCTGTGGCTATCGTGACAATCATAACAGCTCACGCCTTTCCTGAACATTTTACTCTGCTGAAAAGACCCCCAGACATAGACTTCATCCTCAATCTGACCATCAGCAAAATACAGATTATTATCCAGCAGGCTGGGCAAAAATTGTTCCAGAAAATCATGACCGGGATCGATTCCATCACTTAAAGGAGCACGTCTGCTGTGACAGGCAGCACAAATCTGGATTTCCGCTTGATTACGGCCTTTCTCCCCTGCGTAGCTGGCAGTTGGCTGGTCAGCTAGTCGGACAAATCCACCCTTTTTCCTGCTGTAATTAACCAGTGCATCATGCCATATATCTTTTTCTTCGGGAGCTTCTATTCTGTTTTGGGCATGGACTTCGGCCCCGATATGGCAGCTACTACAAGACACATTGATACTATCAAATGTGGTTTTAAAGCTATTCAGGTCATGATCATAATTGCGCTTTAGTCCCGTGGAATGGCAATCGGCACACATCCCGTTCCAATTTTGCAGGGGCTGCTGCCAGTGCAGGCGGTCGCCGGGTGGCAATGTCTCACCAGGGTAGATATGGAACCAACCTTGACCACCTTCCTCCTCAGGGCGGCTATCCCAGGCAAAAGGGATAACCTGAAAACGCCCGACCTCAACCTCT
>JAJFIP010000376.1 GCA_021774875.1 Emcibacter sp.
TTTATCCTGCTCAAGGGTCATCTGTTTTTTCTTGAGAGTATGCCACTCTTCTCCCTCACATAGCTGGCCAAGTGCCCAGACGGCCATGGCGCGAATGTGGGGTGAGGGGTCGGTGAGTTTTTTCTCAACCTGTGGAATTAAGTCTGCATTACCACTGTTACCAATGGCAATCAGTACATTGCGAATGAAAAAATCCCGTTTCACCCGCTTTACGGCTGAGCCGGAAAACAGCTTTCGAAAAGCTGCATCATCCAGTTCCACTAGCATGGCAAGATCCGGGGTAGTCAGTTCGGGGCGGGCCTGTAGGTCAGGTTTATTTAGTTTCTTGGCATATTTATTCCATGGACATACCGCTAAGCAATCATCACAGCCATAGATGCGGTTGCCCATTGGAGAGCGAAATTCCAGCGGGATATGGCCCTTATATTCGATGGTGAGATAGGATATACAGCGTCTGGCATCCATCTGATATGGTGCGGGAAAAGCATTCGTCGGGCAGATGTCCAGACATTTTCCACATGTGCCGCAATGATCGGTCTCTGGCGTATCCAGATCTAGGGCAAGGGTGGTGAAGATGCTACCCAGAAACAGCCAAGAGCCAAATTCCTGACTAACCAGATTTGTATGTTTGCCCTGCCAGCCCAGCCCGGCTTTTTCTGCCAGCGGTTTTTCCATAACCGGGGCCGTATCGACAAAAACCTTGACCTCGGCATCAAATTTCCGGTGAATGTCCCGGGCCACTATTTTTAGTTTTTTCTTGACCACATCATGATAATCCCTGCCTCGCGCATAGGCCGAAATATTACCACTGTCGGTAAATTTTAAATTGTTTAAGGGGTCATGGTCCGGATCGTAATTCATCGCCAGCAGAATGATACTTTTCACGTCCGGCCATAGGGTGAGCGGGTCTGTTCGCCGATCTGTTTTTTGCTCCATCCACGCCATATGGCCTTGACGGCCCATATCCAGAAATTGCCGGAAATGTTGGGCATTAATCTCAAGGCCGCCGGGGTCTGTTATTCTGATCAGGTCGAAACCCGCGTCCTGAGCTGTTTTAATGATGTGATCTTTGACAGCTTGCTTGCTCACTAGAAATCAAGATTTTTGTAATGGGGCACTGGCGGCAGTCCGGCAATCAGATCTTTAAGCAGGGGCCGGAAAGAAGGCCGGGATTTAATGCGCACATACCAGTCTTTTGCGCCCTGAAAGTCATCCCACGGCACGTCGCCCAGATAATCAATGCACGACAGGTGGGCCGCCGCGGTAATGTCGGCGTAGGAAATATTATCACCACCCAGCCAGTTGCGACGCTCAGCCAGATATTCGATATATTGCAAATGCTGCTTGATGTTGATGGCAGCACAACGGATGTTACTGGCTTCGGGGACGCCAAGCTTGAGAAAGCGTTTCATGATTTTCTCAGTAATCAGAAGCGAGGTAACTTCTTCGTTGAACTTCACATCAAACCAATCGATAAGCCGTCTGATTTCGGCCCGTTCACTGGCATCCTCACCAAGTAATGGGGCATCCGGTGTGTTTTCTTCCAGATACTCACGGATGGCATAACTGCCTGTCAGGGTGGTGCCATCACTCCGCATCATGACCGGAACCGTTCCCGCCGGATTCAGGGCAAGAAACGCATGTCGCCGCGCCCAGGGCAATTCCAGAACCAGTTCGAATTCAATGTCTTTTTCCATTAGCGCCATACGGATAGCTCTGGAGAAGGGCGAAAACCAATAATGAAATAATTTATACATGTATGGGACTTTACATAATGACGATAAGAATGTCCTAGAAAAAATGGCGGCAAAGCAAACTATTTATGCTAGTGGTATTATTTAAATACTTGAATAGTTGTTTAAATGTTTGTATAAATTATTTATGGAAAGATTATCTGGAAATGATGCCCTGGAGCTGGCGGAAATATTTCATCTATTGGGGGATGCCAGCAGATTGCGGATTGTTTATGCCTGCCTAGGCGACCCAGTCAGTGCCGGTGCGCTGGCAGGCAGTCTTGGTTTAAGTCCTTCATTGGTCAGTCATCATCTACGCCTGTTGAAAGCGGCGCGTATTTTGATCAGTGAGCGGCGGGGCCGACAGATTTTTTATGGAGCTCTGGACGATCATATCCGGGACATGGTTCAGGATATGGTGGTTCATATCAAAGAAGATCGGGGGGCTGACTGATGTCCGGCTGTTGTGAACATGATGATATTGACCAGGCAGCCTTGCAGGTAAAATCATTTCGCCGGGTGTTATGGATGGTTCTGATCATTAACGGCTTCATGTTTGTTGCTGAATTCAGCAGTGCGTTTTTTGCCGGGTCGGTATCTTTACAGGCGGATGCCCTGGATTTTCTTGGCGATACGGTGACTTATGCGATTACCCTGATGGCTATGGGCTATTCACTGAAAGTAAGAGCAAAGGTTGCCATGCTCAAGGGAATCAGCCTGGGTCTGCTGGGCTTATGGGTATATGGACAGATGCTCTATTACATTTTTCAGGGTCAAGTCCCGTCCTTTGAAATTATGGGTGTGATGGGGATTATCGCTTTTTTCGCTAATCTGTTCAGTGCTGCCCTGCTTTATCGGTATCGGGTGGGCGACAGCAATATGCAGTCGGTGTGGTTGTGCTCGCGCAATGATGCTATTGGCAATCTGGCTATTATTGTGGCCGCATCGGGCGTTTTTGCCACCGGGAATGGCTGGCCTGATTTTCTGGTCGCTACCATCATGGCGACACTTTCCGTGACGGCAAGTTATCGTATCATCAGACTGTCGACAGTGGAATTAAATCAATGAGGCATCAGAGGCCGCGGGCAGGTCTTCTTCCAGAATAGCAATATTCAGTGCGTATGACACTTCGCCTTCTTCCTCGTCCCGGTAAATGACGCCAAGAAATTCTCCGGCAAAATGCAATTCCATACTGCCGTCTTTCTGATTGCCGGCATCCAGTTCAAATTTACTAGTACTGAATTTATCGTTCAGATATTTACGTAATCGCATAATTTCTGTTCTATTCATTATTCTTCCTCAAATAGTCGTTCTAGCTTTGCTAGATAGGGTTTCAGTGCTTCCTGATCGGCTTTGGTGCTCTGGGATATATTTTCTTTCATGGTCATTGTCTGACTCAGACTTTCCAGAAGCTGTTTTTTTATTTCCGGTGATAGATATTGGTTTTTTTTAACTTCTTCAACGCTTTTCAGCATTTCCTCTATTCTTTCCGGTGTCATTTCCTCAATTATTCTGAGGGAAGTATATGCTCTGAGCACTCTGTCTCCTACGCTAGCCCATTGCTGTGGTGAAGAAAAGCCTGCTTGTAGAATAATTGTTTTAAATTCCTCGTACGACTCATGTTCTTTGACATTTTCCAAAGCATGCGACATGGGGGAGAATTCATCAAGGTCCAGATTCTCCGATGGCCCGTCTTCATTGTTTTCGAAATCATATTTATCCCCCAGTTCCTGTAGAGGTTTCATGGCTTTCATGAAATTCTGAATATCGTCTTCTCCCAGCGGGGTTGCGGCCTGAGCCATAAACAAACATCCTGAAAATAATAATATACTAATGCTCAGTGTGATGATATTTTTCATAACGTTGTGCCATTTGTTGGAAATCGGAAAACTTACATTACAGGATTGTAGCGGTAAACTCATCTATATAA
The DNA here is from genome assembly GCA_021774875.1 of Emcibacter sp. Lineage (GTDB taxonomy): Bacteria > Pseudomonadota > Alphaproteobacteria > Sphingomonadales > Emcibacteraceae > Paremcibacter. The sequence continues at coordinate 3,664 of JAJFIP010000376.1, forward strand.
TGTCTCTTTGCCGACAGAATCACATCACATTTTTGTCAATAACAGAGATATGGTTATTCTTTATGGCGGCGGGCATCTTTTTTGCTTGCCCTTTTGCCTAGAAACAAATATGACATTTTGGCGTGCATAAAGCTTTGCTAACTGAGAGAATCCCTTTAGGTTACGCCGTAGTTATCTTGGATATTTAAGGAAAGCGGAACTATTCCCGTAGGAGGTTAAATGACACAGCCTTTGATGCCAATGGCGACAGCCGTCTGGCTGGTTGATAACACAAGTCTGTCTTTCCGGCAGATTGGTGAATTTTGTAGCCTGCATGAACTGGAAGTACAGGGCATTGCAGATGAGCAGGTGGCCCAGAATATTGTCGGGTTGGACCCTATTGTCAATGGTCAGCTGACATGGGATGATATTGAACGTTGTCAGAAAGACAGCTCCATAAGCCTGAAGCTGGTGATGGATGAAATCCCGGCCAAGACGCGTTCTGGCGGCGCACGCTATACGCCGGTATCCAAAAGGCAGGACAAGCCGGATGCCATCGC
>JAJFIP010000377.1 GCA_021774875.1 Emcibacter sp.
GATGTTTTCAACCACAATCTGGAAACTGTGCCGAGGCTATATAACAATATTCGTCCCGGAGCCCGCTATTTCCATTCCCTGCGTCTGCTTGATATGGTGAAACAGATCGACCCCACCATCTTCACCAAGTCGGGCATCATGGTTGGCCTTGGCGAAAGCGAGTTAGAAGTCATGCAGGTGATGGATGACATGCGCTCGGCTGATATAGATTTCATCACTATCGGGCAATATTTACAGCCAACCCGTAAGCATGTGGAAGTGGCCGACTTTATCACCCCGGAACAGTTCGATAAATATGCTGCCTGTGCCAAATCAAAAGGCTTCCTGCATGTGGCGTCTTCGCCCCTGACAAGGTCATCCTTCCACGCGGGAGAAGATTTTGATCAACTGAAAGCCGCGCGTGCCGAGAAATTGTTAAAACAGAGCAGCAAAATGGATGCGCCCATAGACATTGTCGAAATGTCCAAATTAAATCCTTTGAATGAAGATTAATGCCCAGGTTTGAGGAAACAAGGGATTTTCCCTACACAAAAGACCAGATGTACAGAATGGTCGCCGATGTGGATGCTTACGCCGATTTTCTGCCTTGGTGTCAGGGGGTTAGAACCTATAAACGCACAGATGATGGCCTGCAGGCCGACCTGATAATTGGCTTCAAAATGTTCCGCGAGCGTTTTACCTCTCAGGTGACTTTTACGGACGACCGGATAGAGGTAGAATATATAAAAGGGCCGCTAAAATACCTCCATAACCACTGGCAATTCACCGAAACAAAGAATGGTGGTTGCCGGGTTGATTTTTTAGTGGATTTTGAATTTAGAAACAAGATTTTCGAGAAAATGATCGGCGGCTTCTTTACGGAAGCCATCGCCCACATGATTCACGCCTTTGAGGGGCGGGCGAATGAGTTGTATGGGGGGGATTAATGTTATCTCAACTTTGTCATTCCACCGAAGGGTGGAATCCAGCTAAATAAAAAAGTCATCTTCGATGGCATTATCTATAAAAAACTAGATTCCCGCCTGCGCGAGGATGACAGAGCTACGATAGTGATTTTGAGTTTCTTTTCTAATGTGTTACCTTCACCAGTCTGTATAATTTTTTCATATCTGGATTGGTCAAATGCTTGAATTTATTACTCAAAATAGCTCTTTTTTCAGTGTTATTATTGTAACTTTTTCAGGATTATTTGCAGTCGTAAAATGGGTGGATTCTCGTAATAGTGAACTTAAAGAAAAACGATATAAAACTTATATGGATTTGATTAGTATTATTTCAGGTAAGAGAAATGATGGTGGCACACCAAATTTAACAGAACAAATAGCCGCTATTTGGTTTCTTCTAGAGTATAGAGAATACGATGAAGTGACCAAAAAAATATTTGAGAATAGTGACCTAAAAGAAATGGCTAATGAGCCTTGGGTTAAGCATGTTCTTCCACATATAGAAAAATTATTAGCAGAAATTAAGTAAAGTTTCCTCAACCAACCATCTTTTGGAACAACTTCAACCCCGAAACAACCGTCGCTTCTCTGACCTTATCCCGCCCTATATCGCCGAAAAGATGTTTTTCATGCAGGGTGTCACCGCCATGGCTTGCCGCCGCCATATAAACCAGACCCACAGGCTTATCCTCGCTACCGCCTCCCGGTCCCGCAATACCCGTGACAGATATGGCGATATTGGCCGATGAATTTTCCAGCGCACCCTCTGCCATTGCTATGGCGGTTTCCTCTGTCACCGCGCCGCCAATGCGCAGGGTTTCGGCACTGACGCCCAAGACTTCCATCTTGGCGCGGTTGGTATAGGTGATGAAGCCACGGTCAACAACGTCCGATGATCCGACGATCTCGGTTAGAGCCGCCATGATCAGGCCACCAGTGCAGGATTCTGCGGTGGCGAGATGAAGACGCTTGTTCCGCGCAACTTGCAGGACTTGCGTGGCCAGTTTGATTATTTGTTTAGAAAACATAGGTATAAAATCCTATCAAGATTATTGCGGCGAAGAAGCCTGCAATCACATCATCCATCATCACTCCAAAAGCATCATGACGCTGGTCAAATATCTTGATCGGCCATGGCTTGTAGATGTCAAATGCCCGAAATACCACGAAAGCCAGCACAAGGGGCCCGGGGGATAGAGGGATAGTTGACGTCATGGCGGCAATGGGCAGACAGGCAATCCATTGTCCGGCGACCTCATCAATAACAATCTCGCCGGGGTCCATCTTGCCCGTTTCCGCCATATAGATTTTTGATGCCCAAAGTCCCGCGAAAAATACAACAATGATGGCGGCGCATAAACCGCCCGCGCCAAAACGTTCAATGATGATCCAGGCAAAGGGCAGGGCGGCGAGCGAGCCCATGGTGCCCGGAGCTTTGGGCGCAAGACCTGAATAGAACCATGTAGCCAGTAACAAGGCCGGATGCAGGGGGGATTTTGACCATTTTTCAACAAACATATTCTGTACTCTACTCTGGCAGCCGGACAGTGACAACGGCCTGAGCCGCGATCCCTTCGCCCCGTCCGGTAAAGCCAAGTTTCTCGGTTGTGGTCGCCTTGATACTGATTCTTGATGGTTCAAGATTGAGGATTTCGGCGATATTATTCCGCATTGCTCCGGCATGGGGACTGATTTTCGGGGCTTCACATATGATTGTCAGATCAATATTAGAAATAGTTCCCTGCTTATTATTCAACAGGTTATGAGCATGTTTTAAGAAAGTGCTTGAATTTTCATTTTGCCATTTATCATCGCTTGGCGGGAAATGAGTGCCAATGTCACCACCCCCAATGGCCCCAAGCAGGGCGTCTGTCAAGGCATGAAGAGCCACATCGGCGTCCGAATGGCCTTTCAGTTGCTTGTCATGGGGGATGGCAATGCCACCCAATATGACGTGATCCCCCGCTTCAAAGCCGTGGACATCATAACCTATCCCAGTGCGAATATCGGTGAGTTTATCCTTGATCATATATTCGGCCTTTTTAAGGTCATCTGCGGTCGTGATTTTGAAATTCTGTTTATCGCCCGCAATGGTCAATACCTGAATGCCACAGGCTTCGGCAATGGCACTGTCATCGGTCAGCTCTTTGCCTTCCATTTTTCTGTGCGCCATATAAATCAATTTATAGCGGAAAGCCTGCGGGGTTTGGGCGCGGGCGAGGCTGTTGCGGTCAATAGTCTGTTCTATTTTATCGCCCGTTACCTGTTTCACGGTATCAACAATGGGCAGGGTCGGGACGATGGCACCATGTTCTGCGGCTTTTATAATGATATTTTCGATTTGCCCAGGCGTAACAAAGGGTCGGGCAGCATCATGGATCATCACAAGGTCAGGTTCATGAGGCCCGAGGGCCTGTAATCCCTTCATCACTGATTGTTGGCGTGTCGCGCCACCATTAACGGGGTCAAGTAACTGCAAATCTGCAATGGATTTTTGATATAGCTCATGGTCGTCAGGATGGATAACAGGCAGTATTAAATCAACATAAGGTACTTGCAAAAAAGCATTAAGCGCATGATGCAGGATAGTATTTTCACCGAGAGGCATATATTGCTTCGGCAGTTCTGTACCAGCCCGCTGTCCTCTGCCTGCGGCGACGATTAATACGGCGACTTTCATATTATACTTCCCATTTCTTATGGTAGAAAACTAGCATTTCACTGTTCAAAAGTCTGTATTTTTCTCACATCAATTGTGCTTTGACCTAAGACAGCTTTTCTTGTATGTTACCGCCTGATTTTGATTAAACATTAATCATTTATGGTAATTGCTTAAATAATAGACATCATAATGCGGAATATGACAATAAATATCGGGCCGATTGCGCTTGACGACCCTGTGTTGCTTAGCCCCATGGCCGGGGTTACAGATTTGCCGTTTCGGCGACTGGTAAAATCTTTTGGTGCTGGCTTGGTTACTTCTGAAATGATCGCCAGTCAGGCCATGATACGCGACCATGAACGCACCCATAAAATGGCCTATGCCGAGAGTGATGAATATCTGATGTCGGTACAGCTTGCGGGCTGTGACCCGGACATGATGGCCCTTGCTGCCAAAATGAACGAAGACAAGGGAGCACAGATCATCGACATCAATATGGGCTGCCCGGCCAAGAAAATTGTTGGTGGTTTTGCTGGCTCTGCCCTGATGCAGGATTTGGGAGAAGCCAGAAAGATACTGGTAGCGGTTGTTAATGCCGTACAAGTGCCAGTAACCCTTAAAATGCGTACCGGATGGGATATTAGCAACCGCAATGCACCCGAGCTTGCCAGAATTGCTGAGGATGTGGGGATCAAGATGGTTACGGTTCATGGCCGCACCCGAAATCAGATGTATAAAGGCAAATCAGACTGGACCTTTATCAGGCAAGTCAAAGAGGCAGTATCGCTGCCTGTAATTGCCAATGGCGATATAATATCATGTGAAGATTCAGTAGAAGCCCTGCGCCAATCAGGGGCTGACGGGGTGATGATCGGGCGCGGAGCTTATGGCAGGCCGTGGTTCCTGTCACAGGTTAGTCATTTCCTGAAAACAGGTGAAAAACTGCCTGATCCGAGTTTGGCCCAGAAAAAAAATATCGTACTGGATCATTATCAGGCGATGATCGACCATTACGGTGAAGATGCGGGTAAGAAAATCGCTCGCAAACATATTTCATGGTACACCAAGGGCCTGCGCGATAGTGCGTTTTTTCGCCAGCAGGTCAATCGTCAGAGTGATGCAATTCTTGTCCGGCAGATGATTAATGATTTTTTTGATTCTCTGATCGAGGAGAAAGCAGCTTGAGTATGCCGCTTGCCATCAGAGAGGATTTGATACTCAATAGCCTGCCGGACAGCATCGTGGTTGTGGATGGGCAAAATCAGATTACCTATGTTAATTATGCGGCTGAGCAATTATTTTTTTCCGGCGCAAAGCTGCTGCTCAGCCGCACACTTGAAGATGTCGTTTCCTTTGATAGCCCGCTGGTATCAATAGTCAATCAATCGCGCCAGAGTAAAACCATGAGCTCCGAATATGACATCATTCTGGGCAGCCCCAAACATAGTGACAAACGGGTTGATATTCACGTGTCTTCGCTGATCGATGGTGACGGCGAAGTGGTTATCCAGTTACAGGAAAGAAGCATCGCCCAGAAAATAAGTCAGCAATTAAGTCATCGGGGCGCGTCTCGTTCCGTGGCAGGGATGGCTTCAGTTCTGGCCCATGAAATTAAAAATCCGTTATCTGGAATTAGAGGTTCGGCGCAGCTTCTGGAGCAGGAAATCAGCGAGAGTGACCGGGATCTGACCCGTCTTATCGTGCAGGAAACCGACCGTATCTGCGCCCTTGTTGACCGGATGGAAGTCTTTTCCAATAGCAAGCCCATCATTCCCGAGGATATTAATATCCACTCCGTACTGGAACATGTTCGGAAACTGGCAGAAATTGGATTTGGCCAGCATGTGATCTTCAAGGAAAATTATGACCCGTCAATACCGTCAGCACGGGGTGATAAGGGGCAGTTGATTCAGGTATTTCTCAATTTGATCAAGAATGCAGTGGAGGCTGTTGCCAAGACTGATGGTGAAGTGATGTTAACGACGGCATATCGACACGGGGTACGGGTTGCCGTGCCGGGTTCAACTGAACGCACCCATCTGCCACTTGAAATCTGTGTAATCGATAATGGTGGCGGCATAGCAGATGATCTTAAGCCATATTTATTTGATCCCTTTGTCACCACAAAATCATCGGGAACCGGACTGGGGCTGGCACTGGTGGCAAAGATTATCGGGGATCACGGCGGCATCATTGAATGTGACACAACACAGGCGAATACTATATTCAGAGTATTATTGCCAAGCTTTAAAGGGCAGAGTTCATGACCGAAAAAACATTGCTTATTGCAGATGATGATACGGCTATTCGAACAGTGTTATCCAAAGCTTTTGAAAGAGATGGTTATCAAGTCAAGTTAACGGGCAGCGCCGCGATTTTATGGCATTGGGTGTCTGCCGGGGAAGGTGACCTGGTCATTACCGACGTGGTGATGCCCGACGAAAACGGACTTGATCTGCTGCCGAAAATTAAGAAAATTCGACCTGATATGCCAGTGATTGTCATGTCAGCACAGAATACACTGATGACGGCACTCAAAGCAACAGAACGCGGGGCCTATGAATATTTGCCAAAGCCTTTTGATCTGAATGAGTTGAAATCTGTTGTTACCAAAGCTTTGATCGCAAAGCCCGACAAAGCGACAATGGTGGAAATGAAGGATAACAGTGAAGAATTACCCCTTATAGGCCGGTCCCCGGCCATGCAGAATGTTTACCGGGTGATGGCACGCCTGATGACCACAGACCTGACGGTCACTATCACAGGCGAGTCCGGAACGGGGAAAGAACTCGTGGCCAAGGCTCTTCATGATTTTGGCAAACGTAGAAATAACCCTTTTGTCGCGTTGAATATGGCGGCGATCCCGCGTGAACTCATCGAAAGCGAATTATTTGGCCATGAGAAGGGGGCCTTCACAGGGGCTGAAAGCCGCAGTTCGGGTCGATTTGAACAGGCGCAGGGCGGGACATTATTCCTTGATGAGATTGGCGATATGCCCTTGGAGGCGCAAACACGCCTGCTCAGAGTATTACAGGAAGGTGAATATACCGCAGTTGGCGGCAAAAGATCGGTCAAGACCAATGTCAGGATCATATGTGCAACCCACCGTGACCTTAAGTCATTGATAAGTCAGGGTCTATTCCGGGAGGATCTTTATTACCGCCTGAATGTTGTTCCACTCAGAATACCGCCTCTACGCGAGAGAATTGATGATCTTCATGATCTTATGCGTCAATTTCTCAATACATATGCTCTGGAAAATGCCCAGACTCCCAAACTCATTGAGGCCGAGGCACTGGATTATCTAAAAAGCTATGACTGGCCGGGAAATGTCAGGGAACTGGAAAATCTGTGTCAGAGGATAGCCGCCCTTTATGTGGAAGATAACATCACTCTTGATATAGCGCGTTCAGAAATGATACCGCTATCTGTTGGCGATCAATTCAGGGGCAATGGAATTCCCGCAAATGAAACCCTGCAGGAATCAATTAATCGTCATCTAAAGAAGTATTTTGACGCTCATCTGCCCCATGACCTTCCGCCATCGGGCCTCTATTCCCGACTGTTGAGGGAATTTGAAAAACCCCTGATCGAAAATACCCTGACCGCGACCCGGGGCAATCAGATCAAGGCTGCTGAACTGTTGGGGGTTAACCGCAATACCCTGCGCAAAAAAATACGGGATCTGGATATAGACATTCCAAAAAGACAGTAACTCAAGCTAATAAAGAAATATAAGTCTGTTGCATAATTGCAACAATATGATATTCTGGGGCTTCGGTGTTTCTATGTGAGTGTTGGTATCCTTATGGATAAGAGAAAATCAAAGCCCTATCGCAAGCTTCTATCCTGGTCAAGAAAAGTTAATCTTGCAAGAAAATCAGCTTTTGGTTTGGCGATTGCTGCTGTTTTGTCAGTATTTGCCACTTTTGCCACTTTTTCCAATGTGGGGCCTTTTCTACCTACCGCGACTACACTTTTTGTTTTACTGACTGTTAACCTGATCATATTGCTTATTCTGGGCGCTCTGGTTGCGCAACAGATTGTGCAGCTCCGAGCCAACCAAAAGGCAAGTGCCGGCAGTTCCCGTCTTCATCGACGTATTGTAACTTTGTTCAGTATTGTGGCCATTACCCCGACAATAATTGTCGCCATTGTCTCAGGCATGTTTTTTGAATTTGGTATGCAAAGCTGGTTCAGCGACAAGGTTCGCACATCCCTTGATAATTCACAAGCTGTGGCTGAAGCCTATATCGAAGAACATAAAAAAGCCATTCAGGCTGATGTATTAGGGGTTGCCAGGGATTTGAACGCACAGGCATTTGCCTTGTCACAAAATCTGTCGCTGCTTGAACAGGCTCTATCCGTTCAGGCCCAGTTTCTGACGCTGTCCGAAGCAATTGTTTTTGATCGAAACGGGCAGGTGAAGGCAAGGGCCAAAACCACCTTAAGTCTGATCGGTGATTCATTTCCAATTGCAGCACTGGATATGGCGGCCAAGGGTAATATCGTGCCCATAGTTGGTGGCGATGATGATAACCGTGTCCGGGTATTGGTTGCCCTTGATGGTTTTCTCGGCCATTTCCTTTATATCAGCCGGTTTGTTGATCCCAAGGCACTGGCTCTGGTGCAAAATACAGCGGATGCGCGCTCGGATTATATGGCGGCACTCAATGAACAGTCCCGCTACAGAATCTGGTTCAACCTGACCTATATTATCATTGCCTTTCTTATTCTTTTCGCTGCCATTTGGCTGGGTATTGGCTTTGCCCGCAAGCTTATGGAGCCGATTACAAATCTCGTGGATGCCTCGGAAAAAGTTGGTAAGGGAGATTTTACCGCCCGCGCTCCCATCAGGAAGGGCTATGATGATCTGGGCGGGCTGACCAGAGCATTCAATAAAATGACCCGGCAATTGGATCAGCAGCAGAAAGACATTAAACGGGCCAATATAACGCTAGAGGAAAGACACCGTTTTATGGCTGCTGTGCTGTCAGGTGTATCGGCTGGAATTATGGGACTGGACCCGCATGGTAAGGTAACTTTGCCCAATAAGGCAGCTGCAAATATGCTCAATCTTGAAATTGATCACATTCCGGGAGCAAAAATTCTGGATATTATGCCGGAAGTCGAGGAACTTTTTAATAAAATCAGGACCAATGAAAATCCATCTGTACAGGGACAGATCGTCATTGAACGGGATGAGATAAATCTTAACCTGATGGTCAGAATAACCGCCGAAACCAAAAAGGGTAAAATACAGGGCTTCGTCATCGCATTTGATGATATTACCGAGCAGGTTGCCGCCCAGAGAAATGCTGCATGGGCCGATATTGCCCGGCGTATTGCCCATGAGATAAAAAACCCACTGACACCAATACAGCTTGCCGCAGAACGTTTAAAACGTAAATACAAGAAAGAAATTCAAACTGATCCTGCGGTCTTTACCCAATGTACTGATACGATTGTCCGGCAGGTGGGCGATCTCAGGCGTATGGTCGATGAATTCTCCTCATTTGCCCGAATGCCAACCCCGATCGTCAAAACGGAAAATCTGACAGAAATTACCAGACAGGCCTATTTTCTTCAGGAAGTGGCTAATAATAAAATCAGGTTTGAGTTATATTGTGCGCCAAATCAATTAAATATCGAGTGCGACGCTGGCCAGATCGGACAGGCGCTGACAAATCTTATAAAAAACGCTGCGGAATCCGTTGCGGCAATGGCGGCATCAACCAAGCATAATGGCGATGATTATCAGGGCAGGATAGCAGTTTCAATAGTGGATACCGAGGGGGAGACACGGGTTAAAATTACCGATAACGGTGTAGGATTGCCAGAACATCTGATAGATAAACTGATCGAGCCATATGTAACAACACGTACCAAAGGAACCGGTCTTGGACTGGCAATTGTAAAAAAAATTATGACCGATCATGGCGGGGACTTACATTTGGAAAATAACAAGGATGGCGGCGCAACGGCAACACTTGTATTTAATAAAAATGTGCATTTTCAAAATAATATCCCCGACAGCAGTGTAAGGATGGCGTATGGCTCTTGATATTTTAATCGTTGATGACGAAGCCGATATTCGGGATTTGATCTCAGGTATTCTGGATGATGAGGGCTATGAAACCCGCACTGCAAAAGACAGCGATACGGCTCTCGCGGAAATTGAAGCTCGGCGTCCTTCACTTATCATTCTGGACATCTGGCTTCAGGGCAGCCGTCTTGATGGGCTTGAACTGCTAGAAGTGATCAAAAAAGCGCATGTGGAACTGCCGGTCGTTATTATCAGTGGTCACGGTAATATTGAGACGGCTGTGTCTGCAATTAAACTTGGAGCTTATGATTTCATCAGCAAACCTTTTGAAACCGATAAACTGCTAATCCTTGTGGAAAGGGCTACTGAAGTAGAGAAATTGCGTCGGGAAAATACCGAACTCAAAGAAAAAATGGGATTTGATGTGGGGCTTACCGGGTCATCTTCTGCCATTAATCTAGTACGGAATACAATTGACAAGGTGGCCCCAAGCGGAAGCCGGGTTTTAATCTCTGGACCACCTGGATCAGGAAAGGAAGTTGTCGCCCGTCTGATTCATAAACAGTCAAAACGGGCCAGGGGAGCTTTCATCGTGATCAATGCAGCCAGTATTTCTGCTGATAGCATGGAAAATGAACTCTTTGGTATGGAAGAAGATGGTGACATTAAAAAAACCGGGGTTTTTGAGCACGCGCACGGGGGAAGCCTGTTCATTGATGAAGTGGCTGATATGCCGCAGAATACCCAGGCTAAGATATTACGCATATTGACAGACCAGACATTTGAGAGGGTGGGGGGTAATAAAAAGGTTCTGGTTAATGTCCGGGTGATCAGTGCCACCAGCCGCGACCTAAGACAGCAGATCAGTAATAATCTATTCCGTGAAGATCTTTTCCACCGTTTAAGTGTGGTTCCGGTTCATGTACCACCTCTTATTCAGCGGCGGGAAGATATTCCGGCTTTGGTTCATCAGATTATGAATCAGCTTTCAGTAGCCACAGGCTTTTCGCCCAAAAATATTGATACGGATGCCATGTCTGCCATGCAGGCGCATGAATGGCCGGGAAATGTGCGTCAGCTTCGAAATGTGGTGGAGCGGTTATTAATCATGTCGGCTGAGAATGAAACAATTACTATTGATATGCTGCCGTCAGAGATAATATCAGATGTTTCCGTTGTCAGGCCGAGTATGAATAATGATATTATGTCTTTGTCACTCCGTGATGCCCGCGAAAAATTTGAACGGGAATACCTTAAAGTACAGGTTAGCCGCTTTAATGGGAATATCTCGCGAACTGCCGAATATGTTGGTATGGAGCGATCTGCGCTCCACAGAAAATTAAAAAGCCTGGGCCTTGCTGGAAATGAAAAAACGAGTGCCTAATTGAAAATATCTGTGAATTTACGACCTGAAAGGGTGAGGTAGAAGATGAAAGTTATAGTCTGTGGAGCTGGGCAGGTTGGTTTTAACATTGCCCGTCATCTGGCAAGTGAACAGCATGACGTAACCGTCATAGACCGCTCACCTGAGCTGATTGATAAAATACAGAGTTCTCTTGATGTTCAGGCCCTTGTTGGGTTTGCGTCACACCCGGACCTTCTGGAAAGGGCAGGGGCAAGAGATGCGGATATGATTATCGCAGTTACGCTGTTTGATGAGGTAAATATGGTGGCTTGTCAGGTCGCTCATTCCTTGTTTGGTGTACCGAAAAAAATTGCCCGTGTGCGGGCGCAAAGCTACCTACAGTCCATGTGGCAGGATCTCTTCAGCCGGGATCATATGCCCATAGATGTAATTATTTCACCGGAAATAGAAGTGGCACAGGCCGTTATCAGACGGCTGGAAGTGCCCGGTGCCTTTGATATGGTGTCGTTCTGCGATGGCAGGGTTCGTGCTGTTGGTGTGCGGCTCAGGGAAGATTGCCCGGTAGTGAATACGCCGCTACGTCAATTGACAGAATTATTTCCCGATCTGAATATTATTGTTACCAGCATCATCCGTGAGGGGAAGCTGATTATTCCTTCAAGTCATGATCAACTTCTTGTTGGGGACAATATTTATTTTGTTTCAGAGAGTGACCATGTGGAAAGAGCGCTCAGTGTTTTTGGTCGCGATGAGGAGGAAGCCCGGAGGATAGTTATTGTCGGTGGCGGAAATGTTGGAGCTTTCATCGCAGAAAAACTGATAGCAAATGATTCAAACATTCAGATAAAAATAATTGAAATGGATGCTGAAATAGCTAAAACAATCGCCAAAGATATTAGTGGGGTAATTGTGTTGAATGGTGATGCACTGGATGTGGATATTCAAAAAGAAGCCAATGTAAAGGCCGCAGAGACAATAATATCCGTCACCAATGATGACAAAGTAAATATACTGTCTTCTTTGCTGGCAAAACAAGCTGGATGTCGCCGTGCTATTACCCTGATTAACAATCATTCATTTGGCCCGATGACATATTCTGTTGGCATTGATGCCTTTGTTGATCCGCGCCAGACCACAGTGTCCAGCATCTTGCAGCATATGCGGCGCGGACGGATAAGATCACTGCAAAATCTTGCCGGTGGCGCTGCAGAAGTACTGGAAGCTGTGGCCCTTGAAACTTCCCCTTTGGTTGGTAAGCCTCTCCGGGATGTCAGGCTGCCCGCAGGTATTATTATTGGCTCTGTTGTCAGGGGTGATGAGGTCATTGTGCCCAAGGGCGGGACCATTATCAAACCGGACGATATAGTGGTGATCTTTACACGCCTTGAGTTGATCAAAAAAGTAGAAGAACTCTTCTCTGTCAGACTGGAATATTTTTAGTGGTTGCCAGGATAGGCAATATTATTGGCTGTCTGTTGATGGTTCTGGGTTTTTGTGAACTTCTTCCCATTCTCGTTGCGTCTGTTGCCGGAGAAAAAAATCTGATATTACCTTTTTTCGTCAGTTCACTATTCACTGTTTTTGTTGGCGGAGCTTTATTTATTTCCTTCCAGAATCCCAAAGACAGACCCTCGCGGCATGAGATTATAATGCTGATGGTAATAGTCTGGTTCGGGCTGCCTGTCTTTGCCTCATTACCTTTTATGATTACAGGTTTTATGACTAAATTTGCTGATGCTTATTTTGAGGCTTCTTCGGCTTTAACAACAACAGGCTCAAGTCTGGTCATAAATCTGGACCTTGTGCCATCAACCATACTTTTCTGGCGATCTTTATTGCAATGGCTGGGGGGGATATTGGTATTCGTGATGGCCATCGCTATTTTACCACTTTCCTCCATCGGCGGCTTGGATTTATTCCGCAGCGTCCTGCCTCACGGCGAAGGTGAAGATCTACTGGCACGTATCAGATATGCATTTACCCCGCTTTTCAGTATCTACATCAGTATGACAATTGCCTGTATGAGCTTGTTGGCCCTATTCGATATGGGTGGCTTTGATGCTATGCTGATGGCTATGGCGACATTGTCAAGCGGAGGCTTTACCAGTCAAGGTGTGTCCGGGGCAAATTCCATGAGTGGTTTGACGGAATTCATCCTGATCCCTTTCATGATTTTTGCCGCAACCAATATGACGTTCCATTGGGCATTTCTAAAACGGGGCAGACAAAGTATATACCGGCAGGATCCGGAAATTTTCAATTTTCTATATATATTGGCTTTGGCCGCATTGTTAATTTTTCTGGCCATTATCGTATCAGCAGACATGGCTGATGTCAGTATATTGAAAAAAGCAGGAATAGCCGTCTTTACTGCAGTTTCAAGCATGACAACAACCGGTTTTCTCCCAGATCAAGCGACTTCTTTACCCTTGGCAGTAACCATATTCTGTTTGGTTTTAATATTTATCGGCGGAACGACAGGATCCACGGCTGGCGGCTTTAAAATACTTCGTATCAGTTTGATTAAAAGACATGCAGATAAAGAGGTAAGCCGACTAACCTATCCGAACGGCGTGACGCCGGTATCTTTCAGTGGTAATGTAGTATCACAGTCCACCTTGTTTTCCATATGGACCTTGCTGTTTATTTTTGTGACCGCGCTGGCTGTCATTACCATTCTATTTGGTGCTCTGGGCTATGATCTACAGTCAAGTCTTGGCCTGAGTGTAACAAGTATATTCAGTGCGGGCGGATTAATTCCCTTAATTAGCCCTGATTTTGTTGGCTATCACAGCCTTTCTTATACCGCTAAATGGCTGAGTTCATTCGCCATGATAATAGGCAGATTAGAGATTATTGCGGTGCTGGTATTTTTAATGCCATCATTCTGGAAAAATTAACAATTTGTAAAATATTACGATCTTATTGTTTGAAGTAAGGTTGGCCTATGATAGAGTAAGGCTACTAGTGATTTGTTCTTAAAAAGCAATAATGAACCATAAATAGAAGAATGGATGTATATATGTCTGAAAAAAATCATAACTTACAGGACTCCTTCCTAAACCATATCCGTAAAAACAAAACTCCAATAACTGTTTTCCTCGTCAATGGCGTAAAACTGCAGGGTATCATTACCTGGTTTGACAATTTCTGCATTTTATTGCGGAGAGATTCCAGTGTTCAACTGGTTTATAAACACGCTATTTCCACGATAATGCCGGGTGGCCCGATTACTCTGTTTGATGCAGATGAAGCGGAAAATCATGAATAATATCAAGAATACCAATGACAAAACGGCCAGATTCTGACCAACTTAAGTTTGCTAAGAAAAAAACAAGTCTGGATTGGGGAAACTCGCATAATGAAGGCGTTGTTTCCCCTGATCACGTTGCCCACGCCAATGTTCTGGTATTGCATCCCCATCACAAGTCAAGACCTTCTGCCAAGGCAAATGCGACATCATTTCTCAGAACGCCGCAGGCCAGACTAGAAGAAGCTGTAAGCCTGTGTCAGGCTCTTGAACTGAACGTGGTACGCTCAATTTTAATTAGTCTGTCCAGACTGATACCAGCCACCTATATGGGGCGGGGCAAGCTGTTGGAGATGGCAGATATTATCTCACTTGAAAATATTGAACTGGTTATTTTTGATTGTGAACTGACACCAGGGCAGCAACGCAATATAGAACGGCTGCTAAAAATCAAAGTCATTGACCGGACCGGGTTAATTCTGGAAATTTTTGGCGAGAGAGCTCAGACGAAAGAGGGGGTGCTTCAGGTAGAACTGGCCCACTTGACGTATCAAAAGAGCAGACTGGTGCGTTCATGGACCCATCTGGAAAGGCAACGCGGCGGATTTGGGTTTTTGGGTGGCCCCGGTGAATCACAGATTGAATCTGACCGGAGAATGATTGGCGACAGGATTTCCCGTATTGGCAAGCAGCTCGATGAGGTCAGCAAGACTCGTGCTTTACATCGTACAGGCCGCAAAAAAAGTGAATTTCCCGTTGTGGCCATGGTTGGATATACAAATGCCGGAAAATCAACTTTGTTTAATTATCTGACGGGTGCAGATGTCATGGCAGAGGATATGTTATTTGCTACCCTGGACCCTACTATGCGCGAGATTGAGTTAGCAAATGGCAGGAAAGCTATTCTGTCTTATACTGTAGGTTTTATTTCGGCATTACCCACGGAATTAGTTGCTGCATTCAAGGCCACACTGGAAGAAGTAGTTGAGGCCGATCTAATTCTTCATGTACGCGATATTTCTCACCCTGATACAGAAGCTCAGAAAGACGATGTAATGTCTATTTTACTGTCATTAGGGCTGGAAAATGGGCCGGCTTGTCCCATTCATGAGGTATGGAGCAAGATTGATTTGCTGGACGATGAACAGCGACTGATAATTGAAAATCTTGCATCATTTAAACAGAATGTCAGCCTGCTTTCTGCTGTCACCGGAGAAGGCTGCGATCAATTTCGCATAGCCTTAAATGATACATTGGCAGAAGGTATGGAAATTCTGAAAATTGCCTATGCCCATAATCAGGGGGCTGCCGTTTCATGGATGTATAAACACAGCGAAGTTATAGACCGCGAGGATACAGAGAATGAGACCATACTCAAGGCGCGGGTGGATGCAAAATTATTGGGGAGAATAAAAAAAGATCCCACTTTAATCGGCAAGATCATCAGTTAATGAGCATAGATAATATCGGTGAAATAGTCATTCGTGTTGCCAAGCAGGAAATTATGCCGCGCTTTAAAAACCTTGCACAGGCCGATATTACTGCAAAATCAAAGGGCGAACTGGTCACCATTGCGGATATAGCAGCTGAAAACGCCCTGTCAAAAAAGCTGTTACAGCTATTTCCCAAGGCGATTATTGGTGGTGAGGAATCTATTGCCAAAACCCCGGCTTTGCTAAAGGCGGTTATTTCAGCGGACCATGCTTTTTTGATAGATCCCGTGGATGGCACCAATAACTTCATCAAAGACGACAAGAGATTTTCTGTAATGATGACAGAACTGCGAAAGTCAGAAGCTGTGTCAGCATGTATATATCTAACTGCCATCGATAAAATTTGTACAGCAGAAAAAGGCGCGGGGGCTTATATCAGTGGCAAAAAAATAAAAATCCGCAACCGGAAATCTGATCCAGCACATATGGTTGGAGCGGCTCATATTAATCGTTTTCCTGAAAATTTAAGGACCATAGCTCGTGAAAATCTAAAAAAAATATGCCAAAACCGCCCGGCTTTTTGTGCTGGATATGACTATATTTCTCTGGTTGAAGGCTCGAAGGATTTTTCAGTTTATTACCGTACGCTACCGTGGGATCACATGCCGGGCAGCCTTATTTTTGCCGAAGCAGGTGGATACGTCCGCACCCTGTATGATGAGCAGGATTATACTATTCATCATCAAAATAAAGGACTGTTATCTGCGTCAAATAAAGAACAATGGCACAGCATAAGGCACATTATATTTCCAAATTTTTCGGCTGATCACTAGATTGTTACCGAATTTTGTTTGTAAAATTATGCTATTTCCCAAATAATGTAATGATAATATTTACGGGAGTAAAAAATGAAGTTGCTTAAACAAACAGTTATCTTTATTGGGATTCTATCCTGCTTTAGCCACACTGCAAACAGCGAAGAATTTACTGATTTTGGAGCAGGATTTTATTTTCGTATGCCACTATATGGTGGGATAGGTTCATCTGATAACCAGAAATCCTTTCGGTATGGCTTTGCCTTAAATGCCAGAAAAGAAACGCAATTCGGCGTGCGTTATTATGATCGTGAAATTCATGATCTGAACCTGCTAAATCTGCAATTTACTTCTGACGGCACACAGAAACTAAGTTTGTCAGGCAGTGAAATCATGTCACGGAAAATTATTCTCCATGCGGATGGAACGGTGGGCAAGGAAACCACATTTAGCAATAGTAATCTTGGAATTGGCCTGCTGGCTGCCGGAGCCATAGCGGGTGCCGTTGTTCTGGCTACAGGTGGCGATGATACGGCGGACGCGTGTATAGCGATTTTCCCAAAGCCACCCGGTTGTCCCTGATAGGATAATCAGGTTGAAATGCTGGAGGCGCGGACCGGAATCGAACCGGTATAGACGGATTTGCAATCCGCTGCGTAGCCATTCCGCCACCGCGCCCATAGGCTGATTGAATGCCTCACGTCTTTTACCTAAATCACTAGGGAAGTCAATGTATTATTTGATTACATAGGCTGGTTTTACCTTTCCTGACCAATGTTTTTTTATGTAGGTCAACTCGCTTATGAACCTCTTCAAATCAATTTTTATTGTCAGTTTCTCAAAATCCCTTCATATAATCTGAAAACTACAGCATTTCCTTTATTGTAAACGCTATGAGTACCCTTTATACAGGGACGTAAGGAAAACCATTTTTATTTCAGGATTTTTTATGTCAGATTCAGCGAATGCACGCCAACATATGATTGATGGGCAACTTCGTCCTAATGAAGTTAATGATCAGACCATAATTGAGGCTATATCAACTGTCAGCCGGGAAAAATTTGTTCCAAAAAATCTGAATGCTGTTGCCTACCATGATGATCATATTCAGGTTGCTCCGGGTCGGAGCATAATGGGACCTATGATTTTTGCCAAACTGATTAAGGCGGCTAATGTAAAGGAATCAGACCTTATTCTTGATGTTGGATGTGCGACCGGATATTCCAGTGCAGTTTTGGGACATCTTGCCGAGGCCGTAGTAGCCTTGGAAGATGATCCTGACCTTGCGGAAGCTGCAACTGAGGTTCTAGCTGAAGAATCCTGCGATAATGTAGCTGTTGTAAATGGCTCTCTTGTTGCGGGTTTGGCGGCACAGGGCCCTTATGACCTTATATTCATTAATGGCATGATTGATCATCTTCCAGATACACTTATTGATCAGATCGCAGAAGGGGGCCGTCTTATTTGTGTCTTGAATAATAATGGAGTTGGCAAGGCGACTTATGTAACATGTGATAATGGAAATGTGGGAAAGCGTGTGCTGTTTGATGCAACTATTCCTGCATTTGACAGCTTTAACTTGAAAGAAAAATTTATCTTTTAATAATCAATGTTGACAGTGCTAACAATAATGAGGTAATTTCGTATTAACACTAATATTGAAAAAGATACTCTTTATTAATTTCAAAAGGTTATTAGTGAAGCAATGTCGTGAACGATCACTTATAAGTAGGTAATGATAATCAGGGGCCGGAAAATGAAAAAACAACAATATTTGAAAATACTACCTGTTTTTATGACATTGAGTTTATCGCAATTTACACAGGCTGAATCACTAGAAGAAGCAATGGCGGCAGCCTATCTGAATAATCCACAATTGCAGGCACAGCGTGCGTCCCTGAGAGCACTTGATGAAACAATAAGTCAGGCTAAATCCGGCTGGCGGCCATCCGTTGTCGGTAGCGGAAGGTTTGGATACAGACATTCTGAGACATTTGCCACATTTGCATCCAGCGGCGATACAAATCCCAGAAGTCTTGCTCTAGAAGTTCGGCAGCCAGTTTTCAGAAGTATGCAAACAGTTAACTCCACGAGTGAAGCCCGCAATCAGGTTAATGCCGCTCGCGAACAGCTAATGTCTGTGGAGCAGCAAATAATACTGGATTCTGTTACGGCATATATGGGGGTTCTACGTGATATGGCAGTATTGGAACTGACCATAAATAACGTTACCGTTCTAAAACGACAGCTTGAAGCCAGTGAAGACAGATTTCGCGTTGGGGAAATCACTCGCACGGATGTAGCTCAGTCGAAAGCGCGTCTATCCAGGGCAATTTCTGAAAGAATCCTGTCGGAAGCAACGTTAACTTCAAGCCGTGCCGCCTATAGAAAAACGGTTGGAAATGCTCCTGTTGGCCTTAAGCAGCCAGAGGGCTTGCCAGCTATGCCAGCTTCCGAGGAGGCTGCACTGGAAATCGCAAAAGCGAATAATCCGAGACTTCAGGCTGCACTCTTCACTGAAAAGGCCGCCCGCTTTAATGTAAAAAAACAATATGGTGGGTTGGGGCCAACAGTAGAACTGGTGGCGCGATTATCTAAAAGCTGGGAAAATTTCAGCACGACAGATACGTCTACTACCCGGGAAATTCTTGCCCAGATGTCAATGCCCCTATATCAAAGCGGTACTTTATCATCAAACATCCGCCAATCACGCCAGATTGAAAATCAACGCCGTCTGGAGGCAGTATCCACAGAAAGGGAAGTTGTGGAACTGGTGCGTAATGCCTGGGAAGGATACCGGGAGGCTACAGCGCGTATCGCCTCTTCTGAAGATCAGGTTACGGCCAATGACATTGCTCTCGAAGGGGTTCGTCAGGAATCCGAGGTAGGATCTAGAACTACTTTGGACGTTCTTGACGCAGAGCAGGAACTTCTCGATTCACGGGTAAGCCTGGTCAGGGCGCAAAGAGATCAGTCAGTTGCGGCCTATAATCTTTTGTCTTCCGTTGGTAAACTTACGGCTGAAAATTTGCGCCTTGATGCGTCTCGTTATGATCCAACTCGGAATACAGAAAATGTAGAAAATAAATTTTTTGGCTGGGACGAAGACTAATAATTATCGGGGAACTGCCATATCATAAATTA
Organism: Emcibacter sp.; assembly: GCA_021774875.1. Classification (GTDB taxonomy): domain Bacteria; phylum Pseudomonadota; class Alphaproteobacteria; order Sphingomonadales; family Emcibacteraceae; genus Paremcibacter. The sequence continues at coordinate 19,661 of JAJFIP010000377.1, forward strand.
ATAATAAAACGATCTTAAGGATATTTTTGTTCCATAAGGTCGTTTTTTTTTATATATGGTATATAGTTATTGATAATAGATCAAAAAACACTAATGGTGTAATATCATATTAGATGTATTTTGCAGTGATTTTTTGGTATTTATTTACGAGGGATAGCGCTTACAAAAGCGAGGATCAGAATAATGAGCGAAACGGAAGGCCAGGAAGAGCCAACGATGGAAGAAATTCTAGCATCGATTCGGAAAATTATTTCTGAAGATGATGTGGAAGAGGAGGCGGATGTGGAAGCAAAAGCAGAACCTGAGCCAGAAGCAGAGGTGGAGCCTGAGCCAGAACCAGAGCCAGAACCAGAGCCAGAGCCAGAGCCAGAGCCAGAAGAAGAGCAGGTACTGGAATTAACTGAAGAGGCGGAGGAGGAAGTTGCTG
>JAJFIP010000378.1 GCA_021774875.1 Emcibacter sp.
TCCTAAATGGCAGTCAAATGTCGTTGGTTCGACAGGCGCTGTCTGGATTGACGCTGACGGCGATGGCAAAAAAACATCCGCTTATCAGTACGCGACAAAACTGCTGGAAAAATATCCCAAAGATGTCAAAGCATTGCTGAAGAGTCTTAACGATTATGATCAAGCGGTCGTATTACAGGTGGCTAGTTTGTTAAGAGCCCGGGGGATCTCTCCCTTCGATACACAACTGACAGCCCCTCTCCAAGATGCGGCCAAACATGTTCAGAAAGGATTTGCGGTTTATGCTGGTGCATGGCGGGCCAGTCAGATTGCCCGTCAAACAAATTAGTTTTTCGCAGTACGAAACGCGGCTAAAGGCGTGCGGACAAAAAACACGCCGGGGCCCCCTTTTTGTTTGGCATCAAGGTCATAGAACAGCGTTCCCAGTGTACTGTCATCAATTTGGATGGTCCGTGGCCAGCCGCGACCTTTAATCGGGCGTCCGGGGTTATAGACGATCACTGAGTGGTCTTTATCCCAGGTCTGTCCGTCATCATGCGAAAGCGCCAATTCATACGCCCATTCATCATCGCGGCCTACACCATACAGGATCGATGTTAAAACGACGGTTCCCTTTTCCAAGACCGTTAAATCATAGCCGGCAACGCCGAAGTAAGGGAGATGATTCATCGCCTGCCAGGTATTCCCCTGATCGGTTGAACGCAGACCATTTACCATGTTCCCCGGTTTCCCGACAGGGACGGGGGAATGGGCTTGGGGCGCCCCGCTGATGAGTGTTCCTCGGGCCGTTTGTACGAGGGGAACCATGCCGTGATTGCGACCATCGCCAAAGGCTGTGATGGTATTGTGCTTGCGATCATAGATTACCGTACGGTCATAGAACGGGCAGACCCAGCGATCTTGATCTAGTTCCAAAATGGGGTGACGCAGGCAGGTGTAATTCGTGTAATCGTCCATCGGAATTTCTGTGACGGGAGACCAGGTTACGCCGTTGTCTTTGGATGAACAGAATTGTGGAACTCTCCAGCGACGATTTCCTCCACTCCGATAACAGGACCAGTGCAAGATAATTTCACCACTGCATAAAGTTGTAAGCGAGCCCGGGTAAATGGAACAGTCTTTGATACTCGGAATGGGTTTGCTGGCAGACCAATTCAAACCGCCGTCGGTCGAACGCGCGAGCAGTAATTCTTTGCCCCCGCCACCATTTTCATTGTAGACCGCCAGGAGATCCCCGTTTGCGGCGCGACAGAGTGCCGGGTGAATATGTCCGCCGATGACAGAACCAACGCGAATTGGTTCTGAGGGCGACTTTTGAAGTGTCTGCGCTTCCGCATGGGAAAGAGCCACCCATTCAGAAATCATTCCGCTCTGTAACAGAATCAGGCATAAACAGCCGCTAATCCGCATGATTGTGAAACGAGAGACTTTCTTCATGATTTGGAGTCCTTAAGCGGTCAGGGGGATTATCTTCAGATAATTCACAATTGTAGTACGATCCTGTTTACCCTGCCGGGTGTCATACTTCAACAGAGGCTCAAAATTGTCGGAAAGTTAGTCAGGATTTGGTCTTTCAAGCCTCAATGCTTTGACAGAAATAAGGGTCTCTAGTAAGCTAGCGTTCCTTCAACTCAGCGACATTCAGAGGCAGATTCCCATTTGTTCCCGCCTTTGACGAGAGTGGTATCAATAATGCCAGAAAATAACTTGGGGGCCGTAGCTCAATCGGTTAGAGCAGCAAACTCATAATTTGTTGGTTGCAGGTTCGAGTCCTGCCGGCCCTATTCTGCTCTTTCGCACCCTCTCGCATATCTTCGCAAGCCTTTGCATCACAATGACTTTCAGCATTCTCTTCCTTTTCGTTTTGCGAGCCTAATCCAGTGTAAACGGCAGTGTACTGCACCGCATTATGCAGCGCGCTTTCGAAGTCCGATTCCCTTACCTGCAAATAACTTTGCAACGCTACATTGGGCGAATTTCCCAACCAAGCTACAACAGTCTGAATAGGGTAGCGTTCCATGAGTTCAGTTTCCCGGCTGGACCTTAGATTCTGGAAAGGCTTAGGCCACGTATTGAGCCCTGCACGCTTAATGATTTTCAGGAATGTTGTTCTGAGATTCTCGCTTCTAATTCTATGCTTTTCAATCACATGTTCTGCGCCATCTTCAGCCAGTTCAAAACACTGCTCAAGGTAGGATCTGAGTTCTGGAAAGATTGGAACAATACGTCCCTCTTTTCCGGCATAGCGTTCAGTCTTTGGACTGGTTACATAGAATCGGCCTTCCGACCAGTTGATATCTTGCCAGCGTAAAGCAAACGTCTCTGATGGCGTTCTGAGTCCACCAAAACGGGCTAGGGCATAGATCAACCGCCATTCAGCATCAGGACAATGCTCAAGTATCTTCTGTGAGTCTTCAAGCGTGATGTAATGGTGTCGGTCCCTGGTAGGCACCAGTGCCGATGGCAGACAGTTGAACGGATTCTTAACAAGCAGTTCCTTTTCAATCGCATAGTTAAACATCGTCTTGGCAATACCTGAAAGTTTTCGTATTGAGTTCTCAGCCAGTCCACGACCTATCAGGTAAGCTCGCCATTCTTTGGCCTCTCCAGGATTCAGAGACTTCAACGGTTTATTCTTTCCGAAGTGGTCAAGCAGATGTTTTTTAACCACTTTGTATTTCGCCACAGTCCGAGGTTTTACATCTCCGATTCGTAGTTTGATGAAATCATCAATCATCTTGCCCAAGGTGGAAGACTCTCTCGCTTCAATCAGTCCCGCATTGGTGAGCTTTTCTATCATTAGTTCATCCAATGTGGTCAACCATTGGGCTGTCACATCATCAAGTGCATGGCCAGAGAGTTTGGACGATACAAGACACTCAACACGCACCTTGATAGATTGTGCTGTCTTCATCGGTATGCTACCAAATCGGATAGACCGTCGTTTCTTGTCTGCGCCAATAAACTGAATGATTTTGCCCCCGTTGGGCTGCTTGGTAATACTTGCCATTCTTCAAAACTCCTTTACCTTTTTGGGCTTTCATTCATGACTGTTTGTCATGAGTTATTATAACGAAATGTCCCGCAAAAATCCTATATTTTAAGGTACTTTTGGGTCATTCGGACATGTCTGGTTTTTTAAAATAGCTACAATCAGCGTGTGTTTGATTACCGCAGATTGTAGCCACACTCTACCGTATGTACTGCATTGCGAGTGCATACTAATTACAGTTTGACAGAGGATAGTTTGTATTCCACGTCATTATTTTTTTAGCATCGAATCTATTTAGATTATTTTTTTTAAACCGTCAGTATTCTTTAATAAGAAATCCTCTGCTTTTGCTCTCGCCTGATCTTTATTTATGAACTTGTGATCGGTACGCAACACGACATCGGGGACTTAGTGATGTTCCTTATCCACTTTGAGAGCGCTGTTGAAAAAAAGTTTTTCAATAGAACTCGATACGGTTGTTTCAGATGCATGCCAGTCAGTTGATCTCTGATCAATGGGGGGAACGCGGGACGTGTCACATACACGAGGGGGAGAGATTGAAGTGCTCATACTAGGCACCTTTCATTTGCGCGGAGCGCGCAAAAAAGAATCCATACTCTTACACACAGCTCTGAGGTGGAAAAGTGCCACCTTGGGGGCCTCGCGGCTGACCCACTCTGCGCAAGAGTATGGATTCTTGGTTACTTTTAGGGTTTTCAGAATAATTCACTTTTTTGCCTTTCAGCTTTCAGAACCTTGATTTTTAATTGTTTCTTTGAGGATGTCAATACTGTGTCATGTTTTTCTGCAATTTGTACTCTCGATACTTGATACCTGCTTGTGAGGCTCCGTTTTTTAGAGTAGGGTTTCACATAGTCAAATCCATCCGGTTTTCACAAAGTGTTATCTACAAACAATAAGCAACTGGGAGACCATAGAAGCTTCTTCAGCATTAACTGCATGACCTCAAGACCTAATGAATGCCCGTGAACACCGAGAGCGTTGAAGTGAATGCGAGCGTTGTGAGAGCGACACTGGAAGCGTGTTGACACTGAGAACACGCCTCATTTAAGCGCATTCAGGAATTCTACAAATGACTGAGCCACAACTGAGATGTTTTCCTACGTTGGCTGGTCCATGATTTCTTTCTCATGATCCCAAAAGCACACAGCCCCTTTCATTCTTGCTCCGATATCGAGAAAAACTAGATTGCCAAAAGAGTCACAAGTGATAGGCAACATCATGGTCAGAACACGGCCTTTATACATCTCCCCATATTCTGACAGCGTGTAAAGCTCCTGAGAGAAATTGCGAGTTAGAAACCAATCGACAAGCGAATCTGTCGATCCATCAGATGTTTGGAAAACGAACTCTGACGATTCTGGCCTACCACCGTTTATTTCTGCCAAGAAGCGACGGTAATCGTCTGGCAGGTTTTTCCTCAAGTCCCTCGAATTGTGTCTTCTGGTGCTTCGCTTTCACTCAAAGTCTCCACAATCTGCATGGCATATCTCTTTGGACATGCAGTTATAAATGATGGTTTTCCTGTTTTCCGATGAGTTGAAATGAAGCTACGCTGGATTTGTTTGCTATTCACCCTCTGGTCTATCGAACAATAATTCTATACCTAGCTTAATTCACTGCAATTATCTTAATGTTTCTGCAGAGTCAGTATTCAAGCTATAGAAGCCTATTCCAATAGTTCAGAGAGATGGTTACCTTTTGGGATGAATCTCGCTGCAGAACATCGTTCGGCCTGAGTCACGAAGTCATTCAAAGTTGGTTCAAAAATCTCATTTACTTGCAAAGCTAAAAGTTTGCATTTGTTAAGTCTTACACAATCTAACACAGCCCGAATAAAATCCGGATTAGGTTCACTCATACTAAATGACACCTTAATTCGTGACAGTCTCCCGTTCTCTTCTCGCCATATCACCACCTCGTCTTTGTCATTCTCTCCAAACATCCTTGCCATTGAACTCCATGACTCTCTCTCCGGCAACAACTCTGCCATCGTCGTTTCCAATGTTTCTGATTTTTTGAAGTCCTCCCAATAATTAGGTAGCTCAGCCGATTGGCGCTCAAGTTCTTCGATCGGAACTGAATTCGTAAAACTAACTACGTCAACCTGCTTGGGAATCTTACCATAGAATGCAATCAGACCGCTTTCAGGGAGAACCTTCGTATTGAATTGCCATGCCGACATTATATTAATGACCTTTTCCTCTTGCTCGATTGAAAATGATGTTATTGGCTTCCTCGATGACATCAGCTTCGTTACGATAACCCAAAAAGGGAGCAGCGACTGTCTTAAACTCCGTCAAGAGGAGAGGAGATTTTGGTCTCATGTCGAATCGCTACTTTTGTACGTTGCCAAGCAAGAACTTCGACTCTCCTGTATAGACATGCATCAACAGTATCGGCAAAGAATCTCCATCCAACCATCACTGTAGGCCGTATGACAATAAGGGCAAGTCCAATTGACGTGGCTTGTCCCCTTCTGATGATACCACTTCAACTACAATGAGAGTAGCCTCAACTTCGTCTTTTCGTATTTGCCATCCAGCCTCTGAGGACGACGCAGCCAGGGATGCTCAAGCCGGTGAAGGTCTGAACGACGGCGAAGATCGTGAAGACTCGCTGACCAGCACAGGGATCAATCCGAATCGTCCCACGAAAGGATAACTTCTTCTCTCCGGTTTTCATCAATTAGAAGGGGGCAAAACAGTAACACTGGACATCGTTCCGCATAGAAGAAAGCAGTGTTGCCCGATTGCACAATACGCACAAATGGGTATCCTAATCTACTCTCTAAGATGTCCGCACGTTGCCATGAGACTCCGTTTGGATCGTTCGTGTCCTGCAAGAGCAAGCTCCTTGGATACATATCCGTCGCACTTCGATGCGATTGGAGTCATCCACAGCCCACTCAACTCCCTGAGGAGTTACAAAAACACGCATCGACTTGCTGTTGGCAAATCGAAAGAGAGCGTCGCTGTCCGACCACTCCACAGCTTCGATCGTCTCGTCCTCAAGCTGATCACACGCACGACGGGAATTCTCGGCATTCATCTGTCGGCGAGAACTCACAATCGCTTCTTGTATGCTGTCATGCTCTTCAAAACGGATCAAAGTACGAACTTTGAGAAGTTGCGTGCCACTCAACATCGTGGATACCCCAACCCCAGGTGGGGCCCATTTCCGCGCCAAAGTGGGGCCGCTTTACACGCCAATCTCCATCCGTCGGAGCAAAGAATTCGAATCAATTCGGCAGCATACACTTCACCACTCGAAGTCTCGACTCTCGGTTCACATGTGATTTCGCACTTTAGTTTAAAGTCTGGCAATTCGACTGCGTCAAGAACGAGACTAACAAATTCACTTTCATTTTCGATTTTTACGAACACACTCATGATTCGTGACTTCTTTAGAATTGGAACACTTTGATTGCATCTGGTACAACCCACGGATGCACGCTTAATCAAGCCTTGTTGGTTCAGCACAACTAACGTAATTGCATCGAGTCTGGTCCATCTACTTCGTCCCAAATCTTCACACCCAACCATTCCGACATGACCTCTTTGAGAGACTGTTTGTTGAGGTTAAAGGACAGTGGTACAATAATATCCAATCCAGCAATTCCATTGGGCCATTCTGTTGAGCGTATCTCTATGTTCTGTACCTCTGTCTTCTGTAGCGGGCGTTTGCTGGCTATAAGGACTTGCCACTCACCTTGATTCACTCGAAATACACCTTCGATGAAATCCATGTCGTCTTCCATCACTAAGTCAAAACTTATCTCGCATTGCAAATCGTGTCTCCTAGTATTGTCAAAACTGTTCATGTTGGAGTCCATTTGCTATCGACAGTTTTCGTCGTGCAGTTCGCATTCCGTCGGAGCAAAGAATTCGAATCAATTCGGCAGCATACACTTCACCACTCGAAGTCTCGACTCTCGGTTCACTTGTGATTTCGCACTTTAGTTTTAAGTCTGGCAATTCGACTGCGTCAAGTACGAGACTAACAAATTCAGGTCCACTCTCGATTTTCACGAAAACACCCATGATTAGTGACCTCGCCAGAATTGGAACGGGTTGATTCCATTTAGTGTGACTTTGAATCCGATTCCTTGATGTGTAACACTAGAATCCATTTTTCATGGGCATTTGCTAGCAAATAATTGGCTTCTGGGCATTTTCCAACTTTTTGAGTTGTTCGGCTGTCATACCATCGATGCAGACCTGAATGGGGCGTGCACAAAAATGAACAGCGTGAATACTGAGTAACCAGTCCAATGCGCGTTTAGAAATCAAATTATAGCCGAAAAGTGAATTTCCCTCACAATAAACAAAATCAGAACCATCCCATTTACTGCCTTCCATGACCAGAATATCTCGTTGCTCTGGCGGAGAGAGAACTAAGCTTTTATCAGTTGCTCCTTTATGAGTTTCCAGTGGCCGCCAAGGATATTGATGGCAAGTGGGACAAGCACTATATTTAAAACCACATACTTCACATATAATGGGTTTACGTCCACAAAAAGGACATGCGTTTTTTGCGTCTTTGATACTGAATGGTCGCGAACAATTCTTTCCCATAAACTGTAAGGCAAATACAGGGGGGATTGATCGTTCATTTTTCGCCCCAGAATAGTTTATTGTTACCGGGACAAAAGCAGCTCCTTTTAGACCACTTTGTGTCAGTCTTTCGGCAAATGACTTTGTTACCAAGAATGCTTGATCTTCATCATCCTTTGCAAAATTAAAATCAGAAAGAATAATATTTGCTTCAATAGAATTATGAACGTCGATTTTAAGCTCTTTGAAAAACTCCTCTGTTATATGAGACTTGTTCTTTGGACACTGTTTTTTTAGCAATATCATTTTTTCTATAATTGATGCGTCTAGCCAGCTTTGGGGACTTTCCTTTATTAGTAATTCACTGCTTGTTGGAGAACGTTTGCTTGAATATATCCAACCTTCATTTTTAGGGTATTCATACTCTATTAAATCTTCATCCATAGGGACGGTAAGTTGATAAAAAACTTCTGTCTTCATTGTCCCTGAATAGCTCAGATAAACGTGGAATTTGCTCATATAATTTACCTCTTAATATAGACATATATTTTCATTTTATGAAGCTATTCAATCCTAACTGAAATAACTACTCTTCAAAGTGAGTGCCAATATAAAACTCAACGGCAGCGTCTACAGCAGTTACTGCATCGCCATCAATTCCTAATGATCTCCAGTATACAATAAAGCTCTCCTTAAGTTGAACAGCAGTATTAGTTCTTATACGACCGATATTTATTGCTTCATCTATAGCTTTTTTATAGGAGCTAACCACAGCATTATAATTAGCAAGCTGTTTGGGATTATGATTAGCAATATTGTTTGCGGCAGCAGCATTTTTACTGAATAAGTCGAAGAATGCAAATGCACCTACAGAGAGAAGTCCTAACCTCTTTAGTCGAGCTGCCTTTCCTGCAATAAATTTAGCTTGTCCCGTTTTTACATCATTTATGATATTTTTGACTTTATTTTTCAAGGCAGGATCATCTCCATGAGGAACCATCCACTCTCCAAATTCCACTTCTAAGTCATTTACATATGCTAGGTATTCATCTAAATCGACCCTACGATACGCCTCGTTCAAACTCCCATAAAGCTTTGCTTTTTTATTCCACCATCTAGTCTGTGCAGATGTAAGAGCTGAATGCCTTTCATGGGGCATGGCTCGTAAGTATTGATTTTCGTGAACGTTTACACCTTTTTCTTTCAAAAAGCGTTTTTCTAATATTCTACTTGAATGAATTGGCTGCCTAGTATGATGAACTTGCCAAGTACCTTTCTTATTTCCAAATGTCAAATCCTTAACTGCAGGCGTCGTCTTTATGAATTTTTCCTTATAATTATTAATAGTCGCCTTGCCTTCTTTCGCTCCACCATCAACAAAAGCAAAGAGCGCTTCAGTAACGTTGCCGGCAGCATCAGTAATCCGAACCGTGGCAGAGAATGGATAAAAATCTGTGCCCGGTTGCAGAGTTACTGTAGAACCAGTGGCGTCGTTAAAATATCCATCGCCGTCCAAGTCCCACTGAATGAGAAGATTTGAGATGCCATTATAGTCCTCTGCGGTGATTGCTAGTTGGGCTGCACCTGATTGAAGGATCGTAGCATTGGCAGAAGTGATGATTGGATCAAAATCTTGTTCTTCTGCGGGTGGAATAAAATCACCAATTTGAACAAGCCAGTCTTTTGAGTGTGTCATATCTTCATCGGTTGCGATAACCGTGATTGTATAATCCCCGTCTGTGGAGTAAGTGTGAGTAAAGACGCCGGAAGAAACAGAATGTTTTTGAGCGGGGCTGCCATCTCCCCAAATGATAATTAATGACTTAACTGTGTCAGGACCCGGGTCTGGTGTATTGATCGTTAATACGAATGGGAAAATAGAGGATGTGATTTCTGGATGTGAAATTTGAATTTCAGGAGGAATATTTCCAATTGTAATCGTAAATTCTTCATCATGCCGAGAACCATCGGAGAGTGTTAACCGTACATCAGCAGTATATTCGCCATCATCTACCGGATCTCCTAACTTAGACATCAAATCGATATCTTCAATAAAAGCTCCACCATAATCAGGGGCATAAGGGGTAGAAAAGTCATATGTTCCATCCTTATCGATGTCGACTTCAATTGTAGTTATCGAAATTTGTGTTGTGATATCAAATACGAAATCAAGCATGCCGCCTTCCCAGCCAAAGCCAAATGCTTGATCAATAGTTGGGGGGGGAACCACATTCACGTTAACTGTGGCCGTGTCTGTTCTTCCTGTGGAATCGGTGACCGTCAGTGTGAATGTATAAGTCGGTTTGGCAGAGTGATCTAGTGTTCCTGCCACTGTGATCTCACCAAGATGATTGATCGAGAAATCAGCGCTATTATCCCCTGAGAGGGAATAACTTAATGTGTCATCCGGCGTATCTGTGGCGGTAACTGAAGCGACTGTGCTTCCGTTTTCAGCTGATTCCGAAATCGTAAATGAATATGAATCTGAAGCAAATTTCGGTGCGAGGCTACTTTCACGTACTCCGACATTTACAGTTAACGTGTTTGATGACAATCCCCCCTGATCAGTGACGATGATTTTTAGCTTTGATGCAGAATTGCCATATGGAGTAGGAATGGGGACGCCTGTTACGATAAACTCGCCTGTTACAGGATCAATACTCAGATAGTCTGGTCCCTCAACAATCGAGAACAGGTAAGAGTCATTGTTTTCAAAAATGTCGTCATCCTCAACAAAAATTGATTTCGAGTATGTATTAAAATGAGCATCATACCTCAGCGTTGAAATAACTGTTCCAATCGGAGTGTCTTCTGTAAGTGAAAGTGTGACTAGATCGGTGGAAGGGCTAACATTAGAATGGTAGTAGTCCCAAATAGAACCATAGTCATAAATTGAAGGGGGCTCATTAATGTCTGTTATCGTAATAGTAATATAGCCTTGGGCAGATTCGCTATGTACAACACTTCCATACTCATCGCGAAA
>JAJFIP010000379.1 GCA_021774875.1 Emcibacter sp.
TTATCACCGCTGCGGAACAGGATGACAGGGCACTATCAAGGGCAAGGATTATCAAAGGATTTCACACGCCTCATCAAAAGACATGCGCTGGTCTCTCTCCGGTAGGCTGGTCGCATCACCATAACCCATACTGCAAATAAAATTCACGCTATGGTCTGTGTCCTTAAAGAAGGCCTCATTAACTGCATCAGGATTAAAGCCCGACATGGGACAGCAATCAAGGCCTAGCGAACGCGCCGCAATGATCATATAACCACCCTGCAAGCTGCTGTTCCTGAAGGCAGTTTCCTGGGCCAGTTCCGCATTGCCGGTAAAGACATCTTTGGCGCCGGGATAGCTTTTAAACAAATCCGGCAGTTTTTCATAAAATTTCGCGTCACTCCCGACAATAACTGTGAAAGGTGCCGACAATATTTTTTCCCGGTTACTTTTCATGGCACATTCGGCCAATTTTTTCTTAACATCTTCGCTCTGGATTATTACAAAACGTGCTGGCGAGCAGTTGTAAGATGTCGGACCCCACCGCAATAAATCATACATGGCCCGTATGGTAATTTCGGAAACAGGCGTTTTCTGCCAGCTTTTAAAAGAACGTGCTTCCCTGAAAATAACATTCAGGTCCCGGTCAGAAAGTATATCAAGTGTCATTGGATATCCTAGGTATTAATCGGACATGTTATATACCCCATACCTTAACATATTAATACATCCGACAAAGAAGATTTTCTTTTACAATTATCCTGTTATACTTCCGCGCGTGATCCACATCGTAACATCAGGTAATGTAATGGTAAAGCTTATCACCCGGTCTGTTTTAGCCGGATTATTTCTGGTCATGATTTTAGCTTCTCTCATGGTTTTTCCCGAATCTGTCCATGCCCAGCAGGCAGAAGATTCTGCCATAATATTAATGTACCACCGGTTCGGCGAAGATAAATATCCATCCACCAATATCACCCTGAAACAGTTTGACGACCAGTTGGAAGAACTAAGTAAGGAAAAATACAATATTGTCCCCCTTAATGAGATTGTCACTGCCTTCAGGGCGGGAACAAAACTTCCGCCTAGAACAATCGCCATTACCATTGATGATGCTTACCAGTCGATTCTGGAAAATGCCTGGCCGAGATTAAAATCTGCCAATATTCCCTTTACCATGTTTATATCTACCGAGCCGGTAAGTCGTAAAGTCCCGGGTTATTTGACATGGCAGCAGATTCACGATCTGGCCAGTGATCCGCTGGTTACCGTTGGACATCACGGCCATACTCATGATCATCTGCTCTATATGTCTTTGGAAAAGGCGGAAAAAGATATAGAAACCGCTTCGGAGATCTATCAAAAAGAACTTGGATCAGTCCCGGATATCTTTGCCTATCCTTTCGGTGAATATAGCCAGAATCTGATAGATATTCTGAAGAAAAAAGGCCTCAAAGCTGCCTTCGGACAATATTCCAGTGCTGCCAGTAGCGGGAGCAACCCCTATGGCCTGCCGCGCTTTTCATTTAATGAAAAATATTCCGCAATGGAACGGTTTCGCCTGATTGTAAATGCCCGGGCCCTGCCCGCCCATGACATATTGCCTGTCAGTGCGGTCGTCACTCAAAATCCACCGCGTATAGGATTTACCGTAGCAAAGAAAGTGCGCGGCTTATCTGCCATGAGCTGTTACCCTTCCCATTTAAGCGAAGCCGCCAGCATCACCCGCATTGGCGGCAACAGAGTTGAAATCCGCTTTGACAAGCCCCTGCCCGAAGGCCGCAGCAGATTAAACTGCACCATGCCCGGGCCTGAAAAAAGGTGGTACTGGTTTGGATTGCCATTTTTCGTGAAGTAAAATTTTAAACTGCTTCAACTGATTCCACTTCGGGAATATAATGTTTGAGCAGATTTTGAATACCGTACTTCAATGTGGCAGTTGAACTGGGACAGCCAGCGCAGGCCCCCTGCATACGAAGATAAACTGTACCTTCCGTATAACCATGAAAAGTAATATCACCGCCATCACGGGCAACTGCCGGCCTGACGCGGGCTTCCAGAAGTTCCTTGATCTGAGCTACTATCTCTGCGTCTTCGGGATTTTCAGCCGCTTCTGGAATTTCCGGTGATTCTATTGATACAACCGGATCTCCTGATGTGAAATGTTCCATTATGGTGCCGAGCACCTCGGTCTTCTTATCATCCCAATCCTGATCGGTCAGGGTGACCGCAATAAAATCATAGCCAAAAAATGCCCCGGACACACCGTCCACGGCAAAAAGCCGCCGGGCAAGTGGTGAATTCTCTGCTTCCACAACAGTTTCATAAAAGGCTGTGCCCCGTTCCATTACCACTTCACCCGGTACAAATTTCAGTGTGGCTGGATTTGGCGTTATTTCGGTTTGAATAAACATGTATTTGTCCTATTGCTTATATATCAGAACATAAATGGCAACAGTTTATGCTAAAATCAAGAGTAAACTGGTCTTATTTGCAGATTCAGTAATAAATCAAACAAATTTTTTAATTTCCTCTTCAGTCATATTTCCCGGTACTACCAGTACTGGCATATGCAGCACATTTAACAGCTCTTCCCGGAATGCCTTGATCAACGGCCCGGGATCCCCATCAACATTAGCCCCCAGAACCAGCAGATGTATATCCTTGTCTTCCTCTACATACTGGGTAATGATGTCGCTGGGTTCGCCCTTGCGTAATATCAATTCACTGTCAAGGCCGGACAGTTGTTTTACTTCCAGAGCCAGATCATCCAGCATTTCCTGTGCTTCCTGCATGGCCTCTTCTTCCATGATATTCCGGACAGCCATCCAATGCTGGAATTCACTGGGCTGAATGATGCGGAGCATTACCAGTGTCCCCCCCACTCGCTCAGCCCGGAGCGCGGCCAAACGCAACGCTTTTTTAAATTCCGGTGTATCATCAGCGATGACCAGAAATTTCCACTTATTTTCCTGCTTGGGCATAATCATCCCCTACTCTGTTTTGGCTATCTTGCCATCCAAAACAGAAGCATTGCAAGATTTATTTATTTCAACAGAATATTGGTGATCTCTTTCAGCTGGGTTCTGGCCCGCAGGAGATAAAAACCCTGAGCGGAAATATGGTTCTGAAACAGGAAGCCATCGGCATCACAATTAGTCACGATCATCGGATCAAGGTCAATCAGGGCGGACAGGCTTTGCTCGAGAAGATCCCAGCTACTGCCCACATCCTTGTCGGCAATCACCTTGCTGAAATCCGCACGCAAGCCCTTCAGTAACAACCAATAGGCATAGATACGGCCTTTCACATCATAAAACAGGTCATCGACCTTTGTATCCAATACGCAGCCAATTCCATTATCAATTTTCCGGGCGATTGCATCCGATGAAGACCCCAAATCCAGCGAAATTTTATCAAGTGTGGACAATAGATTATCCGCACGCCGCCCAAAGGTCGCCTCGCCTTTTGCCAGACGTTCATTATATTGCATAAGATTTGACAGGGCACTATTATATTGCTTTTCAGCAGGGGCAACAAACAGGAATACGGACACGCCAGGATCCCAATACCACCTGTCCGGCGCATAATTTATTCCACTTGCCACCTCTCGCAAATTTTCATCCACCTGACTGGAACCACGGATACGGCTAAGCTGATCCTTTAACTCAATAGCAAAAATGGCATTTGCAGAGATAATGCCTTTTTGATAATGGGCCATATTGTCAAGCACGGACCCGGGCTTGAACCATGGGTCATTGGAAATCCAGGCATGATGATTTACTTCACGGTCAATCATGGCAACAGACATCTCTACGGCGAAACTGCCTGCTGAGCTATTCCCCATTTTATCCGAGGCATAATTCTTGTCATCGTTGATATTCTCAACAACAACCATACCAATCAAATAGTAAAAAAAGATGAAAGCACCAAGGATTGCCAGAATCCTCCGGGCAATTTTCATGGTGATCTTTTCACGCAGCCAGGTCAATGCTGACTTGATTTTTCCCCACATGCTTCCTGTCCCTAATTTCTATCTGAAAATAGTTATCGTTCATAATAACAGGCCGCACCTCAGATGGAAACGAGCGTATGTTATTCCTTATCCAGTTCTATCACGACTTTGTCCGTAGCGCCACTTTCCCCGGGGAAATTAGTGAACATGGCCTGTGTCATATGGGGCATCAGTTGAGCAAGGTTATTGCTTCGTCCTGAGCTTTCTACTGTGCCCTCAAACAAATTCTTTTTGCCGTCAACATTTGGCCGGATGACTAATGTGAGTTTACGGGTATAATTGACATAGGATCTGACATCTCCGCCGTAATCATCATAACCAAAGCCATAACCACCGTAATGACCAAAATGGCTAAAATGGCCGAAATGGCCAAAATGCCCAAAATGCCCAAAATGTCCGAAACGTCCATATCTACGACCGTAGCCATAGCCGTAACCATACCCAAAAGAGTAACTTCTGACCATGACTTTGCCATCATCCACAGAATAGTCCAACTCGACGATCAGGTCTGCTTCTTCATTGCCCGCAGCGGAATATCCCTGTCTGGCAAGATAGCTTCCGACAATATTTGCGTATGAGGCAAATTCAAGGCTGGTGTTCTTTGCCGGATCAGTGGGCACAATCACTACAGTTTCGCCTTTAGAAGCTGGCAGTTCATGGAATCGCGACACATTGGATTTAAAAGTGTTACTACAGCCGGATATAAACCCGACCAGGCCCATCACAAGTAATATTTTTACGATCTTATTCATAATCTTTACCTTAGCTGTTATCCCTCTCCACAAGAGATGCTATCAGGATAATACTTCTGCTCTACTATTGCAAGAACCCCACGATATTGTGAACAGTTTTGAGTATGGGCTCTGAAATGGCTCCAGCCTTCTCCGATCCTTCCTTAAGAACTTGATCTACAAAGGTTTTTTCATCACAAAGTCGTTTCATTTCCTGTGTTATCGGCCCAAGAACAGAAACACTGAGTTCCGCAAGATCTTTTTTAAAGGCTGCAAAACCCTGCCCGCCATACTCTTTACAAATATCTTCGCCAGCCTGATCGCTAAGTGCGGCAAAAATATTTATCAGATTTTTAGCTTCAGGGCGGCCTTCCAATCCGGGTAGATCCGAAGGAATTGGTTCACTATCGGTACGGGCTTTACGAATTTTTTTAGCAATGGTATCCCGGTCATCAGTCAGATTAATCCGGCTGTTTTCAGAGGGATCGGACTTGCTCATTTTAGCACTACCATCCCGCAAAGACATCACCCGCCCGGTATCTTTGAGTATCAGAGGTTCTACTAGCGGGAAAAAATCCACGCCATAATCACTATTGAATTTCTGGGCTATATCCCGGGTCAGCTCCAGATGCTGTTTTTGATCTGCTCCCACCGGGACATGGGTCGCTTTATAGAGCATAATATCCGCCGCCATCAGATCGGGATAAACATAAAGTCCCACACTGGCTCGCTCCCGATTTTTCCCGGCCTTTTCCTTGAACTGGGTCATACGGTTTAACCAGCCCATGCGGGCCACACAATTAAAAATCCAGGCTAATTCCGCATGGCCCGGCACTTGACTCTGGTTAAAGATGATACATTCCGCAGGGTCTATCCCGCAAGCTATCAGACCTGCCGCTACCTCGCGGGTGGCATCCCTGAGCGTTTCCGGATCCTGCCAGACGGTGATGGCGTGCAAATCGACAACACAAAAAATACTCTCGTATATTCTTTGCAGGGCGACCCAGTTGCGGATCGCGCCCAGATAATTACCAAGGGTGAGATTTCCAGAGGGCTGAACACCGGAAAAGATGCGTTGCTTGAATTCAGTCATAATTTTTCCTTTAGGATATTTTGGACATATCCCGATTGTTTATTTTATTACTAGACTTGATAGCATGTGTCGATAATAAAAAAGGCCACTCTGAAAAAAACAGAGTGGCCCAAGTTTAGGGAGGAAACGCCCACGAAGGGCTAGAGAAATACTCCTACACCAAGAGCATCTCTCTCCTCTATATTTATGCCGAAAGATGGTAAAATCAAGGGAAAAATTGCCTTTATTTTACAATGCGTTAGCGGCAACCTGAAAAGCACACTGTGTTATTTATGCAACAGGTGCCAATAACCGGAAAATGCCATTATTTTCAATGATATGCCTTGTTTTTGAGCCAAAAAGAACATTTTTGTCACATATTGTATCAGCAAAGAAAAAATCAGGAAAATAAAATTTTTTTACAAGAATTCGGGGAATTTTCATACTTTAACTCGCAAAAAAGAATATTCCTGAGTCTCAATCCGTTCTAATTTACTGAAATCAGATCGAATGCCATAACCGCCCAGAACATAGCCCATATGATCGTCGTGATGCCGGTTGTGATCAGCATTTTTCTGCCAATGTTGGCTTTTACCGGTGAGCCGGGTTCTATACCAGCTTCATATTCTTCACCGCTTTCGTGGTGACCCTTCACCCCCCAGGGCAATACCATAAAAAACACCAGCCACCAGCAGACCAGAAATACAACAAGATGATTTGCGATAGTCATTTCTATACCTCTTCTATACCTCTTCAAGTTCAACAAGTGTGCCAAGTAGATCTTTTGGATGCAAAAACAGGATAGGTTTGCCGTGGGCACCTGTTCTTGGCTCACCCGTTCCCAGAATACGCATACCGTCTGCCACAAGACTGTCCCGCGCCGCGCGAATATCCTCAACCTCGTAACAGATATGATGAACACCGCCCGACTTATTCTTTTCCAGAAAGCCCCTGATGGGTGAATTTTCGCCCAGAGGATAAAGCAGTTCAATCTTGGTATTGGGCAGCTCCACAAATACCGTCACCACGCCATGATCGGGCTGATCCACGGCGTCCGATACTCTGGCCCCCAGCGTATCACGGTACAGGGCCACCGCCGCATCCAGATCATTCACCGCAATGGCCACATGGTTTAACTTTCCGATCATAATCTAGTCCTTTGTTATCTGGCTCACGGTGACCGTGGTCAGGGGGCCGGTTTCCTTGAAGGTATAATTTTTGGCGGCCTTACGTACATTAACACGAACGGCTTCCGCCAGTTTATTTTTATCGGCACGCTGTTTTCTGGTCAGTTTATCTGCTGCGGCAAAGACAGCCTCAATGATGGTATCTTCAAAAGGTGTGGTCCCAGCATCCGGGTTGCCGAGGTTTGTTATCTCTGGAGTTGCCAGAAATTCACCCGTCTCATCAACTACCAATGACACCACCAACGCCCCGTTATATAATATTCGGCGCCGGGTCACAATGGCATCATCCTCAGCCGGAATGATAAACTGACCATCAAGGGCAAGTCTACCTGTATCAATATATTCAATGATTTTTGCCGGGCCGGGGCTGAGCCTTATCAACGTACCATTCTGGGGAACGATAGTATTTTTTATGCCCAGACTTTTGCCAAATTCCGCCTGCCGCACCATATGGCGAAGCTCGCCATGAACCGGTACCAGTATTTCAGGACGGATCCAGTCATACATTTGGCTAAGCTCACTTTGCCCCGGATGGCCGGAGACATGAACGAAGCTGTCATTCTCCGTGATAATCTCTGCCCCAATCTCCACCAGATTATTATGCAGCCGCCCGATGGGTAATTCATTGCCCGGAATGATCTTGGAAGAAAATATTACTGTGTCGCCTCTGCTGATAGTCACGTCCCGATTGTTGCCCTGAGCAATGCGCATCAGTGCCGCCCGTGCCTCGCCCTGACATCCAGTGCAGATATATAGTATTTTTTCATTGGGCAGGTAGCCTGCATCACTTTCATCCACAAGCTTTGGGAAATCCTGCAAGTAACCCGCTTCAATGGCGGCGGCGACATTTCTTTTCAGGGACCGACCCACCAGACAGACCTCACGGCCATTTTTTTTAGCCGCCTGCGCTAAACTATCCACCCGCGCCACATTGGAAGAAAATGTTGCACAGAAAATCTTGCCCTTTTTCGAGGATAACATCTGGCTTATGTTATCCCGGACCTTACTTTCCGACCCGGAAGCCTCCACATTAAAAACATTGGTCGAATCACACACCAGAGCCAGAACCCCCTCATCACCCACTTGCTGCATCCGTTCTGCGTTGGTCTTTTCGCCCAACAGCGGTTCCGGATCCAGTTTCCAGTCTCCGGTATGAAATATTGTTCCTGCCGTGGTATTGATCCGTACCGCATTTGGTTCCGGTATGGAATGGGTCAGGGACATAAAATCCACGGCAAAAGGGCCGACCTTCACACTGCCTTCAAGTGGCACCTCAATTAGCGGCACCTCATCCAGAAGTCCGGCCTCAGCCAGTTTAAGCCGGATAATGATCATGGTGAAAGGCGTGGCATAGACAGGACAGCGAAACCGCCGCCATAGATGTGCCAATGCCCCCACATGATCCTCATGAGCATGGGTGATGATCAGACCCACAAGCTTGTCCCTGCGCTGCTCAATATAGCTTGTGTTGGGCATGATGATATCAATACCAGGCAGGTAGCTGTCGGCAAAAGAAATACCACAGTCCACCATCAGCCATTTGCCCTGTGACTTATACAGGTTCAGATTCATGCCTATTTCGCCGGAGCCGCCAAGGGGCAGGAAATACAAGTCATCTTTACTGTCATGCTGGGGCATAGAAATTATATATTCCGGCTATAAATTTCAAAAAGACCAAAGGTAGTCAGTTCCTGATCAACGATCTCAATGTCATCAACCTCATCATTAAACAAGGGGGCAAGGCCCCCAGTTGCCAGAACCTTTATCTCCTGAACCGAATTTTCCTGAGAGAATTCCTGTTTGATACGCCGCACTACCCCTTCGACCAGTCCCACATAACCCCAGAAAATGCCTGACTGAATGGCACTTACGGTTCCGGTACCAATGATCTGGTCCGGTTTTTCAACCGCGACCCGTGGCAGTTTTGCCGCCGCCATATGAAGCGCCTCCACCGATAAATTTACTCCGGGTGAAATAATGCCGCCGCAATAATTGCCATATTTGTCAATAATATCAAAAGTGGTGGCGGTACCAAAATCAATGATGATCATGGGGCCGCCGTATTTCTTCTGGGCCGCCACCGCATTGACCAGCCGGTCGGCGCCGACTTCCTTGGGATTGTCCAGCTTGACCAGCAAGCCCAGATCAATGTTATCCTCCCCCACGACAAGAGCCGTGCAATCAAAATAACGCCGGCAGAGAAGCTGGAGCGGGAATAAGGCCTGCGGCACGACGGTCGCGATAATGGCCCCGGAAATATTTTTCGGTGAAATATCCTCCAGATTCATTAGTTGGGTCAGCCAGACCATATATTCATCAGCAGTTCGGCTCGAAGAACTTGATATGCGCCACTTGTGACGAAGTTCTTCCCCGTCATGTATAGCAAAAACAATATTTGTATTTCCGGCATCAATGGCAAGAAGCATAGTCTTTCCTTAAGTGAAAAAAATATCACCGGCGGTAATATGTCGCTTTTCGCCGCCAAACTCAAGTATCAGTGCGCCATTATCACCAAGATCGACAAATCGGCCCTGCAGTTCCTCCTCCGGCAATCGAACGATAATATCCTGACCCAAACCCTGAGCCTTGTCTTTCCAGGCCTGACAAATGGGCGTGAAACCCTGTTTTTTCCACAGCGAAGTCCAATGAGCCATGGCCTCTGCAAGGCGTTCCATAATCATTTCCAGTTCAAGAGTACCGCCCTCATCTTTCAGATTTGTCGCGGGATATTGCGGATTGTCCGGGTGGTGGATCACATTTATGCCAATGCCTATTATCACATGGGATGATGACTCAGCTCCCTGCCCGGCTGTTTCCAGCAATATGCCGGAAATTTTCTTGTCCCCCACCAAAATATCATTGGGCCATTTGCAGGTCACCCGCAGGTCAGACGGTAAAATATCCGCAATCACATCCTGCACGGCCAAAGCCGCCACAAAGGAAAGCTGGGATGCGGTGGCAAGATCACAATCTATGCCATATAAAAGCGATGCAAACAGGTTGCCCGGACCCGACACCCATTCCCGACCCCGACGGCCCCGGCCTTCTGTCTGCTGCTCTGCAACGACCCAGATATTACCCTCATGGCCCCCATCCGCAATCCGGCGGCACTGTGCATTTGTGCTGTCTAGAACGTCAAATGTTCGTATATCCGGTGTCATAATCTCAAGAAATCAGGGCAGCGGCGGCCATTCTGGCATATTCCAGTACCGGGCTATTCACCTGTGGCAGCAGGAACAAGATCAGCAATGCCGCACCAACAGCCATAATAGCGTTCAATTTTACTGATTTCTGCGCCACGAATTCACCCTCTGGCTCATTGAAGTACATTACCCTGACCACATTCAGATAATAATAGGCCCCCACAACGCTGGCAATCACCCCGATTACTGCAAGTGTAATCAGGCCGTAATTTATCGACGCGGGATCAGCAACGGCAGTGGCAATAACTGCTTTGAAAACATACCATTTGCCCCAAAAGCCCGCCAATGGAGGTATTCCAGCCAATGACAGCATAAAAATGGCCAGAGCAGCCGCCATGCCAGGACGTGTCTGCGACAGTCCCGACAGGTCAGAGATTTCTTCAACCATGCCATCCTTGCGGCGCATGGACAGGATACAGGCAAAAGTTCCCACGTTCATCACCAGATAGATGGCCATGTAAATTAACAGTCCCCGCACGCCTTCCTGACTGCCCGCCGCCAGACCGACCAGCGCAAAACCAATATGGCCAATAGAGCTATAGGCCATCAGTCGCTTGATATTAGTCTGCACCACTGCTGCCACCGAACCCAGCACCATAGATGCCAGAGACATAAAGACAATTACCTGAGACCAGGATTCTGACAATTCGCCAAACGGCACATACAGCACCCGAACCAGCAGAGCCAGTGCGGCAACCTTTGGTGCCACCGCGAAAAAGGCGGTCACAGGGGTTGGTGCGCCCTGATAAACATCTGGTGTCCACATGTGGAACGGCACAGCGGAAATTTTAAAAGCCAGACCCGCCAGCACAAAAACCATACCGATGATCACCGCAATATCAGGGCCATGAGCACTGGCATGAGCAAGATTATGACCAATGGTCGCGAAATTGGTGCTGCCAACAAAACCATAAACAAGCGAACTGCCGAACAGCAGCATACCGGATGACAAGGCACCCAGAACAAAATATTTCAGACCCGCTTCGGTGGCTAGCTCGCTGTCGCGGCGAATGGAAGCCAGCACATAAAGGCTAAGGGATTGCAGTTCCAGCCCCATATAGAGTGACATCAGATCATTAGCCGAAACCATAACCATCATACCAAGGGTCGCCAGCAACAACAGGATGGGATATTCAAATCTTTCTTCCTGCTCATCGCGGAAATACTGCATGGACATGATCACTGCCAGAGCAGATGCAACCAGTACCAGAAGTTTCATGAAAGATGTAAAACGATCAGCGACGAACATATCGCCAAACGTATAAACCGCAGTTTCATTCCATGTCACCGTTATAAACAGAGTGACAATCATCAGTGCCGCCGCCATCAGCGAGATAAAATCCGTGGATTTATTACCCCGAAATACACCCAGCATGAGCAAGGCCATTGCCCCCAGACTCATTAATATTTCGCCATATGCCGGGGCCAGATCAGGAAGCATAGTTTCAGTCATCTTTATTTCTCCCTAATGCGCCAGCGTTTCAGCAACCGCCGCAAGGGCAGACTGATGATTGGTGATAAGATTTTCAACGGACACATGCATAAAATCCATAAATGTTGATGGATAAATCCCCAGCCACAGGGTGAATACTACCAGCGGTGCGAAAATAATTATTTCTCGTCGGTTCATATCCACCATGGCCTTCAGGTCTTTTTTAATCAATTCGCCAAAAATGACCTTGCGATAAAGCCACAACATATACGCAGCACCCAGAACCATACCCGTAGCGGCGAAGAAAGTGGTCCAGATGCTGACCTTGAACAAGCCGATCAGCACCAGAATTTCACCAACGAAGTTACCGGTTCCCGGCAACCCCACCGAAGCCATGACAAAGAACATGAAGGTAAAGGCATATTTCGGCATAATGTTAGCCAGTCCCCCATATCGGTCTGTCTCCCGGGTATGAAGCCGGTCATATATTACCCCGACACAGAGGAACAAAGCACTGGCCACAAGCCCATGAGCCAGCATCACCACAATCGCACCTTCAATCCCCTGAGAGTTAAAGGTAAAAATACCCAATGTAACAAACCCCATATGGGCCACCGATGAATAGGCAATAAGCTTTTTCATATCCTGCTGCATCAGAGCCACAAGCGAGGTATAGATAATAGCAACCACAGACAGGCTATAGATCAGCCAGACCAGTTCCACAGACGCCACCGGGAACATGGGCAGGGAAAAGCGCAAAAATCCGTAGCCGCCCATCTTCAGCAGAATCCCCGCCAGAATAACCGAACCAGCGGTCGGCGCCTGCACATGGGCATCGGGTAGCCAGGTATGAACCGGCCACATAGGTGTCTTGACCGCGAAAGA
>JAJFIP010000380.1 GCA_021774875.1 Emcibacter sp.
GATGATTTGTCATTGATTGCCTTTGATGATCATCCCTTTGCCGCCTATCTGGCTGCGCCGCTCACCTCTGTTTGTCAGGATGTAAGTCAATTGGGGCGCGTTGCTGCGAGCTTACTAATGGAACAAATCAAAACCGGAAAACAACCCACAGAAAAACAATACCGTATTCCTGTCGAAATCATCAATCGATCTTCGATTGCAAAGGTCGAGTGAGAATGAATGAAACAACTCTGAGAAAGGTTTCAAGAAAATGAATCAAAATGCCAAGACGCTCAACTATAGTTACTCATTGCTCGTTTGCCGTTTTTTTTGTTGCACACTGTTATTGATGAGTGTGACATTGCAGGCAGAGGAACCTGATCGCCCTGTCCCGCTGATCTTCGATACGGATATTGGTAACGACGTAGACGACGTGCTGGCACTGGGAATGATTCATGCACTCGAAGCGCGCGGCGATTGCAAATTGCTGGCCGTTACGATTACGAAAGACAATCCACTGGCCGCATCCTTCACAGATGCTGTGAATACGTTTTATGGTAAGGGAGATGTTCCGATTGGCATTTGCCGCAGCGGTGTGACACCTAAAACGGGAAAGTTTATTGGACTGGCTGAGAAAAAGGACAATGGCAAACTACGGTATCCCCATGATTTGAAAGACGCAAAACAGATTCCTGATGCGGTTACCGTGTTGCGACGGGTACTTGCCGGTGCCAAAGATGCTTCTGTGGTCATTGCACAAGTGGGCTTTTCGACCAATCTGGCGAACTTGCTCAAATCTTCCGGTGATGATATCAGTCCTCTGACTGGCAAAGAGTTGGTAAAAAAGAAAGTCAAACTACTTTCCATCATGGCGGGGGCATTTGAAAAAATTCCCAGAAAAGGAAAGCTGGTCGATCATCTCGAATATAACATCATCAAGGATATCCCGGCTGCTCAAAAACTAGCTCAAGAATGGCCGACACCCGTTGTTTGGAGTGGATACGAAATTGGATTGTCAGTTGCCTATCCGCATGAGAGTATCGAAGAGGATTATAATTACACGCCGCATCATCCGCTGGCTGATGCGTACATTCTCTACAACCCTCCGCCTCACGATCGTCCTACCTGGGATTTGACGAGCGTGCTCTATGGCGTATTTCCTCATCGTGGATATTTTGATCTCTCCGATTCAGGGGACGTCGATGTCAAAGACAATGGTTTGACGACTTTTAAGAAAAATGATCAAGGTCGTCACCGATATTTAAAGCTGAACGAGGCACAACGCCAGCGTGTGATTGAAGCGCTGGTGCAACTTTCCAGTCAGCCTCCTGCAAAATAGAAGCGAAGTTTGTTTGATGACTGAGAAGCAACGAGCGAAGATCACGGTAGTTGGTTCGATCAATATGGATCTGATGATCCGAGCGTCGAATCTGCCACTCCCTGGTGAGACAGTGATCGCGGATACCAAAGTGGAAAATCCAGGAGGCAAAGGTGCGAATCAGGCGGTGGCAGCGGCCCGCATGGGGGCGGATGTCACGATGATTGGCTGTGTAGGCGATGACAGCTTCGCCACTCAATTGTTGCAGAACCTTAAGGGGGAAGGCGTTGACACGTCCCACATCACGCGGCGGGAGAATACCGCCAGTGGTGTCGCGGTCGTGATGGTGGAAGAGAGTGGCGAGAATGCGATTCTTGTTGTACCTGGTGCAAACGGTCTTGTGAGTCAGCAGGAGATTGATCGGGCACGACAGGCGATTTGCGACAATGATATTCTGCTGATGCAACTGGAAGTGCCGCAGGAGATCGTCGTGTATGCAACGCAGATCGCAAGTGAAGCGGGAGTGTCTGTGATTCTCGATCCGGCCCCTGCTCCGCTTGAGTATCATGCCGATTTATTGAATGTCGATTTGATCTGTCCCAATCAATCCGAGGCGGCGGCATTACTTGGGAAACCGGTTGAATCAATGGATGACGCGGTATCGTTAATTAAAGAACTCACACAGCTTGGCCCCAAGCAGGCGATTATTACAATGGGGGAACAAGGAGCCGTCTTGTTTGACGGTGAAACAGTTCAAACAATTCCAGCATTACCTATTCAGGTTGTCGATTCCACGGCGTCCGGCGATGCGTTTGCCGCGGGATTAGCCGTTCGTTTGGCGGAGAACGCGAGTTTAATTGAAGCGGTGAAGTTTGCTTCCGCCGCTGGTGCGTTGGCGGCGTCTGGCGCGGGAGCGCAGACAGCGATGCCGACGCGAGAAGAAATCGAAACACTTTTAGAACGACAATAACAGGAGCGCTCTGATGAATGGGTTCAAGACACGTTTAAGTCATAATTTACTGTTGACTGTCTGTTGTCTGTTGCTGAGCTGCACACAAGACGCTGATCAGACAACACAAGAGACAGACGTCAGTTCGGGAAACAAACCCCCGCGTGTTGCCTTGATCATGAAATCACTGGCGAACGATTTTTTTTCGTCCATGGCTGAGGGAGCCAAGCAGCATCAACAACAGCACGGCGATGAATATGAACTGATCGTTAATGGGATCAAAGATGAGCGAGATCTCAGTCGTCAAGTGGCGCTCGTCGAAGAAATGGTGGCAAATGGCGTAGATGCAATCGTGATTGCTCCTGCTGATTCAAAAGCGCTGGTGCCGGCACTGCGTCGCGCGCGGGAAGCGGGTGTGGTTGTTGTTAATATTGATAACAAACTGGATCAGGAAATTCTGGCAGCAGAAAAAATTTCGATTCCCTTTGTCGGCCCCGACAACAAAGCGGGAGCCAAAAAAGTGGGTGATTTTTTAGCTTCGAAACTGAAGTCGGACGATGAAGTGATCGTACTGGAAGGGATTCGAACTTCGTTTAATGGAAC
>JAJFIP010000039.1 GCA_021774875.1 Emcibacter sp.
CGTTCGGGCAGGATGAACAGCGATTTATAGCCCGTTGCCGTGATTGGCAAAGCGGCCCGCCCCGCGCTGACAACCTCAATATGATCCATGCCCGCAAAACGCCCCGCCAGATGGCGGATGGTCAAATCAATGCCACGCCATCCGGCATTGATCTCTTTGTATTGGTCGGCATTGGGATCAATGGCTGGCATAAGCAAACCTCTCACCTGCAATGGTGATTTCCGAAAATTCCACCGCCAGATCACGGGCAATCGCGTCATGATCGATGTAATTCTGCAGGCTCTCGGGGATATCGCCGTAAAGACCTTCATCAACAAATTGCTCCGCCAAAGCGCGCAGGCTGTCAGCCTCATACAGATCAATGTTGTAGTTGCTGGGGTCTTTATCGGCGTCAAAATCATAACCGCATTCGCCCACGGCTACGATAATTCGCTGCTTTTCCCAGTCCTGCCAAGTGTCTGCACCCTCCAGGAACTCTCTGAAATTTGCTTGGTTGATGCCAATCGCTTTGGCCAGTTCGCAATCGATCAGTTCGCCGTCAATGAACTGAATTTCAAATTCTTCAACGGGGTCGCCGTAGTCGTTGCGCAGGGCGTCGGCCTTGGCGTCATAGTCTTCTGCTGTTTCAAAATAAAAACCTGAGGCCGCAAGGTCATAGGGTTGGGCATGTAGTTGTGTCATTTTTTTCTCTCCTTAATGGGGTTGGGTTTCACGTCTGAAACCTTGCCCTTCGGCGAGAATGGGGGTGCAAGCGGAGGGAAAAACCGGCGAAAGACCCTCTTCATTTGTTGGGGGAAACCTTTAGGGGGAGCCGACAAAGAAAGGGTCTGTTCGATCTGTTTTCATCGAAGCGCGCCAGGGGCAACGCCCCAAGCCTTCTCCTGTCAGGGATGGACACCTGAAGGGCAGAAACCGCTCGCCGGGTTCGGTTCATGACAGCCCGCCCGGACAGTCAGAGAAGTACGAAGTTGTACCCTAGGAAACCGAAATGTAGGCGTTTCCGAACGTTCGCCGCAGCGGCGACCCGGTGAGCAAAAGTTCAGGAATGCGTAAGTTAGAAGCGAATGCAAAAAAACTCGGCCAATTGTTCTCGAAGCGGACAATCATCCCTTCATGGGCACCTCGCTACTATAGACAATACTGCGTTCATCTCACCTGGCCTCTGTCCGACACAACAAAAGGTTGTGGGCATCCATGATCGTCAATAGAGTCAAATCAAGTTCATTGGGCTTTTCAGCGAGTTACTTGGGGAAGACATTGCAATCTACACACAATCCAGACCGATACATGGCCGACCTTCGCCAGTTGCTTTCTCAGGGACGTAAAAGAATAGGCCTGTTGGTAGGGGCAGGCGCTCCGCTGGCCATACGCACGGGCGCGTCTGGTAATCTTGATGAAAATGGCGCTCCCTTAATCCCAGGAGTCGACGATTTAACCTCTATGTCAGTTGCCGCGCTGTCGGGAATAGAGGCGACTGCAGTTGCGGCCATTGTTAAGTCCTTAGAAGATGACCCGAAGGTTGACAGCGTCAACATAGAAACGATTCTTTCTAGAGTCAGACTTCTTCAAAGTGCTCTCGGAAGCAGCGAAGTGAACGGGTTGGATGGGCTTGGGCATGAAAGCGTTGGCAAGAACATTTGTGACGCCATTGGAACCTTGGTCGGAGCTAATCTTCCAAAAGATAGATGTGCTTACAACGAACTTATCTCGTGGATATCGGGAACCCAACGCCCCCATCCCGTCGAAATTTTCACCACCAACTATGACCTCCTTTTTGAAGAGGCTTTTGAGGCAGCTCATGCTCCTTATTATGACGGTTTCTCGGGCGGTCACGAACCATTCTTCGACCCTGCCACTGTTTCAGGTGACGAACTTCCCCCTCGCTGGTCAAGACTGTGGAAAATTCACGGTTCTCTAGGTTGGAAGCTTTCCGAAAACGGAGTAGTTCGGAGTGGCGGGCGAGACGCCAATCAATTGGTTTACCCAGATCATTTAAAATACGATCTTACTCAAAAACAACCATACTCGTCGCTGTTTGAGCGGTTGAAAAGCTTTTTGCTTACGCCGGATACTCTATTGCTAACAACTGGATTTTCTTTTCGGGATTCGCACATCTGTGCGGTTCTGGACGAGGCCTTGGCCATGAATTCAAACTCATCTGTTTTTGCCTTCCAATATGGATCACTCGACGCTGAAGAGCCAGCAATCCAAATGGCGTTTTCGCGACCAAACTTCTCCGTTTTTGCAGCAGATGGCGCTGTGATCAATGGCGTCAAAGCCAAATGGCAGTTGGGGCCACCCCCGAAGAATTGGCTAGAAATAAGAGCGACTTTTTGGGAAAACGTTATCGACAAGAATCCTGGATATTTTTCCCTTGGAGATTTTGTTAAGTTTTGTCGCTTTTGTGCGTTGTCGCAATCAGTTGATTTCGAGTGGAGCTCTAGTGAGGTGGATGTGTCAGATGCCGGTGAGGCCACCAAAGAATGACTCAATCCGACCCAACTTTCATTGGTGAGGTCAGCGCGGTGTCAGGTGCCTCGGTGACGGTTAAGTTAGCTAAGTCACTATCGTCAGGCCTATCTATTATCCATGGGACAACCTACCGAGTCGGCCAAGTCGGCAGCTTTGTTCGCATTAAACAAGGCTACCAAGATTTATTTGGAATCGTCTCTGAGGTTGGAGCATCAGCCGCTCCGATCACCGTTTCCAGCGATGAAATGAACAGTGGGAGATGGATGAAGGTTGAGCTGGCTGGTGAAGCAGTTGGTGGTATTTTTGAGCGAGGATTGAGCCAACATCCTAACGTGGATGATGCTGTCCATATTGTTGTTGAAAGCGACCTTAAGAAAATCTACGGCGACGACACTGAGGCGCAAGTTG
>JAJFIP010000381.1 GCA_021774875.1 Emcibacter sp.
GCGGACAAAGAGCGGTGAATCAGAATCAGGAGGCGCGCAGTCAAAGGGCGTCCGTCCGGTTTCTGTGAGTTGCGGAAATTCAGAGGATGAATTGCATCCGATGATGTCCCATTGAAACAGAACTTTGATTTCCGTCTTAATTGTTGATCGCGAGCCTGAAATCACATCCATACTGCTGATATAAACCGCTGACGCGTCGTGGTCAAATAACGATTCAACTTGTAAAGGACGCTGCTTTTCATGCTCCGAATTGTCGCCATTGTCATGGTTATGACTGTGGGAGTCGTGCTGATGGCTGTGTGCATGATCTATATGAATATGCGTACGTAGGGAGCGCCCGGCAGGCTGATTGCCTTCGTGGGAGTGCCCGAAGGCAACTGACTGAGTCAGAAGTACCCACGGCAACAAGATAATGGACACGATTCTTCTATTCATATTCACATTTTCGGTATGAAACCCCAAAATTCTTAAATTATTCTAACGCTCAAAATACCAAAGTCCAGACTCTCCGGTTCGAAATGCCCCATTTGCCCCATTTTATTTCCATTAATGAAGTGTCCTGGAATCTGTAAAATCTTGACAATAGGCTTGCACACTAATAGCTAACCAGCGGAATTAGTTATTCAGTAGGACGATTCTAATTTTCGGCACAACACCAGATTTTACAAATTTATGGAGCCGATCAAAAAATTCTTGAGTTATTCCCTGTTCTTTCATCATCTAATATAATTCGTATTCATTTACTGTCATACATTTAACAAGTTTCGCAAACTAAGCTTGATGAATATCTCGTTACTGTGAATTTCCGACGTTGAATCTGCTTCATGTTTTTCCATTTGCTCATAAGTCTACAAATCGGTGTTGAGCTATAAGCTTTTGATTTGTTGCTGTGTTATTTTCAATTAATTTATTACTTATCATTGAGTTGTTTTCTTTTCCACTTTAGTAAGAATGTTTTGTAATACAAATGACTTGTTGCTATCAGTCTCGATCATTGAGGTTCCGTTATCGCTGGAAACACATTGCAGTACCACAACTGTTAGGTCATCACTTAAGACAGACTCACCGCGCCACTCAATTAGAATTTCAACAATCCGCATTACAGTGCTTTGAAGTGAAAGTACACTGCAGCATGAAAACCACGCAGTTAATCGTTCCTGTCCAAAGAGTTCTCCGTTCGGACTGCGTGTTTCCGTCACCCCATCACTGAAGAGTAAAATTCGGTCTCCAGTTGATAAAAAAGTAGTTCGCTGCTCCCAAACAGTACCAGAGTCCAACCCCATCAACGTCCCTGTGCTTTTCAATGAATCGAGACGTCCTGATTTTTCTAGCATTATTCCAGGAAGATGGCCTGCACTTGCCCACGAGAATTCATTTGTGTCCGGTTTCCAACGAGCGAGAAACATCGAAGCAAAGTTACCTGGCAACATTGTGGCAGCAAATCGTTGATTAACTTCTTGCAGTAGATTTGCAGGATCGTATGGTGACAGTTCAGAAGCGGCCATAAGCAGTGCTTTGAGCATTGCTGCCCCCATTGCTGCCGGAACACCATGTCCAATGACGTCTGCCACACAAATCAACCATGACCCATCTGCCAACGGTAGAAAGTCATAGTAATCACCTGCAACCGTGTCAGCAGGTTCAAATACACATGCCGTCGCTAGACCTGGAATCTGAATGCCATTTGGAAGCAGGTGTTGTTGGATGTTCCTTGCCTTTTCCATTTGTTGCCGACGTTCACGATCATTCTCATTCAGCGATTGACTCATTGAATTAATGGCCAGTGACAACTGATTCATTTCATAGCTTTTGAATGTCGGAGCTTCCGATTCCAGGTCTCCAGATGAAATGTTTTCGACGGTCTTCAACAGTTGGCTCAGTGGAGCGCCAATAATCTGCAACAGAACTACATTGACGACACATGCCGCCAACAGACCTAAAGTTCCCAAGATGGCAAGCTGTACCAAAATCTTGCGACGGATAGCCCGACGTACATTTTTAAGATTCTCGGAAACTAACACAATGATACCATCCTCCGTGTGGTGTCCAACAATTAGTTCGAGCTTACCAAAATCATTCCATCTTTTACTTTTCGCTGCAGTAGAATCTATCGCAGAAAGGATTTCTGCTACTTTCGGTGAATCAGGTTTTGTCTGAAGTACTTTTCCTTTCAGTCGAACTACAATATGATGCCCCGGAGACGTGGAATTCCACATCTGCTGACAAACGTCGTTTATATAACTTTGAACATCACGCGTACCATGATCTTGAACCAAGTGCCTGACTGCTGCATGAATCGCTATTGCTTCGTCATTTAGACCAGAACGCTTTTTCATGACAGCTTCTTCCATCTCGCGTTCGTATTGCCATAAAAGTAGCCCTGCAAGGGCCACACCAAGAATCACGTTCACTGCCAGTAGCAGCTGAAAGCGAATCGTTCGTGGTCTTTTCCTGCATGGTGGCTTGCTCATGAAAGACGGCAACATAATAGTTTTCTTTCTGCAGTTAGATTATTGATCGTTCATTTTTCGACACGCATGGACCTTTTTGCCTCATTTCCCAGAGTTCGATTACGACTCCTGCAGCAGTGAGTAACGGACGCATAAACACCTCCTTCGCATCATGCGAAGAACTGATAAATTGAAAATGAGGTAATCCGACTTTAGAGAAAAAGAGCCGAAACGCTTAAAACCATTGCAACTAAACCGAAAATTCAACTGGAATTAAGAGGTAAAGTGGTCAACGCCAAAACAGAAGGCGGGACATACAATTAGAAGTAGATGGTCCTGCCTGGGCGGAGCAGATCGCTTAAATTAAATAAGCGTGATGGCGGACAAAGAGCGGTGAATCAGAATCAGGAGGCGCGCAG
>JAJFIP010000382.1 GCA_021774875.1 Emcibacter sp.
GGCCATATTTGGTCTGCCCATGTCAACCACCCATGTTTCTGCCTCGGCTCTGATTGGTGTCGGGGCTTCAGGAGCAAAAGGTAATCTTCATATGGGAGCCGTAAAAACCATGCTTGCTGCCTGGGTGGTAACTCTGCCCGGTGCGGCGGCTTTTGGAATACTTCTTTTCTGGCTGGGCAGGGCATTAACTTAGAAAGTGGATATATGAAGGGCATTTTAAAAATTGCTGTGATCGTTGCAGGCTTGATCGGGATCAGTATTTTCTATCCGGTTCATGAATGGATGCAGGCACTGATTGTCTGGGTCAAGGCAAGCGGTATGTGGGGGGTTGTGGCCTTCGCCGTGATATATGTTATTACCACGGTGATGCTGATTCCGGCGTCAATACTCACCCTTGGCGCGGGCTTCATTTATGGCCCTCTCTGGGGAACGCTTCTGGTTTCACCGTCAAGTGTTTTGGCCGCTTTTGTTGCCTTCAGCCTTGCCCGGGGGCGTCTGAGGCCTTGGGTACAGACCAAGGTGGCCGGGAACGAACGCTTTGCTGTGATTGACAAAGCTGTGGGGGAGCAGGGGTTCAAAATCGTCATGTTACTTCGCCTGTCACCGTTGTTTCCTTTTACCTTTCTTAATTACGCCTTGGGGTTAACGGGCGTGAAAGCCCGCAGTTACGTATTGGCTTCTTTCATTGGCATGTTACCGGCAACCTTTCTTTATACCTATCTTGGTTCTTTGGTGACCAAGGTGACGGAACTGGCAAATGCCAAAAGTCAGGGGGCAGAGGATGCTCAGAATATTCTGGTCTGGGTCGGATTTGCCGTCACGGTGGCGGTCACGGTTTATGTGACCACACTTGCCCGCCGTGCCCTACGCGAAGCAGTGCCCCAAGAGGCAGGAGAAGAAGTATGACCGTTATGGTTTATCCACAAGATAAATATAATCAGGAATTGGTGAATATGCTGGCACCGTCAGACTGGCAGAATCCCACCCCCATTGGGCGTTATAACCTTGTGGTAATCGGGGCGGGACCAGCGGGTCTGGTCGTGGCTGCGGGGGCTGCGGGACTTGGGGCAAAAGTTGCGCTTGTGGAACGTCACCTGATGGGCGGCGACTGTCTGAATTATGGCTGTGTGCCGTCCAAAGCACTCTTGAAGGCGGCCCATAAAGCCCACGACAGCGGCATGAAACCGGACTTTGAGCGGGTCATGGAAGGCTTGCGTCAGAAGCGGACCGGTCTTGCCCATCATGACAGTGTGGCGCGGTTTACCGAGCTTGGCATTGACGTTTTTCTTGGTGAGGGTAGTTTTCTATCCCCTGGCTGTATTGAGGTCGGCGGCAAAAAGCTGAATTTTCATCGTGCGGCAATCACCACAGGGGCCAGAGCCGCCCTGCCGCCCATAACAGGGCTTACAGAGGCAGCCCCCCTGATCAATGAGACATTATTTTCCCTTACCCGGTTACCAGAACATCTGATTGTGATTGGTGCCGGACCAATCGGCTGTGAAATGGCCCAGGCATTCCGCCGCTTTGGGGCCAGGGTTACCATTGTTGAAATGGCTGACCGTCTGGTGCCCATTGAAGACCCGGACGCCAGCGCGGTTTTGAAAACACAATTTGAAAAAGAAGGCATTGACCTGATTTTGGGTGCAGAGGTGGTCAGAGCAGACAAGTCTGACAGTATGAAGAGCGTTACCTTGAAAGACGGTGATGGCGAGCGCATCATAGAAGCCGATGAAATTCTGGTTGCTGCCGGACGTATCCCCAATATTGAAGGGCTGAACCTGGAAGCCGCCGGGGTTGATTATCACCGGCGCGGGATTACGGTCAATGACAAGTTGCAAACCACAAGTTCAAAAATTTATGCAGCGGGCGATATCTGTTCGCCCTATCAATTCACCCATAGTGCGGATGCCATGGCGAAAATCCTTATCCAGAATGCCTTGTTTTTTGGCAGTAAAAAAACATCTGCTCTGGTGATGCCCTGGGCGACCTATACTTCGCCCGAGATTGCTCATGTGGGCATGACTGCCGCACAGGCCGCAGAAAAAAGCGATGATGTGGTCACCTATAGCGCACAGATGTCAGAAATCGACCGCGCCGTTCTTGAGGAAGAAACCGAGGGCTTCGCAAGGCTGCATGTGGAGCGCAATTCAGGCCGTATCCTTGGCGCGACTATGGTATCGTCCCACGCGGGGGAATCAATTTCCCAGATCGGACTTGCCATTACCTCGGGCCTGAAAATGTCACATGTGGGGGCGACCATACATCCCTATCCGACTCAGGCAGAAATCTGGAAAAAGCTGGCTAATAATCATCTGAAAGCGAGCTTCACGCCTCGTGTTGCCAGTATTTTCAGATTTTTCCTGAATTTATTTTCAAGAAATTAGAGGACGGAGCCGTGATCTATCATTCTTTGTCACAAAAAAGTTATGGGACTTATCGGAGTTGTGTAACTATGGTTCTGGAAAATCCGCATGTGGGTTGGAGAAAAATAATATGCAGGGTGATGAGGTACATCACAGTCCAGAAACCGCTCAGCTTGATGCTCTCAAGGCAGGGCACACTTCTGCATGGAAAGAAATCATGGTCCTTCACGGATCAGGGCTGCTCAGCTTTGCCATACGTATGCTTGGCGATCGGGGTGCTGCCGAAGAAATTGTTCAGGACAGTCTGGTGAATATTTATCACACCATAGGCCGCTTTGATGGCCGTTGCAGTATAAAAAGCTGGCTGTACCGGGCCGTGCATAACAGTGCTATCGACGAAATTCGCCGCCGCAAACGCTATGTTGACGTGGGTATTGACGCGGAAGAGAATTACTTTAACGAAGCCGGACGCTGGATAAATGATTGCCCTGGCTGGGACGGACTTGCGGCCAAACGTCTGGATGACAAACGTCTGCTGACTTTGGTGCGCGAACAGATGGATCATCTTCCCCATACTCACCGCGAAGTATTGCTGCTGAAGGAATTTGAAGGCCTTGATACAACAGAAATCTGCGATGCACTTGAGATAAGCCCCGGTAACCTGCGCATCCGTATTCATCGCGCCCGTGCAGCATTGCGCGCTGCTGTCGTGGGAGCATAAGCTATGGTTTATCTTAAATGCAGCGTTGTTGTCGGCAAAATTTCGGAAGTTATCGATGGGCAGACCAGTCTGATGACCCGCATGCGGTTTCATGGCCATATTATGATGTGCAAAAACTGTCGTCGATATTTTGAACAATTCAAGCGGGTGAAAGAATTCGCCGGCAAGGTCACGTCCGATGACCTGCCGCCTGATTTTGCTCATGTGATGGGTTTCGTAATGAATGAGATCGAGAATAAAGATGTCTGATCAAGCCCCTAGTCTGGTTATTTTCTGCAAACGTCCGACTCTGTTTCAGGGCAAGCAGCGTCTGGCAGAAACCATAGGCGCGGAACAGACATATATAATTGCCAAAGCCCTGCTGGAATGTGCTTTGGAAGATGCGCACGACTGGCAAGGTCCGGTTGTGTTATCACCAGCTTCCGCCAACGACAACAATTGGGCCGGCGATCTACTTGACCGCGACCATAAGGTCATGGCCCAGCCAGAAGGCTGTCTTGGCCATAGGCTCCAGACCATAGACCGGAAATTGCGGGAAGCGGGACATGACAAGACCATATTTATAGGTACCGATGCCCCCATGTTAGCCCCTGATCATTTTCAGGAAGCCCGTTTGGCTCTTACCCAAAGCGACATTGTGCTTTCTCCCGCATCGGACGGTGGTGTTACAATTATGGGCGCACGCAAACCCTGGCCTGATATGACGACCCTGCCGTGGAGCACGGACAGGCTGGGCGGTGAGTTGGAAAATCTCTGCCTGGCGCAGGGTCATAGGGTGAAAAATATTTCCCCGAGCTATGATATTGATGTTGAGCCTGATCTGAAGAAGGCACAGCAGGATCTGGCGGCTGATCCCCGCCCCGCCCGTCAAAATCTTCATCGCCTGATATGTGAATTTGTGACGGACGAAGGGGTTAAATATGGCTGAACCAATGAGAAAATATCAGACTCCGCAAAAATCACAAGACTGGTTCAGAACCCCGCTCGGTGATGCGCGGGGCTATATTGACAGCGATGGGCTGCGCGAGCTTTGGTTTCATACCGGAACAGCGTGCAATCTGGCCTGTGATTTTTGTCTGGAAGGCTCCAAGCCCGGCGATACCCGTTTGGGTCTGGTCAAGCTGAATGACGTCAGACCCTATATTTCGGAAGCCATGGAACTTGGGGTGGAACAATTTTCCTTCACGGGCGGCGAGCCATTTCTGGCTAAGGATTTTCCCGGAATTTTGCAGCTTGCATCCGCTCATAGGCCCTGTCTTGTACTGACAAACGGGACCGAAGCCCTGCAACGGCGGTCGAAGGAACTGGTGCCGTTACTTTCCAGCCCGCATCCGGTATCCTTTCGGATCAGTCTGGATCACTATGAAGAACACATCCATGATCTGGGTCGGGGTGTAGGCAATTTCGCCAAGGCTCTTGTGGGGCTGAAATTGCTTTATGATATGGGATTTGCCATTTCTGTTGCTCGCCATATCTGGCCGGATGAGGACCAGCAGGCCACCGAGGCTGCCTTTGCCGAATTATTCTCGGCCCATGATTTACCGGGAGATATTACTCTGGTGGCCTTTCCCGACTTTGCCCTGCCCGGCTCATTGCCTGACGTGCCCCATGTGACCACAGACTGTATGACCCGCTACCAGAATGAAGAAAGCCGCAAGGATTTCATGTGTGCTTTTTCCCGCATGATCGTGAAACAGGATGGTGAAATGCGGACCTATGCCTGTACACTGGTGGATGATGACCGTGAATATGATCTGGGGGTGTCGTTGACTGACAGTTTGGCGACGCGCATCAGCATGAAACATCATCGCTGCTATAGCTGCTTTGCCTATGGCTCATCCTGTAGCGAAATGTGAGGAGAGGGCGCGAGTGATAGGAATTATTGGCGGTTCAGGAATTTATGATCTTCCGGGTCTGGATGTTACTGACGAAAGTGTGGTAGAAACCCCATTTGGTGCGCCATCGGCGACTTTCAGGATCGGAACATATGGCGGAGACAAGCCGGTCGTGTTTCTTGCCCGTCACGGCAAGTCCCATGAATATCTGCCCCATGAAGTAAATTACCGGGCCAATATCTGGGCTTTAAAAAAACTTGGTGTTACCCGTCTGATCGGGATTTCAGCCGTAGGCAGTCTGCGTCATGAACTGAAACCAGGCGATCTCTGCATTGCTGACCAGTATTTTGATTTTGTCAAAGGTCAGCGGGAAAAGAGTTTTTTCGGCGGCGGTCTGGCGGCCCATGTTTCGACCGCTGAACCCACCTGCCCCGCGCTGACACAAGCTTTGAGCATTGCAGGTACTGATATGGGTATAGAGGTTCATACGGGCGTCACTTATGCCTGTGTAGATGGCCCGCGTCTTGGCACGAGGGCGGAAAGTTTTTTTCTGAGAGGGGCGGCAGGATGTGATCTGGTGGGCATGACCAATGTGCCCGAAGCTTTTCTGGCCAGAGAAGCCCAGATATGCTACGCCACCATATCAGTTATCACTGATTATGACTGCTGGCTTGATGACCCGGAACAGCATGTGAGCGTTGAACAGGTAATTTCCCGCTTTGGAGAGAGCCTTGAGTTAGCCAAGCAACTTCTGGGCGGATTTCTGAAAAATGAGCAAAACCCTGCTGACAGTTGCGGCTGCCGACAGAGTTTGCAGTCTGCTGTCCTGACACCGGAAAGTGCCTTGAGCGTGGATAAAAAAGCACTGCTAGACCTGCTGAAAATATGAAGAATATTTCCATCATCATTCCCCTCGGCCCTGATGAAGATCAGGTGACGGAGCTTCTGGATGACCTGACGGCATTGCCAGCGGAAACTGAAATTATTATCGTGTCTTGCGGCGAAGTTAAACAGACGGGCGAAACCCGACATCGCTGGATAACCTCCGCACAGGGGCGGGCGATTCAGCAAAATACCGGGGCAAAAGCAGCAAAGGGCAAATTTCTCTGGTTTCTCCATGCGGATTCGCGGGTTACGGTTAAGGGCCTTGATGCGCTTGAAGCTTCTGTACAGGCATTTCCCGATGCCCTGCATTATTTTCATTTGAAATTTAAAAATGATGGCCCGCGTGCCACGCGTCTCAATGAATGGGGGGCCTGGGTTCGTTCCGAATTTTTAGGCCTCCCCTTCGGTGATCAGGGCTTCTGTCTGAGTAAAGAAAATTTCGCCAAAATCGGCGGCTTTCCAGAACATGCTCCCTACGGCGAAGATCACCTGCTGGTATGGTATGCCCGGCAGGCAGGTATAAAGCTGCGCTGTTGTGGGGCGGAGTTAATAACCAGCGCCCGTAAATACCGCACGCATGGCTGGGGTAGTCTGACGCTGAAATATCAATGGCTGTGGATCAAACAGGCCGCGCCAGAATTATACCGGTTAGTCCGGGACAAATTCCGCTAATCCGGCAGCCTCGATCTGTTATTATCCATTCCAGGGCCTGATCAAAATATTCCATGACGGTTTATTCCCTTTCCCTTGCGCACCCGTTGTCCTCAAATTGATTGTTATACGACATGATGGCTGCGTCAATTGGAATCTATCCAGAATAATTTTAAATAAATTAAAGACTAACTTTATCCAATCTTAATTATTTCTTTAATATCAAACACTACAATGGGATTTTGGGTATAACAATACAGAGACATGACATGTGGGATAATATATATAAAATATTATTAAAAGTCAGACATTCAGCATCAGGGGCCTCACTGATTTATTTCGCATTGATAATGCCGGTATTCCTTGGTTTTGCAGGTCTGGGCTTCGATGCAACCCTGTGGTTTATGGAAAAACGCCAATTACAGTCCGTGGCAGATTCTTCTGCTATTACGGCTGCTTATTCGCTGTCTAAAGGAGAAACCCAGCAAGCCATATTGCTGGCAGCAAAAGTGGATGCGGGAAATAATAATTTTAATGTTGGCGGTGATTATACTATTGTGGTCACTTCCCCACCGACCACGGGTGAATTTGTGGGCCTTACCAATCATGTGATGGTGACA
This sequence comes from Emcibacter sp., assembly GCA_021774875.1. GTDB lineage: Bacteria > Pseudomonadota > Alphaproteobacteria > Sphingomonadales > Emcibacteraceae > Paremcibacter. Next base: position 7,076 of record JAJFIP010000382.1, read on the forward strand.
TTTACCCGCCCAGGCGTCCGGCTTTTCACCAGTATGCTGGGGATGGACAGGACAACTATCCTTGCCAGCGCAACTGCTGGCATATTAACCAATGGCGAGCATTGTATTCTGGCCCTGAATGAAACCCGTGACAAGGCCCTGGAATTTTCCGGTACGTCAGATGTTACGATCGGCTGTGGCGTTGCCTCCAACTCAAACAGCTCAGAAGCCATATACCTCAACGGTACAGCAGCTTTGAGCGCAGATCCCGCAGCTCAGGCATATGGTGATATATTCAAGGGAGCTAATGCGACTCTGGACGTACCAAGCCCCATTCAGGCTCTTTCACAAAGATCAGAAAATCCCTTTGAGGGTCTCACTGTTCCGGTAGATCCTGTGGCCTGTCTGGAAACCAACAGGAATGTCAGGGGTAATGAGCCGCAGCCCGTCAGATTACTACCGGGCAGATATTGTGATGGATTATCCATCAGTGCCGGGGCAGATGTCGAAATGGAGCCAGGGATATATATTATAGATGGCGATGCCTTTACTATGGCAGGTAGTGCAAGCTTGATAAGTATAGCTAGTGGTCCCGATCCAGAAGGTGTGGCAATCATTTTGACCGGACCTTCGCCAGCAGAGATTGCAACGGTAACCATAAATGGGGGTGCAGATATTACGCTTAAGGCGATGACGTCCGGGCCATATAAAGGCATAGTATTTTTTCAGGATCCCGATGCGGTTTATGAGGATGGGATAAACAGCTTTTTGGGCGGGGCCGATATGGACCTCAAGGGGGCAGTTTATTTTCCTAATCAGGAAGTAAGATATAGCGGTGGTGCGGTCGGCGATGTGGTGCCGGGTTGTCTGTTGCTGGTCGCGGACAAGGTAACATTTTCCGGTAATTCGGTCGTTTCCAACAATCACGAGGGCTGTGACGAATTTGACCTTTCCGGGGCCATATCCAGAACGATTGTAGCATTGGTGGAATGATAAAATGAAAAATTTGATAAAAAAACTGGCATCTTCGACAAAAGGCTCGCCACTGGTTGAGCTGGCTCTGGTCATGCCTTTAATCCTTTTAATGATCGTTGGCTCGCTTGATATGGGTTCAATGTTTGTGCGCAAGATGGAACTGGCCAATGCTGCCAAGGCCGGCACGCAATATGCCCTCGTCAGAAAGCCGTCTCAGGGTGATTTAACAAATATTAATTCTGCCGTGACGACATCTCTCGGTGATACAATGATTGACTCGACGCAAGTGAACGTAGAACTTTATTGCATGTGTTTTGCTGTCAAGCAATTATGTACCGTGGACTGCGCTGATGAAGATGTCAGTGCCTTCATCAATATTACAGTCAGGGAAAATTTTACTACACCTTTTTTCAATTATGACTGGTTTATGTCTAGTTTTCCCATAACTGAAACCTCTACTATCAGGTTAAATTAAGGATAAGGGTGCCGAAATGTTATCGGGTTTATTAAAAAAATTCACAAAAAACTCACGTGGGACAACCATGATAGAGTTTGCCTTTGCTGCACCGATCATCCTGATGTTAACATTTGGATTTTTTGAATTTGTCCTGATTGTTTTTACCCAGAGTATACTCCATTATTCAGCCGAACAGGCAACCCGCTATGCCATGGTAAATTTTGATGCAGGAAATCTGGAAGAAAGCTATCTCGCTACGGTAAAAAGCGAGATACAAGGTGTTGCCCAAGACAGCTTTATCTTGATTCATGAAGAAAAAATAGAAAATATTGATGTTAGTGTGATAGTAGATCCATCGGATCAGACTAAAACGGTCAGTGTCACCATTAATTATAATTATTCCATGATTATGCCACTGCTGCCAAATTCAACTTTTCTTATGTCCGGGAAATCAGAATCCTTTCTGGTTCAGTAAAAATCCAATATTCTTAAAATTTCCGTCTCATTTACGCTCTGTTAACGAGAGTAAATCATTATATCCTAATATGCTTAACTAAGAAGTAGATATTGTTATCAGTTAGATTACGAAGGATATTTTTTTGGATATTTTACCTGAGATGTTTGTGGTTGCGATTGCCATGTGCGCGGGGGTGATTTTCGGTTATTTTCGGAAAGCCGAACGCCTGAAAATAGTTGAAAATCAACTGGCCAGCGCTAGAGAGAAGGCCAGAAAAGAAGCAGGTGATGCCGCAGAATTAAAGCTGGAATTTCTTGCCAATATGTCCCGGGAAATCAGAACACCCCTGAATGGGGTGATTGGCATGACAAACCTACTACTTGATACTCAACTGGACGCAGAACAGCGCAGCTATACAGGAGCCGTCGCGTTGGCGGCGGATAACCTGCTTGATTTGCTTAATGACATTCTGGATTTTTCCAGAATTGAGGCGGGCGGCATGGCCCTTGAAATTATCCCCTTTGATCTTCAGAACCTCATGGAGGAGATCGCTGGTTTTATGGCAGCCAAAGCAGCGAAGAAAGATGTAGAATTGATCTTGCGCTATGCGCCCGGAACCCCTCGATATGTACTTGGAGATCCCGGGCGAATTCACCAGATCATTCTAAATATTTCAAATAATGCTCTTAAATATACCAGGTCAGGTCATGTGCTTATCAGTGTTGAGGCCGAAAATACAGGCAACAATAAAGAGGTCATTTTTCATGTGATTGTAGAAGACACAGGCATTGGCATGGCGCGGAAAAAACAGGCACATATTTTTGATAAATTTGCCTGGAGGAATAGTTTTGCGAGTCCAGATGCTGGTAAAAGGAACTTTGGCAGTACCGTACTTGGCCTCGCCCTTTCCCGTGAATTTGTTGAAATGATGGGCGGTGAAATCAAGGTAAAAAGTACCCTTGGGATCGGATCTGTTTTCTCTTTTGATATGATACTTCTGCGGGATCCTGGCAAAGAAACCCCGGAAGAAATTATTTATGATTTTGATCTGACTGGCGTCAGGATATTGGTAGTGGATGACAATAGAGTCGCCTGCAGAATTACCGAAGAACAGTTGCTCAGCAGAAATATAGCAGTTTCGAGGGTCAACTCAGGGCAGGCGGCACTGGAAGCACTTATTGCAGCAGCCCGATCCGGACCGGCGTTTGATATTGCGGTGATTGATTATTTGATGGTGGGAATGGATGGCCTTGAATTGGCCCATGCCATAAGAAATCATGAGGAAATAGGTGATATTCCCTTAATGATAATATCCTCTGTCCCCCTTAAATTTACTGATATAGAAATTGAACAGGCAGGCTTTGGGGGTTATTTGATCAAGCCTGTTGCAGGGTCAGAAATTATTCATAGCCTTTCGGCAATCTGGTCGGCCAAACAGAAAAACACACCCCTGCCACTGATTACCCGTCAGGTATTGCGGCAAAAAGATAACTGCAGCAGAACCTCAGAAAAAGAGCAGTTGAATTTTAATGGGGTACAGATTCTGTTGGTGGAAGATAACAGTGTCAATCAGATGGTGACCAGAAAAATACTGGGTAATTATGGCTGTCTGGTAACCTCTGCCGGCAACGGGCTTGAAGCTGTGGAACTTGTCAGGCAAAGGAAGTTTGATCTCATATTGATGGATTGCCTGATGCCGGAAATGGATGGAT